>JAUXSL010000022.1 GCA_030679975.1 Actinomycetota bacterium
ATTGATCGGTTGCTCGATGTCTATCTCGATGGTGCTTTAGAGGAAGCGGAATTTAAGCGCAAGAAGAACACGTTAATGGAAGCTAAAGCGCAAATCGAGCAACGGATTAATGATTTCGAGCGCCAAGGCGACAATCGGCTCGAACTCACCCGGAATTGGGTCATTGAGGCTTCTAGCTTGGAAGATACTGTGCGCCAAAGAAATCTCGCAGCTCTGCGAGATTTCCTTAAAATCAACGGCTCGAACCGCCGCTTGACCGAGGGAGTTCTGGGAGTAAACTTGAAAAGCCCCTGGTCTTATATGGCGCGCGCTAATATCCGAGCCCGGGCCGAAGGCCCGGGCGAGTCACTTAATCGCTTATGGTGGGCCGGGAGGGACTTGAACCCTCACGCTCTTACGAGCAACGGATTTTAAGTCCGTTGTGTCTGCCGATTCCACCACCGGCCCGCGCCGCCAGGCGCCCCTTCTTACTTTTTACGGTTTACTCAAGGGCTTGTCCGTCAGCCTTGACAGCATAGCAAAGTGGGGGGCTCAGCTCAACGCCACCCCGTCTAAGATATCGCGCTCGCTGACGAGGACATAGTCAAATTTGAAGAAAGTCATTATCTCCAGAAGTATCGCTGCGCCGGAAATAATTACGTCGGCTCGATCCGGCTCGAGCCCGACTATCTCTTTTCGCCCCGCCAGCGGCAGGGAGGCGAGCATTTCCAACTGCCGGGCGACGGTGTCGCGGCTGAGTTTATATCTATGCACTTTGTCGCGGTCGTAAACGGCCAATTTCAACTCGATCGCCGCCAGACTTGTCGGCGTGCCGGCAACAGCGATCGGGACGGCGCCTGCCCCGACAGCGTGGCTGAAGTTGTCGTCAAGGCTTCGGCGAACGTTCAGCCTTAAAGCCGTTATCTCGCCGGGCGGCGGCGGGTCGGCGGTAAAAAAAGCCTCCGTCAGGCGGACGCAGCCGAGCGGCAGGCTTCTTAAACGTTTTGGACCTTGATCGTCGCCCAAGATGATCTCGGTCGAGCCGCCGCCGATATCGATGACGAGAAACTTCGGACCAAGGGCGCGAGTGTCTTCATCGGCCAAAACGCCCTTATACGTCAGGGCGGCTTCGTCCTCCCCGGCTATTATCTCCGGCATGACGTTTAGTATCTCGACTGCGGGGACCAGGAGATCGGCGGCGTTGCCGGCGTCGCGCATGGCGCTGGTGGCGACCGCTCTGATAGCGTCAGCCTGCCTGGCGCCGGCGATCTTCGCATAATCACGCAATACTTCAAGGGTTCGCTCGACGGCCGGCGCGCTTAGTCGGCCGGCGCCGTTGACGCCCCGGCCCAGGCGCGTAATTACCGATTGCCGGTAAAGCTCTTTGGTGATGACCCCGTCGTTTACCGCAGCTACCAGCAACCGGGTCGAGTTCGTGCCGATATCGATGGCCGCGACTATCACTGGCCCGCACAGATACGGCAGTCAGAGGGCATAGGCGCCGACTCCAGCACTTTTTTGCCGATGGGATTAAGGCCGGCGGCCAGATAGTCGGCGGCATGGGCGTGGAGACATTTAAGGCGGAGGGGGTCGCTATTGCCGGCGATGCCCACATCCCCAAGCGCGGCCCCGCCGGCGCGTGCATGTCGATAGGCGAGATCGCTGGCGAGCAAGGCCGCCCGCGTCTTTGGCGATTGCAAAAGCCGCTCGAAAGCAGCCACAGCGCCGGCGGCCTCGAGGCGCGAGATATCAGCGCAAAGCGCTGGACAAGTGAGCCAATAAAGGGTCGGGAAGGGCGAACCATCCCTGGTAACAGGTGCGTTCCTGACGACCACCGGGAATCCGCCGGGGCACCTCGAGGCAGGCGCCATGTTACAGGTCAATTCCCGACCCAGTTGCCGGGTGACTACCTCTACATCATCCATAGTTGTAGTGTAACAAAAAACCCGCCTATTCAGACGGGTGATTACCTATTTTCTCTGGATTCCCGCTTCCGCGGGAATGACATGCTTCGCGGGAATGACACATCTTGATTGGGCCGCGTGGCGCCGTGACGGCTGTGCTACGCCCGCTTCGACATGCGGTTTCTTTTGATATCCGCCAACCTTTGTTCGCTGGATTTCAGGTAGCCCTTCAACATTTTCTCGAAACCCGGGTCGCGGTGGCTCCTGACGCTTTTTCTCTCCGCCTGCTGCGGCTCGGTGGTCTGCTTTATAGAGAGTGTCAGCTTACCATCGTCTTTGACCCCGACGACCTTAACTTCAACTACCTGGTCTTCGGTGATAAAGTCGCGAACATCTTTGACAAATGAATGGTCGATCTCGGAAATATGGAGCAGACCGGAGTTACCGTCCGGTAAATCCAAAAAAGCTCCGAAGTTCGTAATTTTTACGACTTTTCCTTCGACTACTGCGCCTAACTCTATGCTGTCGGGTTTTTCATTGCGTACCAAGATTGGCAAATTATCGCAGCCTGCGGATGTACTGTCAAGCTACTTAAGGAAAATTGGCGCAAAAACTAGTGAAACGACAGTCATTACTTTAATCAATATGTTCATGGACGGGCCCGCCGTGTCTTTAAAGGGGTCGCCCACGGTATCGCCGACGATAGCCGCCGCGTGTTCCGGCGAACCTTTGCCGCCGACGTTTCCTTCTTCAATATATTTCTTGGCGTTATCCCAGGCGCCGCCGGAATTGGCCATCATGATGGCGAGCAAAAAGCCGGAGACCAGGGCGCCGGCCAGAAAACCGCCGAGAGCGGTCTTATCCCACAGGCCGATAGCGATAGGGCTAAAGACAGTCAGGGCGCCGGGAACGAGCATTTCTCTGAGCGCCGCCGCCGTGCTGATATCGACGCATTTCGCGTAGTCGGCGTTGGCTCCTTCCTTGCCCTCTCTGAGGCCGGCTATCTCGCGGAATTGGCGCCTCACTTCTTCGATCATCTTGAAAGCGGCGCGGCCCACGGCCTTAATGGCCATTGAGGCGAAGAGGAACGGGAACATCCCGCCCAGGAAGAGGCCGACAACTACCTGATACTGAGTCAAGTCGATCGATGTAATATGGGCGACCTCGGTGTATGCCTTAAACAAAGCCAGAGCGGTAACGGCGGCCGAGGCTACCGCGAACCCTTTGGCGATGGCGGCGGTCGTGTTGCCGACGGAGTCGAGGTTGTCCGTTATCTTTCTGACTTCCGGCGGTTCTCCGGACATCTCGGCGATGCCGCCGGCGTTATCGGCGATAGGGCCGTAGGCGTCGACGGCGACGACGATGCCGGTGGTGCTGAGCATGCCGATGGCCGATAAGGCAATGGCGTAAATGCCGCCGCCGAGCATGGCCCATTCGCCGGCTTTAAACGCCGCCGCGATCGCCGCCACCAAGATGATTATCGACCAGGCGGTGCTGCGCATGCCGCTGGCCAGGCCGCCAAGGATTACGGTGGCCGCGCCGGTGCGGGCGCTCTCGGCGATTTCTTTGACCGCCTTAAAGCTGGATGAAGTATATATTTCGGAAATCTGGCCGATGGCCATGCCGGCTGCCAGGCCGGCGACGATAGCGACAAAAAAACCGACCGGATTGACGACTTCCGACACCCCGCCAAGCATGGTCGTGACCAGGAAGTAGGAGGCTACGACAGTTATGCCCGCGGCGCCGTAAGTGCCGGCGCTCAGCGCCCGCCCGGCGTTGCCGCCCTCTTTGGAGCGGACAAAAAAGCAGGCGACAGCCGAAGCGATCATCCCGACGGCGGCTATCATTAACGGCAAAAGCATACCGGTAGCCGGGTTTGATTTTAAGAGGATGGCGCCAAGCGCTATCGGGGCCACGATGGAGCCGACATAAGATTCGTAAAGGTCGGCGCCCATACCGGCCACGTCGCCGACATTATCCCCGACATTATCGGCGATGACCGCGGGGTTACGCGGGTCGTCTTCCGGGATGCCGGCTTCGACTTTGCCGACCAGGTCGGCGCCGACGTCGGCCGCTTTCGTGTAGATACCGCCGCCGACACGGGCGAAAAGCGCGATGGAACTGGCGCCCAAGCCGAAGCCGGCGATAGTTTGAGCCGCCTGCTGGAACGGCATCTTGACCACATTTACAAAGATAATAAAAGAGAGGCTCATTCCGATCAGACCAAGCCCGGCGACTGTCAGGCCCATGACGGCGCCGCCCCGAAACGCCACTTTGAGGGCTTTGCTAAGGCCGGATTTGGCCGCGTGGGTTGTGCGTGAGTTGGCCCGCGTCGCGATAGTCAGGCCGACAAAGCCGGCGGTCCCGGAGAAGATGGCTCCGACTAAATAAGCGCCGGCCGTGTACGGCTGGCGGAGCCAGAATAATATGAGTCCGGCGACGAATAGTAGGAAGATGGCAATGGCCTGGTATTCCCGGGTGAGAAAAGCCATTGCGCCCTCCTGGATGTGTTTGGATATCTCAACCATCTTTTCCGAACCCGGGTCCTGCTGCAAGACCCAGAAAGCAAAAAATGCGGCGACCCCTAAGCCGACCGCGCCCGCAAGCAGACCGTAAACCGCCAGATCCATATGTGACCCCTCTCCAATACTAGATAAGCAATGCCTTATATGCCATTTGGTCTATACAATATAGCAATGCCGACTGTCAAGTTAGCGCATGGTCTTAAACCATCCAAGCCTTCGGCACAAATAAAGATAGATACGTCTTGATGGCGAAGCGATCCGTCATGCCGGCTACGTAATCGACCACATGGATAGCTACGTCATCGCCGGGGCCGGGTCTAAACTCAGCCGGCATCTCATCCGGATGGTCGAAATAGTAGTCGAATAGCGACCGGACGATCAACTCGGCTTTGGCGTCCTCGGTTTTTGCGTCGGAATCCGTGTAGACTCTGGCGAATAAGAAATCGCGCAGTTCGTTCATGTGAAGCAGGCCGGCATCGCTCATAGCTATCGTATCCCGGCCGGCGCTGACGGCGATCATGTCATTAACCATAGCGTTGATACGCAGGCCATGATGGCGCCCGAAGAACTTGACCGGTTCCGGCGGCAACTCGGCCTCCGTGATGATCCCGCCTCGAACCGCATCGTCGATATCATGGTTTATGTACGCGATCCGGTCGGCTGTTCTGACGATTTGGCCCTCTAAAGTCGCCGGCAACGTATCGCCGGTGTGATTTAAGATACCGTCGCGCACTTCCCAGGTCAGATTTAGACCGGCGCCCTCGTATTCGATAACGTCGATCACCCTGAGGCTCTGCTCGTTGTGCTTAAAGGGTTTACCGAGCTTGCCGGTGGCGCGCAAAGCGTCTTCGCCGACGTGGCCGAAGGGAGTGTGTCCGAGATCGTGGCCTAAGGCGATGGCTTCCGTCAGGTCCTCGTTTAAGGCCAGGGCGCGGGCGATGGTGCGGGATATCTGGCTTACCTCCAGCGTATGGGTCAAACGAGTGCGGTAGTGGTCCCCTTCCGGGGCCAGAAATACCTGGGTCTTGTGGGTCAAGCGCCTAAAAGCCTTTGAATGAAGGATTCGGTCGCGATCGCGCTGGTAGCATGTGCGCACAGGGTCGTCGGGTATCTCTTTAGCCCGCCCCCGGCTGGCGGCGGCCCGTTGGGCGTATGGCGACAGTCGCTCCCGCTCAGCTTGCTCGCTTATTTCACGCGGGTTTTGACCATCGGCATGCATGCGCAAAATTATATCACTTAAGAAACCACGAAGCGCCCATTGGCTTGTCATCGTTTTACCCGGGTTGCGAGAGGGCATAAGTCTCTTGTGACTGATCGATACGATTTGCTAATAGTGGGCGGCGGCACAGGCGGTTACTCGGCCGCGTTTAGAGCGCGCGAGCTGGGCTTAAGCGCCGCCATCATCGAACGCGATAAGCTCGGCGGCACCTGCGTCCATCGTGGCTGCATTCCGACTAAATCCCTGCTTCACACGGCTGAACTGCTGGAACAAACAAGGCAGGCCGGCCGGTTTGGCATTCATGCGGACGATGCGAGAGTGGACTTCGAGGAGGTCCTTAAAGCCAAGAACGAGGTCGTCGCCTCTATCTACCAGGGTTTGTGGGAGCTCGTAAAAGGCCGGCAGGTCGACTTAATAAAAGGCGAGGGCCGCCTCTTGGCGGGCGATGAGGTCGCGGTCGGTACGGAGCAGGGTGTCCGGCGCTTGGGTTTTAAGCACCTGGTATTAGCTACAGGTTCCAAGCCTAAGATACCGCCCGGCGTGACCGTTGACGGGGAAGTCGTTATCACCAGCGACCATGCCTTAAATTTAGAGAGCGTTCCCCGGTCGGTGATCGTGCTGGGCGGCGGCTACGTAGGCGTGGAATTCGCCTCCCTGTGGCGCAGCTTTGGCGCGGACGTGACGCTGGTGGAGATGGAGCCGGCGCTAATGGGCCGGGAAGATGCTGAGATAACGGCGGCGTTGACCCGGGCGCTCGAGGGCCGGGGCATAAAGCTGATGCTCGGGTCCCGCGTCGAGTCGGTCAGCCGCAACGGTCAGCTTCGCGTCGAGGTGGCGACAACAGCCGGGACGCAGGTTCTGCGGGCCGAAAAGATGCTGGTCGCCGTGGGCAGGCAGCCGGTTGCCGACGGACTGCGGGAGGCAGGGGTCAAGATCGGCAAGCAGGGCGCGGTGGTCGACTCGAACCTGCAAACATCCAGGCCTCGCGTTTACGCGGTCGGCGATCTTCTGCCGACACCGCAATTGGCCCACGCGGCCTTTGCCGAAGGCATTTTTGTCGCTGAAGTCATAAGCGGCTTAAACCCGGAGCCTGTCGACTACAACGCCGTGGCGCATTGCGTCTACAGTTTTCCCGAGATGGCCTCGGTTGGTTTGACGGAGGCGGCGGCCGGAGAAAAAAGCCAGCCGGTCAAGATAGTCAGGGTGCCTTTTAAAATCAACTCAAGAGCGCGCATCGCCAACGAAGATATCGGTGAAACTAAAATCGTCGCTGAAGAGGGCGGGCGGGTCCTTGGCATCCATATGGTCGGGGCCAAGGTAACCGAGATGATATCGGAAGCCATGCTTGTCATTGGCTGGGATGCGCAGGCCGATGATGTGGCGCGCTTTCTTCATCCCCATCCCACATATTCCGAGGCGATAGGGGAAGCGAGCTTGAAGCTCGCGGGGAAGCCGTTGCATTTGTTGTAAAGAAATCAGAGATCAGAGATCAGAAATCGGGAGTACGGGGGCTTGTCATTCCTGCGGAAGCAGGAATCTATGGAGTCGGAAGGCGGGAGAGGAAATTGGAACCAACTAAAGAGCAACTGATGGATATGTATTACTACATGCTCCTGGGCCGGGCCTTTGAAGAGCGTCTGGAGGCCCTCTACCGGCAAGGCCGTATCCCGGGGGCGATCTATCTGGGGCGGGGGCAGGAAGCCTCGTACATCGGCAGCGCATATGCGCTTAAGACCGGGGATGTGATAGCCCCGACTCATCGGGATATGATGGCGATGTTGCCGCGCGGCATGGATGTTAAGTCGATAATGGCCCAGCACTACGGAAAAGTAACGGGGCCGACCAGGGGGCGGGGCGAGGCGGATTATCTGGGCGATTTGAGTAAGGGCATCTTTACCACGGTCAGCATGCTGCCGGATTTTTATCCCGTGGCGGCCGGGGCGGCCCTGGCTTTTAAATATCGGGGTGAAGATAGGGTGGCCTTGGCCTATTGCGGCGACGGAGCGACCAGCCGCGGCGACTGGCACGAGGCTCTGAATTTAGCGGCCGTCATGAATCTGCCGGTGGTCTTTTTCGTAATTAACAATAAATATGCCTATTCAACGCCGAATGAGAATGAAATGAAGATAGCCGACATAGCGGACCGCGCGGCGGGATACGGGATTCCCGGCCGGACGGTCGATGGCAACGACGTTTTAGCTGTGCATGAAGCCACGCTGGCGGCTGTGGACAATGCCCGGACAGAGCGGGGTCCGAGCTTGATCGAAGCTAAAACTATGCGGATGCGCGGCCATGCCGGTCACGACCCTTATGACTATGTGCCTAAAGCCTCGCTCGAGGAGTGGGAAAAGAAAGATCCGATCAAGCGATATGAAGAGTATTTGACGGGGCTGGACTGGTTTAATGACGACGAGCGCGAGGTTTTAGCTACTCGGGTCGGCAACGAAATAAAGGACGCGGTTGATTTTGCGGAAGCGAGCCCCCTCCCCGATCCAAGCGAGGTGACGACCGGTGTCTATCACTGAACAGAAAGCGGCGGCGGGCATGGAGCTCCAAAGCCAAGAGTCAACCTATCTCGACGCGATCAACCAAGCGCTTCGGGAAGCGATGGAAGAGGACAGCAGAGTCTTTATCATCGGCGAAGATGTCGGTGTTTATGGCGGCGCTTTTAAGGTGACCAAAGGCCTATTCGATAAGTTCGGGGCCAAGCGCGTAATCGATTCGCCTCTCTGTGAATCCGGGTTTATCGGGGCCGCCGTGGGCGCGGCGTTGATGGGCCTGCGGCCGGTCGTGGAAGTCCAATATGCTGATTTCATCTCTTGCGGCTGGGACCAGATCGTCAACGTGGCCGCAAAAATCCATTATCGAACCGGAGACCCGGTGCCGCTTGTCATCAGAGCCCCGTCCGGCGCCGGTCTGCGCGCCGGCCCGTTTCATTCCCAGAGCCCGGAAGGGTGGTTCGCGCACACGCCCGGTCTAAAAGTTGTGGCCCCGGCGACGCCTTTTGACGCCAGAGGTATGCTCAAGAGCGCGATCCTGGAGGAAAATCCCGTGATTTTCTTTGAGCACAAATACCTCTACCGGCGTCTTAAAGAACGGCTGCCTAAGGAAGCCTATGAAGTGCCGCTCGGAAAGGCGCTTGTACGGCGGGAAGGGAACGACGTTACGGTTATTTCTTATGGGGCGATGCTTCATAAAGCTATCGAGGCGGCTGAAGGTTTGGCGGAAAAATCTATCTCAGTCGAGGTGGTGGATGTCAGAACGCTAACGCCGCTCGATCGCGAGACGTTGGTCGGCAGCGTTAAGAAGACCGGCAAGGCTGTGGTTGTTTGTGAAGATAATTTTTCCTATGGTGTGGCGGCTGAATTGACGGCGACGATAAGCGAAGCGGCCTTTGAGTATCTGGACGGACCGATCGTCCGGATAGCCCCGCCGGACACCCCCATCCCTTTCAGCCCGCCGCTCGAAGACGCCTATTTGCCACAAGTCGTTGATATAACCGCCGCGATAGAGAAACTGGCGAGGTACTAGAGATGAGTATTTTAGTGATGCCGAGATTGGGAGAGACCGTAACCGAGGGGACCGTCATCCGCTGGTTGAAGCGGGAAGGCGAACCGATTGAAAAAGATGAAATGATCGTGGAGATATCCACTGATAAAGTGGACACCGAGATCCCCGCGCCGGATTCGGGCATTGTGAACAAGATTATGGTCCCCGAGGGCGGCAAGGTCGCGGTCGGGACGGAACTGGCGCTGATCGACGGCCAAGCGGTTGCGGCGGTTGCGGCGCCGTCGGCGAGCGCGGTTCCAGAGCCCGAACATCCACCCGACACGGGCAAGTTCATTTCCCCTATAGTGCGCCGACTGGCGAAAGAAAAGAACGTGGACATTACCCAAATATCAGGGACCGGAGAAGGCGGTCGGGTAACGAAAAAGGATGTCCTGGGCTACCAGGCTGAGCCGGCAGTGCAGCCGGCGCCGGTGGCCGCCGAGCAAAAGCCGGCCGGCCGGGAGGAGATAGTGCCGCTTGGCCATATTCGTCAAGCGATTGCCGAACATATGATGCGTAGCTTGCGGACATCGGCGCATGTCACGGTTATCGTCGAGGTGGACATGGAAAAGGTCGTCAACCTCCGGCGGGCGCACAAGGAAGAGTTCGAGCGGCAGAATGGCTACCATCTGACGTATCTGCCGTTTGTTTGCCGG
Source organism: Actinomycetota bacterium (assembly GCA_030679975.1). Lineage (GTDB taxonomy): Bacteria > Actinomycetota > Aquicultoria > CAJVYJ01 > JAUVQD01 > JAUXSL01. Next base: position 9,833 of record JAUXSL010000022.1, read on the forward strand.
GCGCTCGTGGAGGCGCTGGAAGAGTGGCCGGCGTTCAATGCCGTCTTAGATGGGGATAACCTTATCTTAAAGCACTACGTTAATTTAGGGATTGCCGTGACCATTCCGGACGGCCTGATAGTGCCGGTCATAAAAGGCGCCGAGGGGCTCAACATCTCAGGCCTGGCCGCGGCTATTCACGATCTGGCCGAGCGGTCCAGAAGCGAGAAGTTGCGTCCCGATGAAGTCCACGAAGGTACGTTCACTATAACCAACCCCGGATCTTTCGGCTCGATTATCCAGACGCCGATTATCAATCAACCGCAAGTGGCCATTCTGAGCTTGGAGGCGATCGTCGAGCGCCCCGTCGTGGTCGATTCAGCCATAGCTGTGCGCCACATGGTCAACCTCGGCCTTTCATACGATCATCGGGTCAACGACGGCGCGGGGGCAACACAATTCTTGACCGGCATCAAGCGCCGGCTTGAATCGGGTGACTTCGGCGACGAGTTGTTGTCGCCGGTCGGCGGATGAAAGACCGGCCCGGCCGCTTTGCGTCCGGGCCTCTAGAGGTAAGACAGCTGGGCCTGCGGCGCTATGAAGAAACGCTCGAGTTGCAGCGCGCCCTGGTCGCGGCCCGGAAAGCCAATGAACTCCCCGACCAGCTCATATTGATGGAACACTATCCGGTCATCACCATAGGCAGCGGCGGCGGACCGGAACAATTAAACGTAGGGGAGGCAAGGCTCGCTCAGTTGGGGATAGAGTTTTTTAATGTCGATCGGGGCGGCGGCGCCGCTTATCACGGGCCGGGTCAGCTCGTGGCCTATCCTATCGTCGATCTGAGCGCCGGCAAGGACCTGCATGATTACTTGAGACGCTTGGAGGCCTCGGTTATCGCGACGCTGGCTGAGTTTGAGGTCATCGGGGCTCGCCGGCCGGGGCGGACAGGCGTCTGGTGCGGGGAGCGGAAAATCGCTTCCATCGGCATCAGGGCCGAGCGGTGGGTGACCAGCCACGGACTGTCTATCAATATAAACAACGATTTGAGACCGTTTGACCTGATCAAGCAGTGCGGATTAGAAGGGGTTAAGGCGACCAGCGTCAAGCGAATAACCGGGCGGGAGCTTGACATGGCCTCGGTGGCCCGCGTCTTTGCCGGTCGGTTTGCGGCCGTGTTTTCAGATAAGGAGTCGATATGCCGGAGCGTCCCCGTTGGTTAAAAGTAAAGGCAAGGACAAGTCCTGAATTCGAGCGGATATCCCAAGCCGTCAAGGCCGGGAATTTGTTGACGGTCTGCCAGGAATCCGGTTGCCCGAATATTTGGGAATGCTTCGCCCGCGGCGAAACGACCATAATGATATTGGGCCCGGTTTGTACGAGATCCTGCGGATATTGCCGGATCGGCCATGGCCGCCCCCCGGCCGCCGATCCAACGGAGCCCGTGCGCGTGGCCGAGGCGGTTGCCTCGCTTGAGCTAAGCAGCGTTGTCGTCACCTCGGTCACACGGGATGACCTCGATGACGGCGGCGCCCGATTCTTTGCCGCTACGGTGACCGCGATCAGGGAGATGGCTCCCGGCTGTCGCATCGAAGTGTTGATTCCCGATCTCGGCGGCGACTGGCGAGCTTTAGAGGAAGTGGCGGCAGCGGGCCCGGACATCATCGGACACAATATTGAAACAGTGGCCCGCTTGTGGCCGAAATTGCGGCCAACGGCGGATTATCGTCTATCTTTAACTTTACTCAGGCGACTGGCGGCCGCCGGGCTGCCGGCTAAATCCGGGATGATGGTCGGCTTGGGTGAAACCCGGGCGGAAATCAGGGAAACGCTGGACGAAATCGCCGCCGCCGGCGTCAAAACCATGACTCTAGGCCAGTACCTGGCGCCTTCCGAGCGCCATTGGCCGGTCGACCGTTATTACCGGCCGGCCGAATTTATGGGTTTGGCTAAATACGCGCAAAACGCGGGGCTGACACGTATTATCAGCGGCCCCCTCGTGCGCAGTTCCTACAGGGGCTTGACCCCTACTCCGATTTCGGCGGCAAAGTGTTGATCTCGATCCAATAGTGCGGGATATCTCTTAATTTCTTAAAGAGCTCGTCCGTTTTTATGGGCTTGGTGATATAGCTGTTTGAGCCCAGACCATAGCTTTGTTCGATATCCACATCGGCATCGGAGCTTGTCAACATCACCACCGGGATGCGGCGATGGCGCTCGTCCCCTTTGATGCCGGCGAGTACCTCAAAACCATTTTTGTTCGGCAATTTTATATCAAGCAATATAAGGTCGGGAGTCGGGGCGCCCTCATGGGGCGTCTTTTTGTTAATAAAATCAATCGCTTGAACCCCATCCTTGACCACATGGACCGTCAGGTTCGCGGCGTCCGAAAATCTTTCCAGCGCCTTTTTGGTTAGAAAAATGTGATCGTCGTTATCCTCTACCAACAATACATCAACAGCCTGACTCATACTTGTACCTCCACATTTGCTTTACCGCTGACATTAAGTTTGCTTGAGATCTCAAAATAAAACGTCGAACCTTTGCCCAATTTTGACTCAACTCCCGCCTCACCGCCATGGCTTTCCGCTATTTTCTTGACAATCGCGAGCCCGATTCCGGTCCCGTTGGCATTCTTCTCATGCGAATCGGTCAAGCGCTCAAACATCTCAAAGACCTTGGCTTGGAAAGACGGATCGATGCCGATACCATTATCTTTAACGTGCCAGCGCCAGGCCCCGTCGACTTCCTTCACGAATATTTCAATCTTGATCGGAACCCCGGGGTTGCTATAGTGCAAGGCATTGTCAACCAAGTTGGTTAGCGCTTGCCTAATACGAATAGGTTCGCCGGCCACCGTCGGCCAATCTCCCAGAACTAGAATTTCCGCGTTTTTTGCCTCTATCTGCAGGTGGAGATCGTCAATCACTTGCTGGACGATCTGCCGGGTGGAGACAGATGTAAACTGCTTGACCGTTTGTCCGGCCCGTGACAGCTCCAGCAGTTGCCGGATGAGTGTCTGCATGTGCTCGCTGTTTGCCTTGACCCGGCCCAGATAGAAACCGGCTTTAGTAGACAATGTCGAGCTGAATTCATCGGCAAACATCGTCAGGAACCCTTGAATGGCGATGAGCGGAGCTTTCAAATCGTGGGAGACGGAATAGATAAAGCTCTCCATCTCCTTGTTTTTCTTTTCGAGGTCGTAACTGTAGCTTTCAAGCAAGGACTTGGTCTTTAGAAGCTGCCCGATCTGGCCCATAATTTGAATGTCTTTTCGATGCAGTTCGGAACTCATCTCATTAAAAGCGGCGGCCAGGGCGCCGATCTCATCGGTCCGGTCCAGGTCGATGTGGTGACCGAGTTGGCCCTGGGCGATCCTTTGGGTCGCGGTCAAGAGATCGGCCAGAGGTTTTCTTAAGGTTTTGCTTAAGTATATGGCCATGACAGCCGCCAGGCCTAAGACCAGCCCCGCGAATAAAAGGTTGCCAAAGAGCGTCAGATTGGTTTCTCGCAGAGCATTTCTCTCAACCACGCCGGTCGCCAAGCTGTTTGCTTCAGTATAACCGTCGATCAACGATTCAAGACGCGAAATATCTTGCGGGGCGTGATTATCTGTCGCCTTCACGGAGCTATTGGCTCTCACAACAAACCAGTTTTGCCTGACTTTACTGTTTGCCCGGCCGATGCTAGCCAGCACTGGGTATGATGACTTGTTTTCTTGCGTTCGGCGAAGAGTGTCGAGGACTTGAGAAAATTGCTTGTCGGCGCGGTCCCAGGCACGAGCATAGTTTTGACTTCTTATGTTTAGATAAAACGTCTCGGCCTTGCGTCGTTGTTCCACTGCTTCGTGCAGGTCAAGCGCAAGTTTGACCTGCCTCTTGTTATCTAGAGATTTTTCCTGCATTTGCTGGAGGGAACCGCGTATCCGATATATGCCGCCGACCCCCAAGATGCCGGCCAGCAGCGCTAAGAGCAAATACGCCAGTATCATCCGGGTTGTGTAGTTCGGCACCTTCATGCGGGCTCAGTTAATTTAACGACAAAATACGCCACGTCATCACGCAGTTTACCGGCGCTGAACTGAATCACATGGCTGAAGATGCCGTCCGCTATCTCTTCAACATTTTTGTCGGCCAGGCCACCAAAAAGTTTTTCAAGATTAGCCTGGCCGAACAGCTCGCCGGTGCGAAGACCGGTCTTGCGGCAATCGGTCAAACCGTCGGTATAGACAAGCAAGGTATCGCCCGGCTCAAAAGTAATTGAGCTGGTCGCATAGGTAACCTTGTCATGCCAGGCGCCGACCGGCATGTGGACCTCGGTTAGGTCTTTGATCCGCTTGTCGCGGGCGGAGAACCAGAGCGCCGGGGGATGTCCGGCGGAACAATAGGATATGGTTCGCGTGGCTGAGTCGATCAAGCCGTAAAAGATCGTAACGAAATGGTCCGTGTGCATGTAAGCGCAGAACGCATTGTGAGTGCGGGAGAGGACGGCGGCCGGATCGGGATCGTCAAGAGCGTAGCTTCTTAACGTGTGCTTGACCATCGCTGTTTGCGCCGCCGCACTGATGCCTTTTCCGGAAACGTCGGCCACGACTATGGCGCGCCGGTTGCCGGAGACGGGGAACATATCGTAAAAATCGCCGCCGAGCAGGGATTCCTCCATGCTCGCTTTGTAGCGGTGGGCGACCTCCCAGTCCTCAAAACGACTGGCGATATCGGGAAAATGGCTGCGTTGGAGTGTTTCGGCGATATGGTGCTCCTTATAATAAAGCTTTAGGTTCTGCAGAGCGATAGTGGACAGCTTGACGAGGTGTGAGGTGAGCTTTTCGTTGCCGTTGTTGAAATGGCTCACGTTGTGGCTGTACAAGTTCAGGACGCCCTTGGTGGTCTCATCGACGATAAAAGGTACCGACATCGCTGAACGGATGCCTTCATTGTCCGCTAAGTCTTTAAAAAGATAGCTTGGCTCGTCGGCGACATTGTGCATGAAGACGGCACGGGATTCGGCGGCGGCCCGGCCTTCGAGACTTTCTCCGAGTCGGGGTTGGACTTGATTTAAATAGTTGTGGCTTAAGCCCCGGTGGGCTTTGGTCTCAAGATGGCCTTTGTCCTCGTTATACAGCATGAGAGAGGAAGCATGAACGTCCATCAGATCGGCGCTGGCCGAAAGTATCTGCTCATAGACTTTTTCGGCGCTGAAGGCGGGTCTACCCAGTTTACCGTCGTGCCGTTTGGTTCGCTGAACTCGAAGCGCCACTTTCGGCAGAAGGGAAAAATAGTTGTGGTTCTTAATGATATAGTCGGCGGCGCCTTCCCTAAAGGTGGCAACCGCCAACTCTTCTGACCCTTGGCCTGTAGTGATGACAATCGGTATCGAAGGTAAGAGGTTGTGGATATTCTTCATCAGACTGAGGCCGTCTGTATCGGGGAGGTGGTGATCGACGAAGACGATATCAAAGTTTTCCGCAAGCACATACGCTAAGGCCTCGGCGCCGGTTTTGGCAACGACCAAAGAGAACTGGTCTCCTTGGCTCTCAAAAGCGCGTTGGCTAAGGAAACTATGGTCAGTATTATCTTCGACAAGCAAGATTTTAATTTGCCTCATAATATTGAAAGTACATTCGGAGGCAGCCTCAACATCTCCCGCAAAAAGAATTTTATTATAACAGAAGGCCCTTACTTAGCAAGGGGAGCTAAGGCGCTTTATAACGATTAAGGTCTCATCGTCTTGTTGGCGGCCACGCGAAAATTCAAAGACAGCGGTGGCCACACTATCGCGGATCTCATCGCTGTCCAGGTCTTTGGAGTCAAGGATCAGTTTGCGAAGCCTCGATTCGCCGAAGCGTTCGCCCTCCGGGTTGGCGGCGTCAAGGATGCCGTCACTGTATAGAACGACCAGGCTGTCGGGGGGAAGATCGAGCACATGGTCGGTGTATTCATCGGATTCATTGAGCCCCAGGGGCAGCCAGCCGGTGGGCATCGGGGTAAAGTCGTCGTCGCCCGTAAAGAAGACAAGTGGCGGCCAGTGACCGCCATTGGCGAAAGTCAGCCGGTGCGCATCGACATCATAAGCAGCGGTTATCATGGTGACGAATTGATCGTTTTGCTGCAGCTCAGCTGTGGATTCAGCCGCCATACTTTCTAAGACCAGGTGGGGAGATTCGTCTTCACGTATTTTCGACCGCCAGAGAGTGCGCATGGCCATCATCAACATCGCCGCCGGCAAGCCCTTGCCGCTGACGTCGGCGATAGTAAAGGCCAGCAGACCCCGGGGAGTAAGCAGAAAATCATAGTAATCGCCGCCGATTTGCTCAGCCATCGAACAGCTGACGCTGATCGATAAACCGGGCAATTGGGGCGCTTTTCTCGGGAGGAGCGCTTCTTGTATCTGACCGGCGGTCTCGAGTTCCGCCTGGACCCGGCGGTGTCTGTTGGTCAGTTCTACATTGGCTTCTTTTAAAACCCCGGTCATTCGCTCGAGAGAAGTCACCCTCTCATCCTCGGGAGAAGGTTGTTCATTTTTAGGCGCCTTAAAAGCCCCGGCACCGGCTATTATCTCCTTCTCGTTTTCCAGAGCCCGGCGATGGGCGGCCTCCATCCTGGCCAAGCTTCTGAAAAGCGCCGCGGCTTCGGCATTATCCGTCTGTGCCGCCGAGCGTTCGTAGAATTCCATGGCGTTTATTTCTTGGTCGATGGCGTAATCGAACACCTCATCGAGATTCATGAGATTAGATTTACCCCCTCTGGAAAGAATATCGCAGTTACCTTAGAATTGCTAAACATGACTGGATCACCGAAACGGGAAGATATCGCTAAAAGGGTCGCTGAGCTGCGGGAGACCATTAACCACCATAATTTTAGATACTACACACTTGATTCCCCGGAAATCTCGGACGCGGAATATGACAAATTCATGCGGGAACTTATCGCGTTGGAGAAAGGCCATCCGGAGCTTCTAGTTCCGGAATCGCCGACCCAACGAGTCGGCGCCGCGCCAACGACGACCTTCACTCCCGTCGTCCACCGGCAAAAAATGTTGAGCCTGGCCAATATCTTCGTACCGGACGAACTCGAGCAGTATTTTACCCGAATAAGCAAAAGCCTCGCCGCCAAAGCCGTAGAGTATGTCTGTGAGCTCAAGATGGATGGGGTGGCAGTGTCGCTCCTCTATGAAAACGGTGTTTACCGGGGCGGGGCGACTCGCGGCGATGGGTCTGTCGGCGAAGACGTTACCGACAACCTGAAGACCGTCAAAGTCCTGCCTTTGCGATTGGCGGGAAAGGCCCCGCCCGTCCTGGAGGTGCGCGGGGAAGCTTATCTGACTAAGGAGCAGTTTAAGGAGATAAACGAAGAACGCCGGGAAGAGGGGCAGACACTCTTCGCGAATCCGCGAAACGCCGCCGCCGGCTCGCTCAGGCAGCTTGATCCCAAGGTTACCGCCCGACGCGGCTTGGCGATCTTCGTATTCGCGCTCGGCTACGTTGAAGGTGTGCGTCACCGAACCCAGTGGGAAGCGCTGGAGTGGCTGAAAAGCGCCGGGTTTCCGACGAATCCTAATAACCGCTTGGTCGAAACAGGAGTCCAGGCGGGCGAGTTTTGCCGTCTGTGGGAGGAGGGGCGACACAGCCTGCCGTATGAGATAGACGGCGCGGTCGTCAAAGTCAATCGTTTCGATTGGCAGGAAGAATTAGGCGCCACATCAAAGACGCCCAGATGGGCGGTGGCTTATAAGTTTGCGCCTGAGGAGCAGACCACAAGGCTGCTTGATATCCTGCCCAGCGTCGGGCGGACGGGGGCTATCACTCCCATCGCGATGCTGGAACCGGTCGAGGTCGGCGGGGTTACAGTGAGCCGGGCGACTTTGCACAATGAGGATGAGATAGGCCGCAAGGACATACGGATCGGCGATTGGGTCTTAGTCCACCGCGCCGGCGATGTTATTCCCGAGGTCATAGAACCTATTCCCAGCAAGCGCACCGGTGCGGAAAAGGTTTATGAAATGCCTAAGATTTGCCCGGAATGCGGGGCCAACGTTGTCAGGTTAGAGGGGGAGGCCGTCAGCCGCTGTACCAACATCGCTTGCCCAAAACAGGTGTTTGAGCGGTTGGTCCATTTTAGTAGTCGTCAGGCGATGGATATCGAGGGCATGGGTCCGGCGGTGGTAGGCAATCTATTAGCTTCCGGCCTGGTAAAAGATATCGCCGACATATACACACTGAACGTCGACGATCTGGTAAAAGCGGCCGGCCGCAAAGAGTCTTCGGGAAAAAGCCACAAAGCGGAGGATAATCTGCACAAAGCTATCGCGGCGTCCAAGGCGCGTCCTCTGGACAGATTATTGTTCGCTTTGGGGATAAGACATGTCGGCAGTCACGTTGCGGAAGTGCTGGCGCCACGGTTCGGGAATCTTGACGGGCTCATGGCCGCCAGCGTTGAGGAGTTGACCGTTATTGACGAGGTCGGGCCGCGGATAGCGGGCGCCGTGAGCCTGTTTTTCAAAGAGCGGAAAAATCTGGCTGTCATAAATAAGCTAAAAAAAGTCGGCGTAAATCCGACGATGGCGATTGAAAACGAGGGAAAGCAACCGCTAAAAGGGCTTACTTTTGTTTTCACGGGTACGCTTGATTCAATGTCCAGAGAGGCAGCGCAAACCAGAGTAAAAGCCTTGGGTGCGAAGGCGGCCGGCACTGTCAGCGCGAACACGGATTATGTGGTCGCGGGCGCCGATCCCGGCGGGAAATATGATAAAGCGCTTGAACTCGGTGTTTCAGTAATAACGGAAACGGAATGGCTAAAGATGATCGGAGCCGGTTAAATGTCTGAACCGGAAGGAGCTTTAGGCCCGCGCGATAGCGAGAACCTAAATAGCGGGGGAGTTGACGGCGATGTCCCCTGGAGTGTCGGCGATGCCTTGACGGGCGTGGTATTGCTTTGGCCGGTGTCGTTGCTTGTCGGTCTATTGATTTTTCTGCTCGGGCTTATCGTCTGCAGATTAGCGGGCGCCGCCGTCCCGGCGGTGTTGAAGATCGTGGCGCTGGGCGGCGCAACTTTTATAGCGGGGATCACCTTGGCTTGGTGGCTGGGGATAAAAAGACGGGGCGGTTCGTTTGCCGACTTAGGTCTCACTAACATGCATCCATGGTTCGATATCCCCATCGCCTTGCTCGGCGAGATCGTCATCTTCATCGGGCTGGCGACCTATGGGTTCGTTCTGTTCAGGCTGGCCGGTCAAAAGGTGCCGGAGCAGCCGGTCATCGAGCTATTTGGCCGCACTAAGTCCGGTTTTGCCTTGGCGGTTATCTTTGTCGCCGTCCTGGCGCCGATAGGTGAGGAAGTTTTCTTTCGCGGCTTCGTTTACTCCGCGTTCAAGCGGCAGTGGGGGGCCGGGACCGCGATAATCGCCAGCTCGTTAGTTTTTGCCCTCTTCCACATAGAGCCATTATTATATGTGCCGATGTTCCTAATAGGGGCGATCTTGGCGACGCTTTTTGAGTACCGCGGCTCGCTGGCGCCGAACATCGCTTTGCACGCGCTCAATAATTTGTTGGCGCTGCTGGTCTTATATCACAGATAGTCACGGATGTTCTTCCACCCAAAAATCGCCTTCCGGGGTGATCTCTTTCTTCCAAATAGGCGTAATCTGTTTTAGCTCGTCAATGCACCAACGGCAGGCGGCGAAAGCCTCTTGGCGGTGCTCGGCGCCGACGACGACGAGCACAATGTTCTCGCCGATATCGATTGCGCCGAACCTATGAATGACGGCCGCTTCCAGGATGTCGAATTTATCGAGCGCCCGGGCGCGGATCAGCTCGAGCTGTTTCTCGGCCATGTCCGGATAATGTTCAAAGTCGAGGCGGGCGACGGTCCGGCCGCGGGAGAGATCGCGCGCCGTGCCCAGGAAGACCGCTATGCCGCCCGTGCGGCTCGAAGATGACTTTACTCTGGCGATCTCGGCGTCAACGGAAAAATCCTCACGCTGGATGCGCACGAGTCCGGAACCTCCCGACATGGGCGGGATAAACGCCACCTCATCGCCATCTTTAAGCGGGGTATCGATGTCCGAGAAATCATGGTTTACGGCGATCATGGCTTTGGAATCCTGTATGGTTTTCGATATTTCCGGAAATCGGTCTCCAAGGCAGTCGATGAGTTCGCGAACGGTGGTCGCCGAAGCCGCGTCGACGGTTACCTCGTTAGTCCCGATTGTCTGTCTTAACATGGCAAAGAATTTAACTGTGATCATATGTCGTAGCATAAAAGACGAGGCGACTGCTGTAAAGCGAGTGGGCGGCTGCCGGGGGCAAAACTAGATCATCCGCTTGACATTGGGCGTTCATCAATCGAAGAATAATTCTGCGTCATTATTATGGTTCTTCCGCATAATAATAATTATTGAACATTATCAGCACTCAAAGAGCTCAACTCGAGTTGGCCCCATTTACATTGCCCATTTGGCGTCTAATTGCCTAAAATGCGATAAAATATAGAAGAAAGATAAAAGACACTGTTATGCTAAAAGAAAAGGCAACATAAAGCGCCGTCAAGGTAAAGGTTGACTCAAATAAAAGGAGGCACGATCTGATGGAGCAGTTGCGCGTAAGTATTTCGCTGGATAGAGCAATGCTTGGCAAGGTTGGCGGATATTACTTGTATCGCAGTCAAGAAGAGCAGAGCGGCAGACCGATAATCGATGGCGTGTATGTCCAGCGCGAGACAATTGGCGATGTCCCTCCTGCGACCATGACTCTTTTGCTGGAGTGGGAGTAAAATAAACTCCTGCAAAGCGTTCTGCTCGTATACCGGGTTGCTGGCAAAAGCTCATGAGCCACGTCAACTGTGCATATTCATTGGGAAGGGATCGCTATGGGAATATTTTCCAAACTATTCGGGTCATCATCAGCTATTGAGCAAGAATTAAGAGTAACTTACATACCGATAATTCAGAGGATGATGGCGGGCGAGGTGTCAGCATCAGAAGCGGAAAGCATGTTCAATGATTTGCTTAGGGACATCAAGAATGAGTCTCTGAGCGAAGGCACCTCCAACTTACCGGCTAATTACGGCGATGTCCTATTGCAAAAAGAAGTCAATGATGAGGAAACTCGCTTGATATTATCAAAGAAGCGAACTGAAGGCGTAAGAGATGAAGATATTAGATCCTGGTGGAACATGCATGATCTTGAAAGACGAATGGCTATCAAGGTTGATGATTTCTATAGGATGTGTTTCGGGATCGAGGAGTTTAAGCAATCGACCGGAGATTTGGACGAAATAGCCGCGCGCATTAGAAAAATCTTCCCGATTTACGGAGACCCCGATGATACGTCCAACACCACGGGGGCCGACACACCACTGCCTTATGAATTGAAGGATAGAATAAACAAATACATCGAAAAAACTATGCAAACGAACGCTGAAAAAAGTAAGAAAGAGATCAAGGCGTCATCAACTTATAATGCTTTTGTCAGAAAAGAGATCGCAAAGGGCAACATTTAGGGCCATTCTGGCAAAATCGCCACTTCTTTGCCTGCCAAGGAAAGGCGTATTTAGATCTGGCTCTTAGAAATGGAAGGGCCTAGCATAACAATAAAATCCAGCGGATGCTTAAACGCGGCAAAAGCAGCCGCATTTAACCACCGCTCGTATCTTAACTTTCCGTTAAAATCAAACCGAGCACTGCTTAGGCCGGAAGGGCGTGGCAGACCGACCACCGTTTGGTTGCAGTAACGCAGACCGTAACTCAGCTTGGGTCGTCACGCCCTCTTCCTGCAAAGCCCGAACAGTTGTAAGGGCCAATCAATGCGAAGCCCGCATTTGCGAGGACGGGACAAAAGGAAGGTGATGCAAGTGGAACTATTTGTGGGTATTGATGTCTCAAAAACCAGGCTAGATGTCGATTGTGCGCCGGAGTCGAGAAGCTACTCCGCCGAGAACAGCGATGAGGGCGTGGGCTTATTGGTGGACAATCTGAAAGAAATCGGTCCAACCCTGATTGTATTGGAGGCAACCGGCGGCTATGAGGCTGCTGCAGTCGCAGCTATTGCCGAAGCAGGTCTTCCGGTTGTTGTTGCAAATCCTAGAAATGTCAGGGCTTTCGCGAGAGCAACGGGGCGATTGGCTAAGACCGACGCACTAGACGCGCAAGTATTGGCAGAGTTCGCCATGATTATTAAACCAAAGGTCAGAGATCTGCCGGACGCTGTGAGTGCCGAGCTCAAAGCTTTGTCGACCAGAAGACGCCAGCTAATCGAAATGTTGGTTGCCGAGGGCAATCGGCTTAGCGCCGCGCCTAAACCGGTGCGGCCGAATATCGAGGCTCACATCAATTGGCTTAAAGATGAGCTAAAAAAGCTGGACGGCGATATTTCATCATTCATTAAAGCCAATGTCTCTTATCAGGAAAAAGACCAGATACTTAAAAGTGCGCCAGGTATCGGTCCGGTTATCTCAACCATGCTCCTTTCGGAATTGCCGGAACTCGGCACTCTAAATCGCAAACAGATATCGGCCCTCGTTGGTGTGGCGCCGTTCAACCGAGACAGCGGCAAGTTTCGAGGCAAACGCAGGGTGTATGGCGGCCGGGCGAATGTGCGCACCGCGCTTTATATGGGAGCACTGGTAGCGACTAGACACAATCCCGTCATCAAAGAATTCTATGCTCGTCTGATTGAAGCCGGCAAACCGGCCAAGGTAGCGCTTGTCGCTTGCACGCGCAAATTGCTTACAATCTTAAACTCTATGGTTAAGCATCAAAGAACTTGGCAGGAACGCTCTCTTGCGATTTGTTGTTAATTCTTTCATTCTTGTACTTTGAAAACTAAATAATTGTTTTCAGTTAAGACAGTTGCTGATTTAAAGCGTTATCTCAATAAATTTACAGTCGGACGAAAAGGGCAAGCGCCCGCTCAGTCATGGACGCGGTCGCTAAAATTTAAAGGCATAAGGGCTCGGTGGCCAATTAATAAAGGCTCGTTTCCAATCTAGTTACTCGGCATCACCTGCTAGTCCGCGCCAGACAGACATGCAATCGTTGCCCTTTTAACCAAGCGTTGTAAAATGAAGGGCGAGAGATAACAAGTCACTCCAGCGGATTTCTGAAACGGCCAAAAGCATGCCGCCTCAGAAACCGCTGAACTCAAGCGTTATCTCAATAAATAAGGGCAAATTACAACTGGTCGACAGAGCGGCCGCTGAACAGAAGGCGTTAAGTGTATAATATAAGTACAAAAAAGGAGGCAGCATGGTACATAGGCTTACAGCAATCATAGAAAAAGAAGACGAAGGCTACGTGTCCCTCTGTCCTGAGCTAGATATTGCCAGCCAAGGCGATAATGTTGAGCAGGCACGCGATAATTTAAAAGAGGCTTTGCAGTTGTTTTTCGAAACAGCCTCTCCGCAAGAAATAAAAGAGCGGCTCCACGGGGATGTTTTTGTAACGCAGGTTGAGGTGGCTATTGGGTAATCTGCGGGTTCTTTCAGGAAAAGTAGTATGTGTGATCCTGGAAGCACACGGTTTTCTTGAGGTACGAAGGCAAGGAAGTCACATAATCATGCAGAAAAAACTGCCCGATAGCACAATTACTGTGCCCGTTCCCAATCACCGCGAGATTCGAGTCGGTACATTACAATCGATCATTCGACAGTCCAGCGTCGCCCGAACCGAATTTGAAAAATAAGTGCACACATAACAAGAAAATCCAGCGGATTTTTACCTGCGCCAAAAACATGCCGCCTCAGAAACCGCTGATTTAAGACGTTAGGCGTGTAAGGAGCATCAAGAAGTCATGACTGAAAAAGTCGGGATAGCTGAAATCGCAAAAAGGTTAAAGGTTGATGGTACAACCGTTCGTCGTCTTATTGCGCGGGAGAGCGAGGTGCTTCAATTAGAATTACATCGTGGTAAAGGGGATAAGCTGCTTCTTTCTCAGGAAGACGCAGACAAATTAGTCGCTAGCTATGAAGCTCGACGTGGCCCAATTTCAACCGCCGAAGACGCGATTAAGTTTGATCGTTACGGATATTTCTACATAATTCAACTTGTGCCGGAGGTTCTTCCAAATCGGATCAAGATCGGTTTTGCCGACAATGTGGAAAAAAGACTTAATGAACATCAAACGTCTGCGCCAACTGCAAGACTTCTGAAGGCATGGCCATGCAAACGATCTTGGGATTATGTGGCGATGGATAGCGTCACAAGAGATGGGTGCAAGCTGGTCTTAAATGAGGTTTATGAAGGCGATATCGAAGGATTTCTTTCTCGCGGCGATGAATTTTTCTCATTGATGCCAAACCCTGATTCCGAGAAACAACTCTCAGAACATTCGCCCCTTTATGAGCCTGGAGGCAATAACGACTAGCCCGAGTAGGCTATAATATCTATATGGAAAAATATAAATTTACGCCATACTTTGAAAAAGACCATATCTTAAGAAAGAGCTATGTATTGACGTAGTGGAAAACCCCATAAGGGTTGAATCTCAAGAAAACAATCGATTTCGGTTTTGGGGCCAAATAGAAGAGCTTGAAGGCCGGATGCTTCGCGTAGTAACACTTGATGACAAAATTACAATTCACAACGCTTTTTTGGATAGGAGGTTTAAGCCATGAAACTAAATTATTACCCCGATACGGATTCTTTGTATATTGACTTGTCTTCTAAAACCAGTGTTGACAGCAAAGAGATTTCGCCTGGCATTGTCTTGGATTATGACAGCAACGGCGATCTGTCAGGGATTGACATAGACAATGCCAGCAGAAAACTTGACCTCAAAGATATAGTTATCAATCATGTTCCTGCCGAAGTGCATATCAAGAGCGCCTAACAAGGCGCTCCAGCGGATCGCTACCTCGGCCATTCGCTGGTAGCGACCGCTGAACGTGGGCGTTATGCGAATTGAACAATTTCATTGACAAGTGTCACGTGACTGCTTACTATTGACACATGATCAAGACGTTTGCCGACAGGCATACGCAAGAGTTTTACCAAAACGGGAAATCAAAGCAGTTTCCACCGGATATCGGTAAGCGAGCAATGCGCAAACTGGAATACATTGATTTGGCCACAGGTTTGAATGACTTGAAGGTTCCTCCGAGCAATCGACTCCACGAACTTGAACGTGAGAGGAAAGGGCAGTATTCAATTTCGGTCAATGATCAATGGCGCATATGTTTCCGGTTCGTAGACGGTGACGCTTACGATGTTCAGCGACGGATTATCACTAAAGAGAGAGGTGCTAGATGAGTATTCAGAATGCTGGAGAGAGGAAGATTCGCCCAACACACCCAGGCGAGATGCTGCGCGAGGATTTTTTGCCTGATTATGGTCTCACTGTGTCGAGCTTTGCCAAAGCGCTTGGCGTGTCGCGCCAAACGGTCAACGAGTTAGTCCGAGAGCGTCGAGCAGTCAGCCCCGAGATGGCGCTTCGACTCTCTCGCTTGTTTGGCAATACGCCAGAGTTTTGGCTTAACGCTCAGCGTGCCGTCGATCTTTGGGAGGCAGCGCGGACGAGCAAGAAGAAGATTGAGCGCATCAATCCATTGAGCGCTGCATAGCGCCGGCGCTTGAAAAATAAGTGCAAAAACCGCATAACAAGGTGTTCCAGCGGACATTTTGCGCCGGCATCGATCTTCCAGGTTGGGTGACCAATATCGGTTAATTTATAAAGTGGTTTCTCAAGAAGTCATTGTCCTAGTTGTTGATATAACAGCTCATGACTATCGAAGGAGGTAACATGAATCTCAAGGAATATCGTAAAGCGACGAGGACCGTTGATGTCTCAGTTGGTGAATCGGTGCGCATTATTCGAGAACTTCAAGGTCTAAGCCAGAATGAACTTTCAAACTTAATCAAGATTCCCCAGTCGACGATTTCCGCAATAGAGAATAATCGAGTAAATCTTGGGGTTGAGCGCGCGAAAGCCATTGCTCGTGCTCTCAAGTGCCATCCTGCAGTGTTATTGTTTCCGGGTTGGGATATCAATAAAGAATCTGCAGCTTAATTCAACGTGTTGAGTCGTGTTTGAAGTTCTTAGAAGCAAACAATAATGTGATAAATCGCTCAACAAGTCGTTCCAGCGGTGGTTACCTGCGCCAAAAGCAGGCGCAGGTAACCACCGCTGAACTTTAGCGTTAGGCCAAATTAACAGTTGCACGGTATCAGTGAAGATGCTAATCTTTTCAAGAGGAAACCGAATTGATAACTTCTTTTGGCGACAAGGCGACTGAAAATTTATATCATGGCCTGACAAGCAAAGAAACCAGAAAATATCCAAACGACCTAATTAAGATAGCGGTTCGCAAACTTGATATGCTCAATGGTACGCAGGACTTAAAGGATATTCGGTCGCCGCCAGGTAATCAATTAGAAGCATTAAAAGGTAATCTAAAGGGATTTTTCAGCATTAGAGTCAATAGCCAATGGCGAATAATTTTCAAATGGGAATCCAAGCAAGCCAAAGAAGTTAAACTGACGGATTATCATTAGCGTTAGGAGTTGTGATGTTGCCGAAAAACAGAGTGCCGACCCATCCAGGGGAGATTTTAAGCGAAGAGTTCTTGGTACCTATGGGCATTACACAAGTGGCTTTAGCAAAGCATCTGGGTGTTTCGCCACAAAGAATCAATGAGCTTGTTCGTGGGAAAAGGGGTATTACGCCGGAGACCGCATGGCTGCTTTCTCAGGCTTTTGATACCACCCCCGAATTCTGGATCAATTTACAATCCGCCTATGATCTTGTGGTCAATCATCCTAAAACAGAAATCACCAAGCTCAAGAATGTTAGCTAGTGGCCATGGGCCTAACATTGCGTTCCAGCGGATCGCTACCTCGGCTGTTCGCTGGTAGCGGCTGCTGAACTCAGGCGTTAAGGGTTTTCGCTTTTACTGAGGGCCGCGATAATGGCGTTGATGAACTGGGGTAGATCGCCCGGTTTTCTGGACGTGATCAGGTTCTTGTCGACGACCAGAGGTTCGTCGACGTAATGGCCGCCCGCGTTGACGATGTCGATGGTAATGGACGGCCAACAAGTGAGCGTGCGGCTCTTTACAAGGCCTGCGGAGATCAAGAGCTGGGGTCCGTGGCAGATGGCCGCCAGGGGCTTGCCGGTAGTGCCGAACGCCCGGGTGAATTCCACCGCGCGCTCGTTGAGGCGCAACCGATCGGGCGAATAGCCGCCCGGGATAACGAGAGCGTTGAAGTCGTCCGCTGAAACAGAATCGACTGAAAGATCGGTCGTTACCTTAAACTCCCTCTTCTTGCCGACTATCTCCGCGTCCGCCGCCGGGCCGACTATCAGCACGTTAAAACCGGCGTCCCGCAGCCGTTCATACGGCTCGCTCAGTTCCGAGTCCTCAAAATCGTCAGTGGCGAGGATGGCGATCTTCTTAGTCATCAGTATCACCTCACCCCGGCGGCCAGCTCATAAATCTACCGCCAAGCAGATGGAAGTGAATGTGGTCGACTGTCTGACCGGCTTCCTTCCCGGTGTTGGCGACGATGCGGTATCCGGGGCCGTCAAGCCCCCTCTGCTTAGCCAAGGACGCCGCCGTCAGCATGGCTTTGCCGAGCAGCTCGGCATCGGCCGGCTCAGCCGTGTTAAGGCTGGCTATATGACGTCGCGGAACTACCAGAAGGTGAGTGGGCGCCTCGGGATTTATGTCCGTAAACGCGATGACATCGTTGTCTTCGTAGACAATGTCCGAGGCCAGCTTGCCCGTGGCTATGCGGCAGAAAATACAATCATCCATTAGACTTCCTCACAATCAAGACATCTGTTTCCGTCTTTATTCCCACCGCGTGGATGGGGTTATCCGATTTCTTCGGCGCCTGCTCGAATTTTACTCGAACATATTGACTCGTCAAACCGCTCCTTTGACCGCGGGATTGCCGTTCAACTAAGACCGAGACCGGCCGGCCGACAAATCCGGCGGCGAAATCAGCGGCAAGGACGGCGCCCAGTTCCTTAAGGGCGACGGCGCGCGCCTTTTTTACGGCGGGCGAAATTTGGCCGGGGAAAGTTGCCGCCGCCGTGCCTGGGCGGGCCGAATACTTAAAGACGTGGAGGCGGCTGAACGCAGCTTCTTTTATTGTGGCCGCCGTGGACAGGAAATCATCATCCGATTCGCCGGGAAAGCCGGCTATCACGTCGGTGGTCAAGCCGATATCCGGTAGGCGCCGCCTTAATTTATTCACCAGGCTTAAAAATTCCCCGGCGGTGTAGTCACGATTCATCGACGACAAAATCTTGTCGCTGCCGCTTTGGAGCGGTATATGCAGATGGCGTGCGATTCCGGCTTCACCCGCCATGAGGTCGATCAGCCCATCAGTCACCTCCCGCGGCTCGATCGAGCTTAAGCGCAATCGCGCCAGGGTGGTCCGGCTTAGGATGGCTTTCATAAGGTCGACAAGCAGGTTTCTGCCGCCGGCAAGATCGACCCCGTATTTGCCGAGGTGGATCCCGGTTAGGACGATTTCAGGAACACCCACTTTGACCAGGGCGGTTACTTCGGCAACGACGTCGCCGATCGGCCGGCTCGCCGGTTTGCCTCGAAAGAGCGGGATGGAACAGTAAGAACAAAATCGATCGCACCCGTCCTGGACTTTCAGAAATGCTCGAGTCCGGGAAGTTTTGAGCCTCGGATTAGCGTCGCCGCGCCCGCCCGAGCCGTTCACAAGCAGGCTTTTTACCAGGTCCGCTTTGGAAGCGTTGTCGAAAAACATATCGACCCCGAGCGACTTAAACCTTTTTGTTTGCTCCCCCGGCCAACAGCCGGTCAGGACGATCAGCGCGCCGGGCCCCGCGCGCCGGGCTCGGTTTATCAATTGCCGGGCTTTGGCTTCCGCTTCAGCCGTGACGCTGCAGGTGTTGACGATGTAGAGGTCGGCGGCTTGCCCGAAAGGCACGTTAGTCAGCCCGGCCAATTGCGCCTTTATTTGGTCGCCTTCATATTGGTTTACTTTGCAGCCCAGCGTGGCCAGGGCGTAGGTCTTCATGGCCTGACTTTATCTGCCCAGAACAAAATTGACAAGCGCCAGCGCCGCCACGGGCGCGGTTTCAGTTCTTAAGATTCGCGGGCCCAACCAAGCCGTCTTAGCGCCGGCGTCGACCAGCGCGGTGACTTCGGCGGCGGCCAGCCCGCCTTCCGGCCCGATGACAACAGCCAGATTTTGGCCGGCAAAACCGGACAGAGCCAGATCGACAGGGTCGGAAGCTCCTTCCCAAAAAACAATTACCAGGTCGAAATCGGCCAAGGTGTTTTTGAATTCGCTCCAAGAAAGGGGAGGATCAATTTGCGGCAAGGTCGGCCGCCGGCTTTGCTTGGCCGCGGCCTCGGCGATACGCCGCCACCGCTCGACGCGGCCGCCTGTCGCGGCATCAGGCCTGGCGACGGAGCGTTCCATGATAACGGGGGAAATACGGTCGGCGCCAAGCTCGGTGGCTTTCTCGATTATCCGATCGAATTTTGTTCCCTTAGGGAGACCTTGAAAAAGAGACAAGAACACACAGGGCGCACCCGGCCGCTTTACAGCGATTATCCTAGCCCTGACCTCGTGGTCCGACAGAGCCACAATCTCCACAGTGTATTCGGCGGCTGATTCATCTATGACTGTGATCGCATCACCCGGGCCCAGGCGCAGGACGTCCCGGATGTGGTGGACGTCCGAGCCGGTGATAAACGCAAAATCTTTTTCGATGGCTTGGCTGTTTAAGAAGAAGCGACGCATTAAGATAGTTTCGCAAAAAATTCTTGACTTTGGCAAGCACCTGGACTATTGTCCAGGCATACTACAGGAGCAGTAGATAATCGATAATATGTTCTTAAATCGAACCAACAACTCTGTTCTCGCCATTTCCGCCGCTATCGGCGCCGGTCTTATGACCATCGCTTTTCTTGCCGCCACCAGGGCTTCCGACCGGAGGGCTCTGGAATATCAATTGGCGGCCGCCCGGAACCCGGTTTCGGTTGTGGTGGCGATTCGGAGTATTGCCCCCGGGACTCTTATAAGCGATGAGGATGTCGGCTACAAACGGGTCCCGAGAGCTTATCTGGCGGCGGGGTTTGTCGGGCATAAAGGCCGCGTTATCGGGAGGGAAGCGGTGTCGGAAATATTTGCCGGAGAGGCGATTCTGGCAACCAGGGTGACAGGCGCCGCAAGTCGCCGGGCGGCTAACTCGATCAGGGCGGGGTATGTGGCCCTGGCTGTCGGGACCGACGAGATCGCCGGCGTTGCCGGAGGCGTGCGCGCCGGGGACCGGGTCGACGTATTCGTAACCGATGAGGAGACTCATCGAACGAGCTTGTTTCTCGGAGACAATCGAGTGCTCGGAATCGGCGGGCTCTATCCTTTCGGCCCTCCACCGGCGGCCGGCCAAGGCGGCGATAATGCAAACCAGGCGGTGGTAACCGGTACCACAGTGGTGTTGGAGCTGACGCCGACTCAAGCCGGCAAACTGACGCAAGCAACGGAGATCGGAAAAGTCAGATTGGCCTTAAGGGCGACTGATCGCGGGACGGACCGATGATGTCGGATTCAACCGAATACTCGATATTTGTCGCCGCCGGGCCACAGGTGCTGGAGTCGATTCTCAAGCTGGTCGACGGGTCGAAACGCCTTTCGATCGCCGACACCGCGCTCAATGGCGAAGAGTGCCTGGAGAAGTTGGCCGCGGCCGATGCCGGTATAGCTTTCATCGATTTCGCGCTGCCGCAAATATCAGGCGTCAAGGTGATCGAATATCTTTCAACCAATCATCCGGAGGTGATATCGGTGCTCCTTTCCGATCGGGTCAACCCGGAATATTTTCGCAGCGGGATGTTGGCGGGCGCGCGCGAGTTCATCACACTTCCCGTAACGACGGAGGAGTTGGAATTTGCCGTTGAGCGCGTCGCCCAGGTGGCGGGAGCGGGTAAAAAAAGCCGGTCTCTGACCCAGACATTTGAAACGCGGCCCCGGCCCGACGCTCGAGTGATAGTGGTCGGTAGCGGAAAAGGCGGCGTCGGGACTTCGTTTGTCGCGGCGAACCTGGCCAAGCTGATGGCCGATGCCGACCCGGATCTGGATGTGGCCTTAGTCGACCTTAATTGCCGGGCAAATGATTTAGCGGTAATAGTCAATGTCGAGCCCGGCAAAACTTTGAAGGATTTTGTCCCGGTAATAGCCGATCTCGATCCGGCGCTTATCAGGTCCGTGGCGCAAAACGTGGCGAAGAAGCTCGCCCTATTCGCTGCTCCGCCTGAAGCGGAGTTGGCGGGGCTTTTCACGGCGGAACAATTGCGTTTGCTGATCGATGGTTTAAGGAGCTGCTACGACTTCGTGGTCATCGATAGCGGCGCCTATGCTGATAGAGCCGGAGCGAGTCTCCACGAAGCCGCCGATCTGATCATGATCATCTTGACCCCGGAAATATTGGCCGTGCGCGGCGGCAAGCGTTTTATTGATTGCCTGGAGCGATTCGGCATCAGCAAAAATAGCATGATGGCGGTTATCAACCGCTGGGGGCCGTTGAGTTTGTCGCCGGAGAGGATCGCGGAATATATCGGTGCGCCGGTGATGGAAAAGTTGCCGGAAAGCGACTTAGTCCGCCTGCTTTTGGACGAAGGGCGACTGCTCCAAGCGGGTGATCGAAGCGAGGTAAAGCATGCCTTCGATCAGCTTATAGCGGCCGTGCGGCAAAAGCTCTCGCTCGGGGATGGTATCAGTGTTCACTAGGATCGGCTCACCGGCAACGACTTCGGCCACTAATCTGCCGCCGGGCGCGGTCCGGCAAGTGCGGACACGACTTTACGCCGATATGGCGCCGGCGGAGATATTGAGAAGACTAAAAGTCAACGCCGGTCAGGTAAGAAAAGAATTAAGACAAGCGGTTTTGCGGCTGATCGCGGTGGACGGCTTAGTTCTGAGTCAAACCCAGAAGGACCTTATTCTCAGACGCGTCCTCGATGACGTCCTCGGTTATGGACCGATAGAACCCTTGCTAAGCGACCCGTCTATCAGCGAAATCATGATAAACGGACCATATATGGTTTATGCGGAGCGCGATGGTTGCATCGAGCGGACCGATTATGTTTTCGAGGATGCCGACCACCTGATGAATGTGATCGATAAGATAATCGCGCCGATCGGACGGCGTGTGGACGAAAGCAGTCCCATGGTAGACGCGCGCTTACCTGATGGTTCGCGGGTCAACATAGTCGTTCCGCCGGTAGCGTTATCCGGCCCGACAGTGACGATCAGGCGGTTCCGGGCCAAGGTCTTCGACTACGAAGAATTGGTTGACAACGGCACAATCCCCGCTCAAGCCGCTGAATATCTGGCCGTCGCGGTTACCAACCGAGCGAACATAATCGTGACCGGAGGCACGGGCTCCGGTAAGACTACGCTGCTTAATGCTATATCAAGCCTTATCCCCGCAAATGAGCGGATAGTTACCATTGAAGATGCCGCCGAACTGAAATTTACCCAACCGCATGTTGTCCGGATGGAAAGCCGCCCCGCGAACGTCGAAGGCGTCGGCCGCATAGCCATTAGAGACTTGGTTATAAACGCCTTGCGTATGCGTCCGGATAGGATCGTTGTCGGCGAAGTCAGGGGCGGCGAGGCTCTCGATATGCTCCAGGCAATGAATACCGGGCATGACGGCTCGCTGACGACCGCGCACGCGAATTCGCCAAAGGAAGCTTTGTCCCGCCTCGAGACCATGACTCTAATGGCCGGGATAGAGCTGCCGATCGCCGCCGTGCGGCAACAGATAACGGGCGCATTTGATCTTATAGTCCACATGGAACGCGAGGCCTCCGGCCGGCGGCGGGTAACCGCCGTCGATGAATTGCGCGGAATCGTCGACGGGGAGATTGTCTTGGGTTCCATCTACAGGTCAGAGGAGTAAAGCTTGGTTTACCTGCTCGCGGTCGGTTCGGCCGCCGCCGTCGGATGTGCAGCCTATTTGACGTGCGGAGGCTTTACGAGCGCGGCCGGTCGAGCCGCCCGCCGACTACGGTTTGAAGCCCGCTTGACCGGCGGCAGGCAGG
Organism: Actinomycetota bacterium; assembly: GCA_030679975.1. Taxonomy (GTDB): domain Bacteria; phylum Actinomycetota; class Aquicultoria; order CAJVYJ01; family JAUVQD01; genus JAUXSL01. The sequence continues at coordinate 32,839 of JAUXSL010000022.1, forward strand.
GCAAGGTCCCGGCAGTGATCAAGCGCCTGGCTATAGAGACGGCAATCAAGACGCCCGGCGCCGCAACGTTGAAAAGGCGCCTCGCGGACGCGGGTATCAGCGCCCCGGAAGCAACCACTTTTTGGTTGACAGTAATGACGCTGCCGTTAACGATCGCTTTAGCATGGTCGCTTGGCTCAGTCATAAACGCCGCTGTCCTTATCGCGGGCGCCGCCGTGGGCGCTAACGCTTGGCTGAATAAGCGCGCCGGCGACCGCTTGGAAAAGTTCTCCGAACAACTCCCCGCGGTATTTAAGTCGGTCGCCGCCGCCATCAACGCCGGTTCGTCGATTCAACAAGCGCTGCTTCACGCGTCAGACCAGATAGGACCCCCGGCAAAAGAAGAATTGGCCGCGGTCAATGAGCAGATCGCTTTGGGCATGCCGATCGACGAAGCCCTGGACTTGCTCCACCTGCGCATGCCGGCGATTGAGCTGGACTTCATCCTTCTGGGACTATCCATTCAAAGACGCGTAGGCGGGAATCTAATCAGCTTATTGCGGCAAACCGCTGACGCGATCGAAGCCAGGGGGCGTTTGCGCGGCAATCTTAAAATTGAGACGGCGCAGGCGCGGCTCTCCGCCACGGTCATCGGCTTCTTACCGCTGTTGGTTATGGGCTTGATAGCGATCATAGACCCGGCGTTTATCGCTCCGATGTTTACCACACCGACCGGCCTGGCGATGCTGGCCATAGCTATCGTCGCCGAAACCGCCGGATTCTTGATTCTGGGGCGGATTTTGGATGTCAAAATATGATGATCGAGCTGATAATCGCGATCATCATCGGCTGCCTGGCAGGCATGGCCGTCTACGAAATAGTCTTTGTCTTGGCGGCTCGGGAACGCCCGGACCGCAGGCTCCTATTAGACCGGCCGCCCGGCAAAAAAATAAATCAGCCCTTGTATGACATCGGAGCCGGGTTTATGAGCGGCCTGCCGGCAGGCTGGTCCGGTCTTATGATGCGTTGGTTCGGGACCGGATCGACGGCCAAACTGGCGGCTGCCGGGATGGGCGAGATCGACCCGGCGGCGCTTGTCGGGGCGAGGACCATATTGGGGATAGGCGGCTTTTTGGCGGGCTGGGCCGCGTTTGGCGGCGGCCCTACCGGCGTACTTTTCAGCGGCCTAACGGCTTACGGAAGCCAAAGATGGCCGTTGCGGCAAATAGCCGGGCGGGCGGAAAAAAGGCGACTGGACTTTGCCCGTTTGTTGCCGGATTTTATCGATATGTTGGCGATCGGCGTGGAGGCCGGCTTAAGCCTCGATCGCGGCATACATCTCTATTGCGACAGGTTCGACAATCTGTTGACGGAGGTGTTTACGGTGGGGTTGACGGAAATCGAATTGGGCAGGCCAAGGCGCTTGGCCTTTCAGGAGTTGGCCGATAGAAATCAGAACGACGATCTGACATGGTTTATAACCTCAGTCACGCAAGCGGAGAAATTGGGCGCGCCGCTGGCGCGGACCTTAAAAGAACAAGCGAAATCCAGTCGCCGCCGCCAGAGCGAACTTGTAAAAGAATTATCCGCGACCGCCCCGATCAAGATGTTGTTTCCAATCGCCGGCTTGATTTTGCCGGCATTGTTCATTGTCATTATGGGACCGGCGTTTTTGCGGTTCATGCATTGAAAAGGAGGAAACTGGTGAAGCGCATGATGAACGACGAGAGCGGATCGATTTTAACCGAATATGGTTTGTTGCTGGTGATCGTTGCTTTAAGCTTGATCGCTGTTCTGGGGCTCTTTAGGAATGACCTGATTAAAAAGTTTAACGAGATACGCTTTGAAGTAAACGGCGTCAGCGTCACAAAGTGATTAATTGGTCGCGCTGGAAAAGGGTTGCGGTTGTCGGCGCGAGTGTGGTAGCGGGGCTTGGAGCGGTGGTATATCTGGTCGCCCCCGGGCCGGCGCCTGAAGCGCAACCGATTGACACTAAAGTCGGACAGGTTAAGTGGGAAAGAACATTGGCTTCAAATACCGACCAACGTTCAAGCGGAAATGAGGGTTTTATCAAGACTCCACCCCGGACACGGGTTATCAACAGCGTTTCCAAGATCAAGGGGCCGATGAGAGAATCAGTGCTAAAGCTTGAATCTATGCTCTCACCGACTGAGCTACAGGTATATTATACGGATTTATTAGTCAAAGACTGGATGATCTCACGGGACGATTTGACGGAAGGCGTCGGGTGGAGCGGCGTTTTTATGCAGATCGAACCGACCGATAGGACCATCGGGGTCTTCGCGGTGGTAAAGAGGATCGGTCCCCCCAGCGGCCGGGCAAACCCGACCTCGATATCCATCCTTAAGACAGAGGAACGCTAGTGCCTGCTGATGAATCCGGTTCGACCATCGTCGAGTACGCGATTATCACGGCGGCGATGGTTCTGGTGCTGGTGGCCATTGTCGCTTTGGCTCAGCCGGATCTTATCGGCGGCTGGGTGGAAAAGACAAAGCGGTCTTTCTTTGTTTCCGGGCGATTGGACAACTTAGGATCGATCCAGCGGGAGACGCAAGAAAGATGAATGGTCGCGCCAGAGGGGCGGCCGCTGTCGAACTTGCCATGGCTTTGCCGCTGCTGCTGTTTATGCTCTTTGGGCTGGTCCAAATAATTATTTTGATCGATACCAAAACCATATTCGAGCACGCCGCGTTTGAAGCGGCCAGGACAGGCGCTGTTTCGGCTGACCCGCAGACGGCCAAGGGGCGGGCCTTGCGCGTAATACAGGCGGTTCCACGCGGGGCCGGCTTCCGGGGCGATGCCGCTAAGATAACATTAACGGAGGCGGGCGGTTCGATCATCGCCGAAGTAAGCTCGAAGATAGCGCTACTGCCGTTTTTTCGACAGGCCTCTTTGGCTGCCGGAGGGGACGGGGCCTTGACATTGAGAGCCAGAGCCAAACTAAAGAAAGAGCCTTTCCTTGGCTATTAAAGGCATGGGCCGTGATGAAGCTGGTTCGACCATGCCCTTAGTTGTCGGGTTTGTCTTATTAGTCGTTTTCTTGACCTGTGCTGTCCTGGCGACGGCTGAGATGGCGGGCGAGAGGGCTCGGCAACAAAGCAATGCCGATCTCGGAGCCTTGGCCGGCGCCAACGCTCTGTCTAAAGCGACCGACACGATCCGGTTGATTGACGGCGCTATCTATACGCGTAACGTCAGCCTGGATGTGATGTATCTGGCGGCCACGGCGGTCTCGATCGCCAGCGCCGGAACGGGCGCTGAAGCTTTCGAGGTACCGGCCCGGTGGCAAAAAGCGACCGAGGAGCCGGTGGCGGCGCTGGAAAAGACGAAGACCGTTATCGGCGAGACCGCGGTGGTTTACACCATTGCCAACGGGGCGAGCATAATTAAGGCCAATGGGAACGATTCCGGTCTGGCGCTTCCCGTGCCGTTGATCGCCGGGTTCCAGGGACCAAGTCAAGCGCGGAAGGACCTAAAAAAAGAGGTTGATGTCTACAATGCGCGGATAAAGATCTCGACCGGGCAGATGTTTGAGGTTATGCAAGCTTACAGGGAGAAAATGGGCGAGTTAAAAGCCAAGGGATTAAGCGATGAGGAGATAAAGAACCACGACGAGATCAAAAAGCGATTAAACCAAGTCAGGGAGTCAACCGGCCGGGTCGGGGGGCTGACGAGCCAACGAAATCGACATCAAAAAGAGCTGGCGGCGCTGGACAAAAAGAGCGGGGTTTTTGCCGGCGGTCAAACCGGGGTGGTAGCGGTCGTCTATCATCGGAGCAGCCCTATTCCGTTTACAAAGCCGTTCGGCGGACTGGAAACCGGAGATAATCTGGCGGTGGCGGCAGCCAGGGTCGAGGACGGGCCGGGCGAGGCGACTATAGGCGAGGAAGCCCTGGCAAATCTCTTGACCGGGGCGCATCTGCCCGCCTCTGTCGCGAGCGGCGCGAACTGGATGATGGAGTCGCTTAATCTAGTCGGCGGAAGAATCCGGAACTTGAGGAACGACTACGGACCGATCGGCGGCTATTTAGAAGAAGCGCTGGACGCGCTTGGTTTGACGCCGCCGCCGTTGACGGAGACGCGTCCGACCTTGGCCAGTGTCGATTCAGTCCTCACTGACGGCAGTAAGCTTTACGCCACAATGAAACAAGCGGCAGCCCTGGCCAAGACTTTGGAGGCAAAACTTGGGATCGATATCCTGCCGCCGGGCTGGGCTCTTTAGAAGTCCGGCCAAAAATCCCTCAGGCCGGTCACAATTGGACCGCGCTTCTAGAGCCGACGAGCGAGGTATCGCCTTGACCGAACTGGTGATAACCGCGCCGCTGATACTGTTTATCTTGGTAGCGGTCTTTTCACTGGCCGAAGCCGGTCGGAAGAAGGCCTTAGTGGTTCGGGCCGCGGGCGCGGCGGCTCGGGTAGCTGTGGTGCGGCCCGACTTGGCGCCGGCAGAGGCACTCGATGTCTTAAAGGCTTCCGATTCCCGCATTAAGACCGCGGATGTAAAGACTACTATCGCCGCCGCGAATATCTCTCGATTGCCTTTTTCCAATCCAACGCGGGTGACGGTCACCCTTAAGTATCATCCGATAACCGGCTTTGGCTGGCGCCCCGTCTTTAACTTAAAGTCTGAATTTGTCTTAGACCGCTGGGTCAACGGCGTCTGGTTCGATATTCCAGAGGCTCCTAAATAAGTTGGATAGGAACTTAACTGTTGGGGGAATATAGGTCGTACCGATAAGACAAAGGCGCTGGTTTTAAGATAAAAGCTTGGCGCTTGCTTGACAAGAACAAGCGCCGCCTTGTAAATTAGTAAGAAATTGGCATCCATTGATGAGATTTAACAGCAAACGGATCATCTTTGTCGTTGCCCTTGTCGCAGTCCTCTTTATTTGTAGTTGGGGTGTTGTCTTTGCTTCAGCAGAGCATATGCTGGAGCTTTATCCAGCGCCCGGCATCATTGTCGCAAACGACCAACCAACCATCTCAGCCAACTGGTTAAATATCCCCGGGGTCCATATCCAATCGGTTGAGGTCAATATTGACGGGCAAATCCAAAAAGTAGATACGCCTCAAGACGGGACCGGCTTTAATATGCGACCGGCAGCCCGGCTCGGCCAGGGCAAGCATACCGTAAGAGCACGATTGACTTATGGGCTCGGCATTCCGCGGCAAGTCGAGGCGCAGTGGAGTTTTACCGTCGATACCGAGCCGCCTCCCCTTAACTTGGCCGATGGCGCGTCTTTCTATGTCAGCCCAACCGCGATTGCCGAGGTGCCGGTAAAAAGTGAAGCGGACGCCAGGGTGGAGGTAGTTCTAAACGATAAGCCGGCCGGTCAAGTGACGGCGGATCATAGCGGCGCGCTAAAGGTCAGCCTGACGGGCTTGGCGAACCGGAATAAGCTGCGCCTTATGGCCAGCGACAGCGCCGGCAATGTTCGCTCGGTGGTCTTGCCGGTGATCAAAGATGAAACGGCGCCCGTCGTCCAATCGATGAAACCTCTGGAAGGAGAGGTAGTGCGGGCGGTGGCTCCGATCATCGAGGTGGCGTTTGCCGAAGAGGATTCCGGCTTAAAATCTATTAAGTTATTAATCGACGATAAAGAAGCGGTAGTCAAAGGGGATGACGGCAGCAAAAAGGTAGCATATGTCGGTGACTTGCTTGGTGACGGCAGCCACAAAGCTAAGGTCGAGGCGGTTGATTACGCGGGAAGGGCTTTGACGAAAGAGTGGAGCTTTACCATCGATTCACGGCGCATTATTGTCAATCGCGGCGAAAGAAAGCTGTATTTCTACCGGAACGGAAACCTGCAGCGGGTCTACAGTGTGGCTGTCGGGCAACCGGCCTGGCCGACGCCGAGCGGGCATTTTCGCGTAGTGAATAAGCAAACGAATCCATTCTGGTACAACCCGGGCAGTTCCTGGGCGGTCTCCATGCCGAAAGTGATCCCGCCCGGCCCGGGCAACCCGCTTGGCCTGCGCGCGCTGGCGCTCAGCGCCACTGCCGTGCTCATCCACGGGACGTCTGACTATGGCAGCATCGGCAGGGCGGCGTCGCACGGCTGCATCCGGATGCGCAACAGCGAGATAGTCGGCTTCTTTCCTTTGATAGACGTCGGCGTGCCGGTAGATATAATAAATTAAATCGATAATCCTCTGGGCTCATGAGCCGGCCAACCTCTTTGAACTGGCGCCGTATATAACAGATAATGGTTGTCGATTTGGCAGAAGGCGCTGGAAAGCGGATAATAGTGGATGTGCTCGGAGAGTAAGAGGAGGAAAAATGACAGGCATAATCATCTTTGGAATCGTCGTATTGGTGCTCTTGGCGCTGGCCGGCATCTATAACCGGCTGGTAACATTGAGAAACCGCATAGATAACGCTTGGTCCCAGATAGACGTCCAACTGAAAAGACGGTACGACTTAATCCCCAATCTGATCGAGACGGTGAAGGGATATGCGGCGCACGAACGTGAGCTCCTTGAAAATGTGACTAAGGCGCGGGCCGAGGCGATAAGCGCCGGGTCTGTAGGCGACCAGGCGAAAGCGGAAAACGCCCTGACCGGCACGTTGAGATCTCTATTCGCGGTGGCCGAGAACTATCCGGATTTAAAAGCCAACCAAAACTTCATGCTGCTGCAGGAAGAATTGTCCGGTACCGAGAGCAAGATAGCTTTTGCCCGTCAGTTTTATAACGATACCGTTATGTCCTTCAACACCTCTCTCCAGACTTTTCCCAGTAACATCGTGGCTTCGACTTTCGGTTTTACGCATCGGGAATATTTCGAGATTGAAGAAGGCGCGCGCCAACCGGTCCAGGTCGATTTCGGTCAAAAATAGATTGTAGAAAAATCCATGTACGAAGAGATCACCAGCAATAAGAGGCGCTCCTGGCTCCTGATATTCGTATTTGTTAGCCTGGTCGGCGCGATCGGTTGGATATTCGGGCAGCTGACGCAGTTCGGCTATGGCGGCCTGGTAGTGGCGGTGGCGGTTGCCATTGTCATGGCGGTCGGGAGCTACTACAACAGCGATAAGGTCGTGTTGGCCATGAGTCATGCCCATCCGGCCGACCCGAAGCAGTACCAGTTTTTGCACAATACCGTGGAGGGATTGGCGATAGCGGCGGGCATACCAAAGCCAAAGATTTATGTGATTGACGATGCCGCCCCGAATGCTTTCGCGACCGGTCGCGACCCGGACCACTCGGTCATCGCCGTCACCACCGGCTTGCTCGCGAAGATGGACCGGCTAGAGCTTGAAGGGGTCGTTGCTCATGAGATGAGCCACATTAGAAATTACGATATTAAGTTTATGACCTTGACAGTGGTCTTGGTCGGCGTGGTCATCTTGTTAAGCCACTGGCTTCTGCGAAGTTTTTGGTGGGGCGGCCGGGACCGGGAGGAGGGCGGCGGCGGCGGTTTCATTATCTTGATGGTCGTCGGGCTGGTCTTGGCGATACTCGCGCCTATTCTTGCCCAACTCATCAAGCTGGCGGTCTCCCGGAAACGCGAATACCTGGCCGATGCCAACGGCGCCTTACTGACGCGTTATCCGGCCGGGTTGGCCGGCGCGTTGCGGAAGATAGCCGCCGACCCCGCGCCATTAGCGGGCGCCAATGAGGCGACGGCGCCGCTGTATATCAGTCCGCCGAAGCAGCGCGGTTTGACCGGCAAAGTTAAAGAGTTGTGGTCGACGCATCCGCCGACCGAAGAGCGCATAAAGCGGTTGGAAGCGATGGGGAACATCGCCTGATAAATTAAGCTAAAGGCTAAGAGCTCACCCGGTTGACAATGGCTTCCGCTGCGTGTTATCTTGACGGAAATTTAATAGCTTTTCTCATCAAGAGCGGCAGAGGGACTGGCCCTGTGAAGCCCGACAACCGGTTTTTGAAAAAAGACTTGGTGTCAATTCCAGCCCGCGAGGGAATCGTGGGAGAGATGAGTGCAAAGTCGCATAATTAGACTTCGGCCTCTTTCTCTCATGGGAAGAGGCGTTTTTTAGTTGCAAAGGAAGTAAATGGCATATATCAAAGGTTTAAGATGCCGGGAATGCGGCCGTGAGTATCCGATCGAACCAGTGCATGTCTGCGAGTTTTGTTTTGGACCGCTTGAGGTGGTTTATGACTACGAGGCGATCGCGGCGGTTGTCAGCCGCGAGAAGATCACTAGTGGGCCGCCTACGATTTGGAGATACGCTGAGTTATTGCCGTGCAGCCCCGGCGCCGAGCGAGTCGACCTCGGGTCGGGGTTCACCCCTTTAGTCAAGGCTGACAACCTGGGTAAGGCCCTGGGCCTGAAAAGGCTATATCTAAAAAACGATACGCTCAACCCGACTTATTCATTTAAAGATAGAGTAGTCTCCGTGGCGCTGACTCGCGCTAAGGAATTTGGTTTTAATATAGTGGCCTGCGCATCCACGGGAAATCTGGCAAATTCAGTAGCGGCCCATGCCGCTAAAGCGGGTATGGCGGCCTATGTCTTTATCCCCGCCGACCTGGAAAAAGGGAAAGTCTTGACGACCGCGGTCTATGGGCCGAACCTGGTGGCCGTGGACGGCAATTACGATGAGGTCAACCGCTTATGCGCGGAGATCGCCGGCGAATATCCTTGGGCGTTTGTCAATGTCAATATTCGCCCGTACTATGCCGAGGGCTCCAAAACCATCGCGTTCGAAACCGCCGAGCAGCTTGATTGGCGGGCGCCCGACCACGTAGTTGTGCCTATCGCCTCCGGCTCGCTTTTGACTAAAATCAAGAAAGGTTTCAATGAGATGATAAAAGTCGGGTTGATCGAAGCCCGGTCGACAAAAATATCGGGGGCTCAGGCTTTGGGTTGCGCGCCGGTAGCGACTGCCTTTGAGGCGGGCGTCGACATAATCAAACCGGTCAAGCCGAAGACCATTGCAAAATCCCTGGCCATCGGTAACCCCGCCGACGGTTACTACGCCTTGAAGGCCGTGAATGAGACCGGCGGCGCGATAACAACGGCTGACGACGACGAGATAGTCGAAGCAATTAAGTTGTTAGCGGAAAACGAGGGGATATTTACCGAAACAGCGGGCGGGGTAACAGTGGCGGTGCTGAAAAAGCTGGTTGAATCGGGTAAGATAAAGCCTGATGAATTGACGGTCGCCTACATCACGGGGCTTGGCCTAAAGACGCTGGAGGCGCTGGAGGGCAAAGTCGGGCCGAAGGCGACGATCAGTGCGAACTTAGACGATTTTCAGCAAGCGTTTGGGCTGTAGAATATCATGCCCGCGCCGGAGGGCTCAAAGTGTCATTCCCGAGCCGGGGGTTTAAAGTGTCATTCCCGCGGAAGCGGGAATCTACTAAAAAGGAGCGAGAGTGTCAGTAAGAGTCAGAATACCGTCACCGTTGAGGAGCTTGACCGAAGGTGAAGGTGAAGTTGAGGCTGAAGGTGCGAGTGTGCGAGAGATGATAACCGATCTGGAAGCTAAATATCCGGGGATACAAGAGCGTCTATGCGACGCGAACGGCGACGTTCGCCGTTTTGTCAACATATTTGTCGGCCAGGAAGACATCCGTTTCCTCGGCGGCCTGGATACCCTCATAGAAGAAGGCGCCGAAGTTTCGATAATCCCGGCCATCGCCGGTGGCGCATAGCGGTTGCCAAAGACTGGGCGCTGTGCTCGACATGAAACCGTTCGGGGTGGATTTAAACTAAATCCAGAAAAAGCTGGACATGCTATAATTCCTACCTGTGAATCTGGAAAATATCCGCAACTTCTCTATCATCGCTCACATAGACCACGGGAAATCCACCCTGGCCGATAGGCTGCTCGAAATCACCGACACCTTGCCGCAACGCGATATGAAAGAGCAAGTCCTGGATCGGATGGACTTGGAGCGCGAGCGCGGCATTACCATCAAGGCCCAGGCGGTCAAGTTGAATTATCGGGCGGCTGATGGTAAAGATTACGTTTTGAATCTAATCGACACTCCGGGCCACGTCGATTTTACCTATGAGGTCTCGCGCAGTTTAGCGGCTTGTGAGGGGGCGCTGCTGGTAGTCGATGCCGCCCAGGGAGTCGAGGCCCAAACAGTGGCCAATGCCCATCTCGCCATCGAAAACAATCTGGAGATAATCCCCGTCATAAATAAGATAGATCTGCCCAGCGCCGATGTGGCGCGGGTCAAGCACGAGATAGAGGAGAGCCTCGGGATAGATGCCGAGGAAGCGATTTTAGTCAGCGCTAAGACCGGTGAAGGCGCTAAGGAAGTGCTGGAGGCCGTGATACGTCGTATCCCGCCGCCGGAAGGTCAGGCTGAATCGAGTCTGAAGGCCCTGGTCTTTGATTCTAAATATGACGCTTACCGCGGGGTCGTGGTTTTCGTCCGGGTGATGGACGGCTCTATCGGCAAAGGCGACAAGATCAAGATGATGGCGACCGGCCGCGGGGCGGAGGTCGAGGAGGTCGGTGTTTTTTCACCGGATATGAAGGTCACCGGGCGTCTGGGGGCCGGGGAGGTCGGCTATGTCATCGCCGGCATAAAGGATGTTAAAGAGGTCAAAGTCGGCGACACCATCACCGAGTTAAAGAGGCAGGCCGTGCAGGCGTTGCCAGGTTACAAAGAAGCCAAGCCGATGGTCTTTTGCGGAATTTATCCCGTCGATGGCGGCGAATACGCAAATCTGCGTGACGCCTTGGCAAAACTGCAACTAAACGATACGTCCTTAACCTATGAACCGGAAACGTCAACGGCCCTCGGATTTGGTTTCCGCTGCGGCTTTTTAGGATTACTCCATTTAGAGATAGTCAAGGAAAGGCTTGAACGCGAATACGAACTGACGCTCCTGGCGACCGCGCCCAGCGTGGCGTTTCGGGTCAACAAGCTCAGCGGCGACTCATTGATCATCCGCAACCCGTCTGATTTCCCTAAAGACGTGGCCGGCATCGAGGAACCGTATATAGCGGCCACCATCTTGGCCCCCTCGGAGTTCATTGGGGCCATAATGGACCTTTGCCAGACCAGGCGGGGCCAGTTAATAAACGTCGCCTACTTGAGCGAGGGACGGGCGCAGATAAATTACGACCTGCCCCTGGCCGAGATAGTGTTGGACTTCTACGACCAGCTAAAGTCAAAAACCCACGGCTACGCTTCATTCGATTACGAACACGTCGGCTATCGCCACGCCGACTTGGTTAAGCTGGATATCTTGTTGGCCGCTGAGCCGGTCGACGCTTTCTCGGCATTGGTGCCAAAAGAAAAAGCTTATGAGCGCGGTAAGGCTCTGGTTGAAAAGTTGCGCCAGATCATCCCGCGTCAAATGTTTGAGGTGGCCATTCAAGCGGCCATCGGCGGGCGGATCATCGCCCGGGAAAGCGTCAAGGCCAAGCGGAAAGATGTGACCGCCAAATGCTACGGCGGGGACATCTCCAGGAAACGGAAGCTGTTGGAGAAACAGAAGGAAGGTAAGAAGCGGATGAAGCAGGTCGGCCGGGTGACGATCCCGCAAGAAGCGTTCCTGGCGATTTTGAAGGTGGAGGAGTGATGACGGCCCCGGCGCCCGGGTTCGGGCTATATATTCACACACCGTTTTGCCGGCAAAAGTGCTCTTATTGCGACTTCAATTCTCATCCCGGGCTGGAATCTCTGGTTGTCGAATATACGAGGGCCGTCAGCGCCCAGATAAAGCAGGTGGGCGCCGACCGGACTTGGCCGGAAGTGAAGACGATCTTCTTCGGCGGCGGCAATCCGGCCTTGCTGGGGGTCGACGGGATATCGACCCTGCTCGAAGCTTGTCGACGGGTGTTTAAGATAGTCGGCAGCGCGGAGATATCGATGGAGATGAATCCGGAAGACGCCCGGAGCGGTTTTCTGGGCGACGTTAGGGATATGGGGTTTAACCGGTTGAGCCTGGGCTGGCAATCGCTCGACGATAGCCGTCTGGCGCTCCTGGGCCGCCGTCATGATAAAGCGGGGGCGACGGCATCGATCGGTCTCGCCCGAGCCGCGGGGTTTACAAATATCAATGTCGATATGATCTGCGGACTCCCCGGCCAATCGGAAGAGGCCTGGCAGGCGGAACTAAATGAAGCGGCCGGCTACGAGCCGGATCACATCTCGGCCTATATGCTGACGGTGGCGCCCGGTACCCGGCTGGCCCGGCAAGTCGAAACGGGTCGCGTCAGTCTGCCGGACGAAAGATCTGTGGTTCGCATGTACGAACAGACGCGCAAACAGCTGACTCAGGAGAGTTACGAGCAATATGAGATTTCGAATTACACCCGGGTTGGGCATGACTGCAGGCACAACTTGAACTACTGGGCGGGCGGCGATTACTTAGGGTTCGGGGCGGGAGCGCACTCGCATTGGCGGGGCAGGCGCTGGTGGGCGGTGAACGGCCCCAAGGCGTTTATCGCCGGGATTAAGTCGGGGGATGAGATTTCCGGGCATGAAGACCTAAACAGCCGGCAGCGAGCGAGCGAGCGCATCTTTCTGGGCTTGCGGCTCAATAAAGGCGTGAATATCGAAGAGATCAAAGCCGAGTTTGGCTTTAATGTTGCGGAGGTCTATGCCGATGCTTTGGCGGAACTTAAGGCGCAAGGGCTGATAAACACCGGGCGCATGATAGCTTTAACGGAAAAGGGCCGGCTGTTCGCCAACGAAGCGATGTCTCTGTTTGTATAGAAACGCGGCCGATCATTAGCACTCCAATTGCCAAAGTGCTAAAGTTATCAGCTATGTTAGATGAACGAAAACGGCATATTCTGTCGGCTTTAATAAAAGATTTTGTGACGACCGCTGAGCCGGTCGGGTCGAAGCGACTGGTCGAGCGGTATGCTCTGCAAATCAGCCCGGCTACTGTAAGAAATGAATTGGCAACGCTCGAAGAGCTGGGCTACATTTCGCAGCCGCACACTTCCGCCGGTCGGGTGCCGACCGACCTCGGGTATCGATTTTACGTCGATCAACTCAGTAAAGTCTCGACTCCGATGGAAAATGATTTCGCGGAAGTCAAAGAGTTCTATTCGCGGCTTAATCATGAGATCGGGCTGCTGATGAGGGAGACTTCGCATCTTCTGTCGGAGTTGACCCATTGCGCCGCGCTTGTCTACGCTCCCGACATCCGAAAAGAACGGATAAAGCATATCGACCTTGTCGGTCTCGAAGGGCGCGGGGCTCTGATCGTAGTCATCACCAGCAATGGTTCGGTCTCTAAGCAGGTTTTTGATTGCCCCGGGGTTATTGAGGCCGAAACTCTAAAGAAATTAGAGGCAATATTGAATCGATCGCTGGCCGACCAGCCGGTAGATGACATTTCTTCGGCAAACCTCATCGCCGCGGGCCTGACCGGGGCGGAATCCGGGCTGCTAAAGCAGGTTAAGGCGCACATTGTCGAGAGCCTGGCGAAGAAGCTCACGGAACGGGTATATTACGACGGCGCCGCCTTTCTGTTGGCTCGTCCAGAAGTGAGCGCGGTTCGACGGGCGCACGAAGTGATCGGGTTGCTGGAGCAAAACTACCGGCTGCTCGACTGGCTTCAGGCGGCTTCCGACGAATGCGAGGTGATCGTCAGCATCGGGGCTGAAAACCAGCTCGACCTGAACGGTTTCAGCTTGGTCGCGAGCGGTTATGAGGTCCACGGGCAATCCGTCGGGGTCTTGGGCATACTGGGGCCGACACGGATGGATTACCCTAAAGCCATATCGGCCGTTCGGCATATAGCAAAAAACCTTGGCGAAGTTCTGGAGGCCCGTCCGAAAACGGGTCTAAGTTAAGAGGTGCATTTGAGAGATTATTATGAAGTACTAGGTGTGGCCAAGTCGGCTACGGAAGCTGAGATAAAGAAAGCCTACCGGAAGCTGGCCAGAAAATATCATCCTGACGTGAACAGTCATGATGAAGAGGCCGAGAACAAATTTAAAGAAGCTACGCAAGCTTACGAGGTCCTCTGCGACCCGCAAAAGCGAGAAACATACGACCGCTTCGGCCATACGGGTCGAAACGCGGGCGCGGGCGGAGCCGGCGGGTTCGGGCAGGGCTTCGGTTTTGAGGACATATTCGATGTGTTCTTTGACGGCTTCGGGGGCGGGCGCCAAAAGCACCGGTCGGCGGCGCAGGCCGGGGACGACCTGGCCGCCAACCTGACTGTGACATTCAAGGAAGCGGCTTTTGGCGTCGACAGAGACATTGAGATACTCAAACCGTCCGTCTGCGGAGACTGCGCCGGTTCCGGCCTGGCAAAAGGGGCTAGTCCGCAAGCGTGCGGTGTTTGCGACGGCCAAGGGGTCGTAACTCAAGCTCAGCAGACCATCTTTGGGAGCTTCGCCCGCACCGGATACTGCGCTAACTGCGAAGGAACGGGACAAATCATAACTAAACCGTGTAAGACTTGCCACGGTGAAGGCCGCCTTTCCGAGCGGTCGAACGTGACGATTAAAGTTCCGGGCGGCGTGGTTGACGGCATGCGTCTTAAACTTGGCGGCCACGGCACGGCCGGACGCCGCGGCGGTCCGGCTGGAGACCTGTATGTGGACATTATCGTCAAGCCCGATAAGGTCTTTTCCAGAAACGGCAACGATGTCGTTATCAGCGCGCCCATATCATTTAGTCATGCGGCGCTCGGCGGCGAAGTAAGAGTGCCGACGCTCGACGGGGAAGAGGAGATAAACGTTCCAGCCGGCACTCAATCCGGAAGCCTCTTCAGGTTAAAGGGCAAAGGCATCCCGTTTTTGAACCGGCGTGGCCGCGGTGATCAAATAACTGAAATAACAGTGCGGACGCCGAGCCATTTGGGCGAAGAGGAGCGGGAGCTTTTCGCCAAGCTCTCCGAATTGGAGGAGGAGCACGGACCGGAGAGCGCCGGCATTTTCGGCAAAATCAAAGAAGTGTTTGGGAAGTGAGCCCGGGGTCCCCGCAAAGCGGACTTGGCTTTGTGGGGTGGAGCGTAGCAGATGGGGTTTTCGGCCGCGCTTCCGGCAGGGTATGGTATAATTTTCACTCGCACAGCTCGGGTGAATAGTGGCTTCAAAGGGGTCAAATCGACGATTGCAGAAAGTTAAAACCAAAGAGATCAAGCTGGTCGTTCCCGGCAATCAGGCGATGATAGATCTGCTCGGTCATCGGGACGAGCTGCTCAAGGTTATTGAAGAAGAATTTGCCACCGAGATACTGGTCCGCGGCAATGAGATCACTATTAGCGGTTCCGCCAAAGAAACGGAAGCGGTTGCCACTATATTTCGTGAATTGCTTGAGGTGCTGGCGACAGGTGAGACCATCACTTCCGAACACGTCGGCCAAACAATACAGTTGATCCGCGGAGAAGAAACGATTTCACCAAAAACCCTGGTAAGCGACACCATCTTGGTTCATCGGGCCAAGCCTATCCGCCCTAAGACCCCTGGACAGAAGAGGTATGTCGACGCCATCCGGAACACTACCGCGACCTTCGGCATCGGGCCGGCCGGAACAGGAAAGACCTATTTGGCCATGGCGATGGCCGTGCAAGCGTTGAAGCAGAAATATATCAGCCGGATTATCCTGACCAGACCCGTCGTTGAGGCGGGGGAGAAGCTTGGCTTTTTACCGGGAACGCTCTTTGAGAAAGTGGATCCTTTTCTCAAGCCGCTTTATGACGCTCTTTTCGACATGATGGACCCCGACCAATTCCAGCAACTAATGGACAGAGGGACCATCGAGGTAGCGCCGCTGGCGTATATGCGCGGGCGGACGCTGAATGACTCTTTTATAATATTGGATGAAGCGCAAAACACTTCGCCTGAACAAATGAAGATGTTCCTTACCCGGTTGGGGTTTGGGTCAAAAGTGGTTGTCACGGGTGACGTAACGCAGATTGACCTGCCGTCCGGTAATAAATCGGGGTTGCTGGTCATTGAGGAGATCTTGTCGGACATCGAAGATTTGGCTTTCATCCATCTCACTGCCAAGGATGTCGTTCGCCATAAGCTGGTTCAAAAAATAGTCGAAGCGTACAAGCGCTTCGAGGAGGATCACTAAGATGCGGCGATGAAGGTATGGGGCGAAGAGAATCGATTTGCCGGCGTAATTGCCGCCGTCAAAAGCATCGATAGCCGTTTGCCGCGGCGGATAGGCATGGCCGTCGGCATGTTCCTCGTCATTTTCGCGCTCATAGCGGTTGATTTCTCCCCTCAAAAAATCAGCGGGCTGGAAGTAAGCAAACCCAGTCCCGCCACGGTACGAGCGCCGCGTAATATCACCTTGCTGAACATGGATAGGACCCAGGCATTGCGCCGGCGGGCCGCTGAGAACGCGCCGCGCATCCATCGGTTCGACGTCGGTGCCCCGGCTAAAGCGCGGGCCGGCATCGCCGGTGTCTACCAGAGAGTGGCGCAGGTCGCCGCTTTACCCGGGAGCGAAGGCGCGAAAGGCGCGCCGGAAATCAAAAAACTATTGCCGTTTGTGACGCGGGCCGACGCGGATTGGCTGATCGGCTTAAGCGAAGAGGAGATCGGCGGTCTGCGAGATAAGACCATCGAGCTGGCGGCGACAATTATGACCGAGAAAATAAGCGCCGACGGGCTGGCCTCCGCGCGCGAAAAGGTCAAGAGACAGGCTTTGGCTATTGAAGACCAGCGGGCGGCGAAGATCGTCGGGCAGGTAGCGGCGGACAATATTCGTGTAAACACTTACATAGATAAGGTCAAGACCAATAGCGCAATAGCGGCCGCTGTCGACAAGGTCAAGCCGGTCATAGCCGCCAAGCAGAAAGGTGAAACGATTGTCACTGAGGGCGAGATCGTCACGACTTTGCAAGAGAGATTTCTGCGGGAACTCGGTTGGGCCGATAGCTTTAACGGCAAGACCGGGGGACAGGTATTCGGAGAAGCGATCATTGCGCTGGCGCTGATGGTCTTGGCATCGATATATTTACGCGAATTCCAGCCGAAGGTTTATCGGGACGATCGGATGCTGGTATTAGTCTTTGTGATATTGACGATAGTCTCGTTGCTGGCCAAGGGGCTGGCGCCGCTCTTCCCGCCATACTTGATACCGGTGGCCGGCGCCGCCATGCTCACGACTATCTTGGTCCGACCCAGGGCCGGCATCATGATGGCCATAACCGCGGGCATCATCACCGGTATTTTCGTCAATAGCCCGCAGTATTGGATATATGCCTTCATGACCGGGCTGGCGGCGGTCTATTTAACCGCTCACATCACGCACCGGAGTGACCTAACCCGGGCGGGCTTATGGTTGATGCTGGCATCCGGGGTGATAGCTTTTGCGGCGGGGTTGATGAAGGGCGATGTTGGAATGGAGCTGTTTGTCAATGCCGGCTGGGGGGTTGTCGGCGGCTTTTCGGCCATTATCTTGACTATCGGCACTCTACAATTCCTGGAGCTGGCTTTCAATATAACAACTGAGATGAAGTTGTTGGAATTGTCTAATCCGACCCAGCCTCTCCTGCGGGAGCTTATGGTAAACGCGCCGGGCACTTATAACCACAGCATTATCACCGGGAACCTGGTGGAGAGTGTCGCTCAGCAAGTCGGGGCCAACCCCCTTTTAGCCAGGACCGGGGCGTATTATCACGATATCGGCAAGATACGCCGACCGTTCTTCTTTGTGGAAAACCAGTACGGCGATAATCCGCACGACAAGACGCAGCCGAACCTAAGCTATCTGATAATCACAGCCCATGTAAAAGAAGGGGTTGAAATAGCCCGGAAGCATCGGCTGCCGCAGGAACTTATCGACATCATCTCACAGCATCACGGGACCAGCTTGATGAGTTACTTTTATACCCGTGCCAAGGAACAGGACGGCAATACAACCGTGGCCGAGCATCATTATCGCTATGCGGGAGATAAACCCAAGAGTAAGGAAGCGGCCTTGATAATGCTGGCGGACGGCGCGGAAGCGGCGGCCCGGGCTCTACGGAAACCAACGCATAATCGACTGGAGCAGATGGTTAAGAAAATTGTCAAAGAACGCCTGCGTGACGGCCAATTGGATGAAAGCGCCCTGACTTTGGCGGACCTGGAGACAGTGACCAGAGGATATACGCAAACTTTGACGACTATGTATCACTCGCGCATCGAATATCCGGAGATCGAGGTACCGGCGAAGCCTGAACGGAGGGTTGTCGTTGGACGTCTTAATCGAAAATCAATCGGGCATTCCGGTCGAGTTATCAGCTCTTAAACTGCTGGCGAAGTTTGTGTTAGGCGAAGAAGAAGCCGGAAGAGACAGCGAGGTAAGTATAGCTCTGGTGGATAAAGACGCTATGAAAGCGTTGAACTTAAAATTCAGAGCCTTTGATAAGCCGACGGACGTGCTGGCGTTCGACTTAGGAGACGATGGCGAGCTTTCTGGCGAAGTCGTTATATCGCCGCAAGTCGCCGCCGAGCAAGCCGCTGAGACCGGGACAGGCGAGTTTGAGGAAGTTCAGCGGTTGCTTATCCATGGACTATTACATCTTTTAGGTTATAGTCATGAACGAGATGAAGACGCCGATAAAATGTTTGATAAACAAGAGATGCTGAGGCAGGCGTTCATTGACGGAGGGTCGGTTTAAGCTGGTGAAAGGCCGGCCTCTATTTCAAAGCTTCAACTTCGCCATCGACGGGCTTATTTATGTGCTGCGCACCCAGAGGAATATGCGGATTCACTTCCTGGTGGCGGCCCTGGTCTTAATGCTAAGCTTGGTCGTCGGCGTGAGCGGCACGCAATTCATCTTGCTGGTCTTCGCGATTTCGATAGTCATAGCCACGGAATTAATGAATACGGCCATCGAATCCGTCATCGATGTGACGACGACGAGCTTTGACCCGATGGCGAAGATCGCCAAGGACGTGGCCGCTGCCGCGGTGCTCGTTTCGACGCTGAGTGCGATTATTATCGGGTATTTAATCTTCTATCCCAAACTTAACAGTGTTACATGGCGGACTCTTGATAAGGTCAGGCAATCGCCTATTCATGTAACGACGATCGCTTTATTGCTCGTCATCATCGCGGTGCTTACCGCTAAAGCCTGGACTCGTACCGGAACCTGGTTGCGGGGCGGGTGGCCGAGCGGTCACGCCGCTATCGCCGGTTCATTATTAACGGCCATCGCCCTGTTGAGCGGCAGCCCCTTGCTGACGACATTAGCGCTTATATTGGCTCTGTTAGTCGTGGAAGCGCGGATGGAAGCCAAGTTCCATACGTGGATGCAAGTGATGGCCGGGAGTCTCATCGGTGTCTTGACCACAGTCCTGATATTCCAATTATTTTTGGAAAAGCTTTGAGGAGGCATAACTGTTGATCTTAAGCATTAGTTTGTTGGGAGCCCTTTTCATTTTTAGGGTTTTTCTGGGGGCGGCGGAACTATCGCTGAGTTCGTCTAATCGCATCCGGTTGTTGCAAAGGGCCGATGAAGGAGTCAAAAACGCGCAGCTTGTCCTCGACTTGACGCAAAAATCCGGCGAATTCCTGCCGGTGATCTTGCTGATGACTTTGTTGGCCGATACCGGTATGGCGTCGATAGCGGCGGTTTTGGCGGCCAAGGTTATCACGTTTGGCCCGGCTGTCGCCACCGGCGTCGTTACCCTGGCGATTTTCATCTACGCGGAGATGATTCCCAAGACGCTTGCCGTCAACAATCCCGAGCGCGTGGCCCTATTGGTAGTGAAGCCCGTCATGTGGATGACGAGAATCGTCTACCCGCTGGCTTATATCTTCATTCGCATCGCCAACTTTTTCGTCAAGATTCTTGGCGGGAAGATAGCCAGGCGGCCGTTTGTTACTGAGGAAGAGATAAAGATGATGGTCAGCGTGGGCGCGGAAGAAGCAGCGATCGAAGAAGAAGAAAAAGAGATGATTCACAGCATCTTTGAATTCGGTGACACGATCGTCCGGGAGGTAATGGTGCCGCGTCCGGACATGGTGGCGGTTGAAAGCAAGGCGACGGTTGAAGAAGTCCTGGACCTGATTATCAAGGTCGGCCATTCAAGAATACCCATCTATGAAGAGACCATCGATAACGTGGCGGGCCTGGTCTACGCTAAGGACCTGCTTATCTATTTAAATCGGGCCAAACCTGGGCAGGCCGCGGCGGTGCTGAAGAAATTAATGCGGCCGGCCTATTTTGTTCCGGAGACAAAAAGGGTTAGTGAACTACTGAAAGAGATGCAACAGAAGAAGAGTCATATGGCCATTGTCCTGGATGAATACGGCGGCACGGCGGGTCTGGTGACGATCGAGGACTTACTGGAAGAGATAGTCGGCGAGATATTCGACGAATACGACCTGGAAGAAGCGATGATAGAAGTGCTCTCTACCGATGTTTACCGGATCGACGGGCGGGCGGCGATGGACGAGGTGAGCGAGCTGCTCGGTGTCGATTTGCCGGACTACGGCGGGGAGACTATCGGCGGCTTTGTCTACGATCTGGTCGGCCATATTCCGGTCCCCGGCGAAGTCGTTGAATATAACAATTTAAGATTTGAGGTCGACAAAGTCATCGGACGGCGGATATCCAAGATCGTCGTGGTAAAGAGTGAGGCCGAGGTCGAAGCCGGCGATGATTGACGACATCACGGTGAAGGCGCTGGTCGCCAAGGCTCAAGAAGCGCTTGAAGCGGCTTATTCACCTTATTCGGGATACGCGGTCGGGGCGGCTGTCTTGGCTGCGAATGAAAGCACCTATTCGGGTGCTAATATCGAGAATGCCGCCTATGGCGAGAGCTTATGTGCGGAGCGGGTGGCTGTCGCCAAAGCGGTTTCAGAAGGGGCAAGAGATATCGTCGCCGTCGCCATAGTCGCCGGGGACGGGAAGCCGGCGGCGCCTTGCGGCGCCTGTCGACAAGTGATTCACGAATTCAACCCGGATTGCCTGGTAATAATGGCCGGGGATGAGGAGACTATCGTCAAGACGGTCGGCGAGTTGCTGCCGATGGCGTTTAGGTTAAAAAAGCGTGGTTAGTGTATGACTCTCAAAAGACGCGGTCGTTTTCCCCAGCGAGGAAAACGCCGCTCCGCATCTCGGCCTCGCTCCTCACTGCTTAGCCTAAGCTAAGCAGTGAGACCTTGCTCGCTCGGCCTCCGAACGGCTTTTGAGAGTCATACACTAACCACTGTTAAATTATGTCAAATATAACTATCAAAATTTTAGAACATCCCGATCCGGAAATCATCGCTCAAGTCGCCGCTTTGGAAGAAGAAGCGTTTGGCCGGGGCGGGCTTAACGAATGGCACCTACCGGTCATCGCGCGGCGCGGGCGGCTTGTTGTTATAATCGAAGA
>JAUXSL010000030.1 GCA_030679975.1 Actinomycetota bacterium
CTGCCTTCCGAAACCGGGTTGCTGTCGACATATTCCAGGCCGCTAGGCAAGGTGTCTTCAACGTTGACGTTTGAAAGCGTCGTGTTGCCGGTGTTCTCGACCGTGATCGTGAAGGTCGTATCTTCGCCGTCATCGATGTTCGCATCCGAGACCGACTTGTCTACATCCAGGCCGTAGGTGGGCTCCGGCGTATCGATCCAAAAATTGTCGCCGCCGATCTCCTCTGGGTGATCGTTGGTTCCGACGCCGCCGCTAGATGCGCTCGACACCTCGGAACCTACGGTCGCGGTGACCCTGAACCCTGTGTGGTTGCTGTTGATGATATTATCCGCACCGTACTCGGCCGGAGTAAAAATCTCAACTGCAACTCTATCGCCGCCGGGACCGACCGCAATTGTGCCGGTCTTAGCGATGATGTGGTTTCCGCCGCCGACCCGTTGGATCTTATAGTCGACAAGCGCGCCTTCGTCCAAATCCGTGCGGACGTTCAGGTAAACCGTGTCCCCGTTGTCATAGGGGTTTTCGTTCCTCTCCTCGCCCGAAACATTCGACGTTTTAATGTCACCCGACGCCGCCAGCGCCATCGCCGGCAGAAGCATCGGCCACACCAGAAAGGCCACCAATGAAACGGCCAGACTTCGACGGAAACGCAGTCTCAACCACCTAAAACTGCTTTTATTGCTTTTCATTCTAATCACCTCCTTAACTCCTAGACTTGTTTTATTGCAACGGCTCGCGCCGAAAGCAAGCGCATTAATGCCTCTTAACTGTCGCAATCGATTGCATAAGTTCGGCCGGACTTGAATCCTTCGACAACCCTTCAATAGATTCAACCAGAACCGCCGCCGCCTGAGTCGCCGGCTTGCGGGCAACGGAGCTAACATGATCGTGGGGGCCGAGTAGGATGATCTTAATGTCCGGGCTCATCTTTAAAATCCGCCGGCCGGTCTCGACACTGTCGTCGGCCGGATCGAAATCGACAATAATAACTTGAGGAGCAAGCGTCCGGGCCAGATTAAGGGTGTCGGCTTCAGACGCCGGCATACCGACCACTTTTATCCAACCTTCATTTTCCAGCACTTGCTGTAGGCTTAGCCGCAAACCTATGTGCGAACTTGCCAGTAAGACACTTACTTGATCCACAAGTCGTCCTTCTTTGAATGAAAGTTTGGCACTTAAGCATATCTTCGCATGAAACGCGGGTGTTAATAATCAGGCAGAGGGAGTAAATTTGTTGGCTTTTAGCATTAAGGCTGGTGTACTACTAAAGTATGACGCCATTCAGGTCATTAGGGCTATCCAGCCGTTCTTGTGTCCGTGCAGGATAGCGGCTGTACGATTGTTTTTGTCGAGCTTTCGCAAAATTCGGCTGACATGGGTTTTCACGGTGACTTCACTGATGCAAAGTTCCCCGGCGATATCTTTGTTGCGCAGTCCGTTGGCCATCAATTGGAGGACTTCAAGCTCCCGGATTGAAAGATTGGGGGGGTTGCGGCGCGTATGCCTCCGCTCGACCAAGCCCTTGTTTGCCATGTTTTGGGGTACGACCATTTGGCCTTTGGCAACCATACGGATCGTCTGAATGAGATCGTCGGCCGGCACATCGGTAAGCAAGCAGGCGCTGGCCCCTTTTTTGAAAGCATTGACTACCGCTTGCTCGCTGCCCGGAGGCGCCAGCAACAGTATCTTAGTCTCCGGGTCGCTTTGGGTCAGGGCGGCGCAGACGTCGGCGCTGTCGTTGGTTTCCCGCAACCCCAAGATCACGATTTGAGGCTTGAGTTCATGGACTCGTAGCGCGGCCCCGGCTGGATCGGAAATAGAACCGACAACATCGAATTCTTCTTCGTTGCCGAAGACAGCCTCAAGGCCTTGTCGTAGCAGATATTGCTCCTCGATAATGAGCAAACTGGTTTTTTGTTTCGCCGCCATGGAGCCACCCCCCGCTTCGGGCAGACTTGACCGGTGTCCGATAGATTAGTGTATCTTTTTGCCGCCTGAATGTACAGTGCTGTATACTTTAGCCATGTCTGAAAACACTGGTAGAATAGCTTGGCGCCAGATCATAGGACGGCTACTTATAGGCGCCGCTTTCTTGATGGCCGCCTACTACTTCGGCACTAACGTCTACACTTTTTTTGTCCAAAAGGATTTGCAAACCAAGTGGCGCCGGCTGACCATCGCCGCCGCCCGGCATGACGGCAAAGAAGCGGAATCAACCGCGACCGCCGGCGATGGAATGTTCGGCCGCCTCCTCATTCCGAAACTCGGTCTGGACGTCATCGTCCTTGAGGGAACCGACCCGGCCACACTGACGCGTGGGCCGGGGCACATTAAGACCACCGCCATGCCTTGGGAGGGCGCCAATACCGCGATTTCCGGACACAGAACGACATATGGCGCCCCTTTTGCCCGCCTCGACCGTTTGCGCCATGGGGACAAGATCGAATTGTTAACCACCCGGGGGAAATTTATCTATCTGGTTGCCGGCTCCGTTGTGGTCAAGCCGACCGATCTGTCCGTTATCGGTCAAGCTTTTAAAAATAGACTGACCTTGACCACCTGTGATCCGCCCGGCAGCGCCGCCCGCCGGTTGGCTGTGTGGGCCATCAGGCGCTTGCCCTAGCACCTATCGCTACCTGGTAGTTTATTTGCATTAGTCAACGGGAATACTTATAATGAGTATGACCATGCAAGCCTCCTTCTTTTGGCGTTTTTACGACCTCTGTCAAAAAAATACTCAGGATCTCATCCCCCATCGGCGGCTGCTATGGGAGAGCACCCGGGCCCTGGAAGTGACCGACGGACTTAATATCCTTAATATCAACAGCGACACGCCGGCTTTTGAGCGCTTCCTGGCCGAAAAAGGCCGGCGCCCGGGCGAGATACGGACCGGATCGCTCGCGCCGGACAGCCCGCTCCCCTTTGAGCGGGGCTATTTCGACCGCGTCTTCTGCGTCGACCCGTCAAAAATCGGGGTTAACAAGATCTACCTCATAAGTGAATTGAAGCGGGTCCTAAAATCCGGCGGCTTGATGGTTTTCCTGGATAAAAAGGCCGGCCCCATCGCGTCTTGGCGCGAAGCCTCGGACCACCTGCTTCGCATCCGCCATATTTGGGGGCTTAAGCGCCGAACCGCGGCTCTTGCGCGGCTGGCGTGGGCGGCCCCGGCTTTAGGATTAAAGGGTCTGCTGGAGTCCCGGTTGCCCAGCGCCGCATTCCCGACCGATGCCTTTGCCGACAGCGAGCTCACCTTCAGCCGCCGCCGGGACCGCCTGGGCAATAATATCTATATCAGCGGCGCGAAGTCTGTTGCCGGAAGAGACCGGCTCGTCGATGCCTTCGTGCGGTTCTCAACCAAGTTCGATCTTGAGTATCCCAGCACCATGCCGCCGAACGAGCGGATTGTCAACGTCGACCTGGCCGCTCTTCGGCAAAACCCGCGTTTCTTCGACGAACTTGCCGTTTCATACCAAAAGATATTCGGCTCTTCTGAAATCTGGGCGGAAGGCGCCTACTGCGATCTGGAACCGCTCCACTTGATCTCGCTGGAACAATATAACGATCGTCTAGCTGCCGGCGATTTAAAGTGTTCTTGCGGTGGATCATTCAAGCCTTGTTATTCCCAGGATTATTTTAAGACCCTTATGACCGGCCAGCTCACTAAGAGCGATGCGTTCGACCCTTTTTGCAGCCTTTATGTGGCCGACGGCCAGGTAAGCGGATTTATTTGGGGCGCGGTCGCGACCCTCGACGGGTGCGTGGAGCGGATGCTGTCCACACCGAATTGGGTTGACCGCGGCGATTGGCGAGATTTCGTTTTGGAAGCCAAAGAGACGCTGAAAGACCGGTTCGGGTTAGACGATCATAGCCGGCTCTTTTTCGTCGATGACTTAGGGGTTTTAGCCAAGTTCCGCAAAGGTGTCGACCCATTGATGCTCCTTTCCCGCCAAGCTTTTTCGCACGCCGTTGGCGATGAGTGCCGGCGCGTCCTTTGCTGGACATCCAACAAGGCGCCTCTATTCAAAATCTTGCGGTACTGCGCTTTCAGAGAGGTCCTGACAAACGCGGACGGAATTACCTTCATGTACTGCGAAGATATCGTTCCGGCCCTAAGGATACTCCAACACGGCCCCCGGGCTATCGTCCCCATCATGATTAGAAACGCCAAGTTATTTGAGGGCAAAATGCGAGGGCCGGCGTGATTTGGGCAAATAGTTACACATGGGGCAAATAATAACCGGCGCTGTCATAATCTTTAATCTGGTTCTCGGCGCCGCGGTCTGGCTAAACAACAAGAAAAAGCCGGTAAACATCGTCTTCAGCCTGTTTGTCTTGGCTGTCGTAGGCTGGACTATCAGCAATTTTCTAGCCGACGCCACCAAAACATTCGCCGGCGCGCTCTTTTGGGTGCGGGCCAGTTTCGCTTTTGCCGGGCTGTTTGGCGCTCTCCTACTTCTGTTCGTCTACTTCTTCACCCAGCCGCCGGAAAGGCAAATCAAGAATTCTTTCCTCACGGCGGTCGCGGCCGGCGCTGTCTTTATGTTCGGCTTCTCTTTTACGCCCTGGCTGGTGAAGACGGTTGAGCTGAAAAGTTGGGGCGCCAATACCATCAACGGCCCTTATTTCCTTGTCTGGGTCGCCTATTTCTTAGGTAACGTGATCGCGGCCATCCGGAAGCTGGTAGTCCGATATCGGACGGTAAAAGGCCCGCAGAGACGGCAAATCCAATATCTCTTTTTTGGCGTGGCGGTGAGCTTTGGGTTCGGCGTTACGATCGACTTATTTATCCCGCTGGTCACGGGCTCAACAGACTTGGCCAAGTATAGCCCGTTCGGAACCGCCTTATTTTTATTTATTACGTCCTTGGCTATCATTCAACACAGATTACTTGATATAAGGTTGCTGGTTCTAAAGTCAGTGGCCTATTCGGTCTCATTCGGCCTGCTGATAGCCGGCTATGTTTCCCTAACGTACCTTGTCTTTCAAGCCTTTCACCTGGCTGTCAGCCGGACATTGATTGATCTAGTCATCTTTTTCGTTCTTATCTTCACGTTTAATCCCCTGCGTCTCTTTATTGAACGTCACACAGACCGGCTCTTTTTCAAGAACCGGTATGACTTCAACAACCTGCTGGGGCAGTTGTCCGATATCACCAAAAGACACAGCCGGACCATCAATACCCTGACAAATGAATTACTGATGACGATCGCCAGGGAGATGCGCATCTCTCGAGCGGCTCTCGTGCTGGCCATGAGTTCGCAATTCGCCCAAGTCCGAACGGTCGGTTTCAAGCACAGACCAGACCAGAGCTGGGGGCCGTTGATGCGGGTGGCGATCGAAGTGCCGGGGACCGTTTCCATCGATGACTTGGCTGACGGTTCGGATGAAAAAGGGACGATGCGCCGGGACGGCGTCGAGACGATCGTGCCGATACGGACCGAGGATGCGACAATCGCGGCGCTTGTCTTGGGGGAGAAGAAATCCGGCGACCCCTTCAACGATGAAGATCTCCGCCTCTTCGAACTTATCGCGCCGCAGATAGCCCTGGCCCTGGAGAACGCCGCCTCGTTTATCGAAAGAGGTCAGCGGATCGCCGAACTACAATCGATAAACAAAATGTTTCGCCATATCGAGCACTTTCTCGATCTCGATAAACTACTCCAAGAGATAGTGGATGAAGCTATCATGGTGACCAGGGCCGACGGCGGCTCCATCATGCTGACCGCCGACGACGGGCGAACTTTGACCGTAAAGACAGCCCGTAATCTGAATTCACCGGTATCGCTTAACGCCAAAGTCCGGGCCGGCGAGGGAATCGCCGGAACCGTGGCCAAGACCCTACAGCCGCTGATAGTCAACGGGTCCGAGGATGTGGCTTTCCAGTCAGACTTGAAGCGGGAAGGTATCGCGTCGGTCATCTCCGTGCCGATGATAGTCGAAGACAAGCTGGTCGGGGTCTTAAACATCAACCGTAAGAAACACCGGGCGGAGTTCTCGGAAGAAAACTTGACAATCATGAGCGCTTTCGCCGCCCAGGCGGCCGAGGCGATAATGAAGGCCGGCCATTACCGGGAGATCGAGAAGCTGTCGCTTCAGAACGATACCCAGTTCCGTGAATTTATCAAAGCGCTGTCGAAGACGGTCGACGCCAAAGACCCCTATACCTACGGCCATTCGGAGGTCGTCACCAGCTACTCGATGGAGGTCGCAGCGGAATTGGGCCTAAGCGGCGAGGAGACGCGCTCGATAGAGATCGGCGGGCGCCTCCACGATATGGGCAAGATCGGGGTCCCGGAAAATATCTTAAATAAACCCGGGAAATTGACTGAAGAAGCGTTCGCGTCCGTCCGGCGCCATCCGGAAATAGCCGCGGATATTTTAAAAGATACCGAGTCTTTGAAGGACATTCG
>JAUXSL010000039.1 GCA_030679975.1 Actinomycetota bacterium
CGAGTCGCGACAGGTGAGGAAGCATCCATTGTCAAGACTCCGTGAAAATGTCCTCTCCCTTAACTCGTTAAAAATGTCCTCTTTCATCGGGGCGGGTTATAGCTTGATACTGGAGAGAGCATTAATTGATAAGCCTTGATGTGAGCCAAAATTTTCCAAAGCAAGAAGCGCTGCCGAATAGCAACCCCGGAAGAGTGTCGAGACTACGCTTGCAATTGTTTTTTAATTTCTATAAAGTATTGATTAGTAACTCCTGTAATTATTGAATTACAATATCTATAATTATTGATTATTAATCTCTAGGATTATCGCGATGACTATCAAAGAAAAAGCATTACACTGGTGGGCCGGAACAATCAAAGACGGCAAAAATGTCGTCTCCGGCGCAGAGATTCCCGATCAGCGTCAACGGGCTTTTTTGTTTAAGCAGAAATTTATTTACGGTGTTGCCCGCGGTTATTGGCTTTTGAACAGGCCCGAAGACGACATCGATGAAGTGTTTCCGCTGGTATATTGGGAAATAATCGACGCCGTTTTGGCCCGGTATACTTGGTCGGTCAGCGGATTACCGGCGGCTGTCATTTTAAATGGTGGCCAGGGAGCGCAAAAAGAACTGATAGTCGGCACCAAGGAAAAAACCAATTGGAAATTGCCTCTAATTGATGATTTCTCTATTTCAATACGTTACGAACCGCATTTTGACGAGCGCTTTATTAAGCAGACAAAAGTTGCCAACAGGGAAATTCCGGTCGATATTCCTGAAAAAGTTTTCATCGATATCAACAAGCTTGATTTGCCGGAAACCCGAAATTTCATTGCCGGAACCGATTTCGATCTTCGAAAATTAGAAGCACTGTATTCGAAAAACCCCAAACCGATTGTTTTCAAACGTCTTATCGATATGTCCAAAAATACCGGCAGACTGGATTTAGTCACAGGCCTTGAGCGGATAATGGACACTTACACACATTACAGTGTTGGCAGGAAAGAAAAGGTCAATGTCGTAGTAGCCGCCAAGAAACCGGCAATCCTTAAGCCACCTTGGGTGCTTCGCCAAGAACAGCAAATCAATAAATTCGAAGAAGTCCTCGAGAAAAAATTTGAGCCTGAAATTCGCTCTCTTAAAAAATATCCGCTCCATAAATTGTTAAAACAAGCAAAAGAGCATAAGAAATACGATACTTACCATTCAACTTCTTTAGAGGGCTATCAGATTACTCCGGAGGAGGTTAACGCTTTGCTTTCGGGAGAAATTCCGAAAGATGTTCAAGGACAAGGCGACGCCTACCTCGAAAAAATCAAGAATCGCATGGCAATCTTAGGATACTCGGGTGCTTTTGATTTTATCTTGGAAGAAGCCCAAACTAATTTTAAGCATCCGGCCGTCAGTCAAAAGCTTATTAAAGACGCTTATTACCAACTTTTTAAGCCTTCCGTGGACGCAGAGATTGTCGACTCATGGATGCTTGTTGATTACCGGAATGTACCGGTCTTTATAAGAGGGGCTTCTTATGTCCCGCCGTCTTACGAGAAATTGCCGGAGCTTATGGCAAGCTTTGAGGCTATTATTAACAAAATTGAAAATCCCGTTATCAAAGCAATTTTGGCCCATTATTTATTTGTGACCATCCACCCGTATATTGACGGAAACGGACGGACGGCTAGACTTTTGATGAATTACTTGCTTGTCGTCAGCGGTTATCCATGGATCACTACTAGGGCAGATCAAAGATTCGAATACTTTAAAGGACTTAATGTGGCGAATTTAGAGGATGATATTATTCCGTTTGGAAAGTTCATTGTCGGGATGTTGAAAAGTGTCGGCTAATGTCCTGATTAGCTAAAAAATGTCTCGAAAATAACACCGAACGGAGGCTATGGTATTTTCCTTTTCAAGATAATCACAATTAGAATGCAATCCGTTGAAATTCCGGCACGCCAAGCATGAAGAGTGAAAATGAGATTTGTCGATAATCTAGATAGCGCTACCCGCGATTTACCGAACTATAGAAAAGAGCAAATATACCGGGCGATATTTAGAAACGCCTGCGATTCCTGGGATCAGGCCACTAATCTACCCTTAGATCTGCGAGCGCAACTGACCGAAAAGCTTCCCCTGGAGATCGATTCGAAACTACTCTTTTCCGGGGATCGACAAGCGGTCAAGGCGCTCACCTTGCTAAAAGACACGCGATACACCGAAACGGTCTTAATAAAATCGGCGGAAAGAA
The DNA here is from genome assembly GCA_030679975.1 of Actinomycetota bacterium. Lineage (GTDB taxonomy): Bacteria > Actinomycetota > Aquicultoria > CAJVYJ01 > JAUVQD01 > JAUXSL01. Next base: position 2,232 of record JAUXSL010000039.1, read on the forward strand.
ATAGCGTTTGTGTCTCCACCCAGATCGGTTGCCCGATCGGTTGCCCCTTTTGCGCTTCCGGAAAGTATGGGCTCACCCGGAACCTGACAAAAGGAGAAATCGTCGGACAGATAATTTTGTTTTCGAGAATGCTTAAGGCCGGCAACGACAAGGTCACCAATATTGTCTTCATGGGAATCGGCGAGCCGTTATTAAATTATGATAACGCGATCGGCGCTATAAGGTTTCTGAACCAACCAAACACGCTTAACCTGGGGGCGAGAAGGTTTTCAATTTCAACAGCCGGTTATTTGCCGGGAATCGAAAAGCTTGCCAAAGAGAGCGCCATGGAGGTTAACCTGGCCGTTTCACTGCACTCGGCAATCAAGAAAAAGAGGGACCTTCTGGTGCCGATCAGCAAGAAATACCCGTTGGAAGAGCTGGCGAAGGCCTTAAAAACTTACTTCGAGAGAACAAAAAGAAAGATCATGCTCGAATATGTGCTAATCAAAGATGTCAACATGTCCGAGGAGGACGCGATTGCCTTGAGGAATTATATAAATACCATTAATGCCGCTTATGTCGTTAATTTGGTGCCGTTAAACCAGACCTCCTCCGATCTCAAAGCGCCTGCCGGCTATGAGATAGCGGGCTTCAAAAAGCACTTAAAAAAGCATAACGTAAATTTCGTTCAAAGATTTTCTTTCGGCAAAGACATCAAGGCCGCCTGCGGCCAACTGGCCGGGGACGCCGAGACACTCTAAGAAGCACGGCCCAAGGGGTTTTCGGTCGCGCTTCCAGCGGTATATACCTTTATGCTGCCGCATGTCCTGATACGAAAAAAAGAGCTGGCTCCGTACGCCGAGATAATCGATCCGGCCAAGATCGAGCATATCGTGAATCTGGCCAAACCTCTTCAAGGGATGCGCATCCTGGAGATAAATTCCACCTCATCGGGGGGCGGCGTGGCCGAGCTGCTAAGTTCCGTCGTGCCGCTAATGAACTCGCTGGGAGTTGCCACAGACTGGCAGTTTGTCCAGCGCAGCCGGCGTTTCTTTGAAATCACCAAGCGCTTCCATAACGCGCTCCAAGGCATGGATACCGAGATATCGACGACCGACATGGATACGTATCTCGAACACAACCGCCAGTTTGCCGAGGCCCTGGAGGGAGACTACGACTTTATCATCGTCAATGATCCGCAACCCGCGGCGATGCGCCATTTCGCCGGCGCCGGAGGCGCCACATGGATCTGGCGGTGTCATATCGATACCTCCAACCCCAACCCGGCGGTCTGGTCTTTCCTGCAACCATATATTCAGGATTACGACGCGGCTATTTTCACACTGCCGTCGTTCGTGCCGCCGCGGCTCAAATTAAAACGGGTGGAATTCATCCCGCCGGCCATAGACCCTTTGAGCCCGAAAAATTGGCCGCTCCCCCAGGGCTTGTGCGACCAGGTGATGGGCAACTTCGGCATCGACAACGACCGGCCGCTCATGACCCAGGTCGCTCGATTCGACCCGTGGAAAGACCCGGCCGGGGTGATCGCCGTCTACCGGACGGTTAAAAAGAAAATCCCGGGCATTCAGCTGGGACTTATCGGCTCGATGGCCAACGACGACCCTGAAGGTTGGCGCGTTTATACTAAAATAGCTAAAGAGGCAGTGGGGGACGATGATCTATTCATGTTCACCAACTTGGACGGGGTCGGTCACCTGGAGGTAAACGCGTTTCAGCGCTCCAGCGAAGTGATAGTCCAAAAGTCGCTCAAGGAAGGGTTCGGGCTGGCGGTCAGCGAGGCGTTGTGGAAAAACATCGCCGTTGTCGGCGGTAACACCGGGGGCATTCCCCTGCAAATGGTCAACGGCGTCGGCGGTTTCCTGGTCGACACCACGGAAGAATGCGCCGACCGTGTCTTATACTTGCTCAACCATCGGGATGAAGCGCGGGAGATGGCTCTGCGCGGCCACGAACGGACCCGCGACCATTTCTTGATCACCAGGTACGTGGCGGAGACGCTCAGCTTGTTGCGGTCGATGGCTGAGACGCGCCCCGGCCGGCCGGCCGCCGCAAAGCCCCGCCGCAAAGCACTGTCGGCATAATCATAGTATTCCTGCTCTACAGCCACCCGCCGATAGCCGAGCGGGTAGCGATGGCTCGCGCGTTTGATGTAAAATCAGCCCATGGCTGATAAGACTTATGACCTGATAATCATCGGCGGCGGCCCGGGCGGGCTGACGGCCGCTATCTACGCTCTCCGGGCTAAGCTCGATTTATTATTGATTGAAAAGACCGGTATCGGCGGCCAGATAGCCCTTTCGGACGTTGTCGAAAACTACCCCGGGACGGCGCCGATAAGCGGCGTTGAGTTGATGGCCAAGTTTGAGGAACAAGCGAAGGCTTTCGGACTTGAAATTGAATATACCGAGGTCCAGGGGGTCAGAGACGGCGGCGACCACCGGGTGGTGTCCACAACCGCCGGCGAGTTGCGGACCAAGGCGGTTATCATCGCTTCCGGCGCCAAGCCCCGGCGGCTCGACGTCCCGGGAGAGGTGGAATACACCGGCCGGGGCGTCTCCTATTGCGCCACTTGCGATGGGTTTTTCTTTAGAGGAAAAGATGTGGTCGTGGTCGGCGGCGGCGACACGGCCGTCAAGGAAGCCTTGTTTTTAGCTAAAATGGTCAACAAGATCGAGCTTGTCCACCGGCGCGATGCCCTGCGGGCCGAAAAGATAATTCAAGAAAAAGCTCTCAATGACCCGAAAATCGAATTCCACTGGGACAGTGTCGTCACCGAAGTCACTGGCGATAAGACAGTCAGCGGCGTTACGGTCAAGAATGTTAAGACTGACGCGGTCATGGAGCTGGCTGTCGCCGGCGTTTTTGTCTTTGTCGGCATCCTGCCGAATTCCGATTTTGTCGATTGCGACAAAGACGAAGCCGGTTTTATCAAGACCGACGAGCACATGCGGACATCGATACCGGGCGTCTTCGCCGCCGGGGACGTGCGGACGACCGTCCTGCGCCAGGTAGCTACAGCCGTCGGCGACGGGGCGATCGCCGCCTATGCCGCCGGGGAGTTTTTGGCCAATCTTTGAGCGTCGCCCCCGTGTGCCCCATGACAGCCGGCATATTCGCCGCCTGGGCAGGGCCAAGTCATCTGGCCTGTCATGGGTAATTATCCACGCCCCGAACATGGCAACGGGGACAGAAGACGGGTGTGTGACAGCTGAAGCAATATTTAGCCCCACGGTCTTTGTAGAATTGCGGATGCACGTTTTGATTCGGCATATCGGTAACCCACGGGCCCAACGCTTCTTTGTAATCCTTGTGATGACAGCTTTCGCATAGCTCAGCCCGGTCTCGATAGTGGCACCGCAGACAGACCGTACGGAACATGACGACAGGCTCTTGTCGATGAAGCTTTTCGCGCCAGCCCGGGGGGTGTGGTAACTTGTCAAAGCCCAGACCGTGGCAGTTAACGCAAAAGTTCTTTTCATGGCAGGCGAAACAGTTGATGCCTTCTCTATACTTAAACTTGTGATTAAGCAGCCAGGGCTCGGTATGCCAAGCAGGCCTCAGGGGAAAGTCCGGTTTGTGGCAAAAATCACACCGTTTCGGGGCCATCATGCCCTCATTCTTGTGGTTCACGCCGTGACATCTGCTGCAGGACTCGAGCATTTGCGGCCTCCTTGGAGGCTGCCCCGGTACGTGCGGCGGTTCCGTGTGGCAAACCTGACAGCGTATGCCCTTCTTGAAATGAGTCGAATGCTTGAACCTGACAACAGGCTCCTTTTGGACACCCAGCACATGGCAAGGCGAACACTTGCCGCTGACCACCGGCAAGCTTACATCAATTTGTCCGCGCGTTTGATTGTCCGACGGCGGGGGAGGGTTATGTCGATAGTTACTTGTCGTCACTCCGCTTTGCGCCAGGAAGTCCGCGGGGTGGCAGAGATCACAGTTTCCGGGAGCGTGTTGAGCTCCGTTCATAGCGGTGTGACAGCGATCACACGTGGCGCCGGCCGGCTTAATTATCATTTGCCGGGGCTGGTGCGGAAATGTCTCATGACAGGTCCGGCAGACAAGTCCCCCGGCAATATGCTTCTGCGCGTACAGAGCGTGCCGGAATGTCAGTTTGGGGTTGGCGAAGGAGTCAAAAGACTGATGGCAACGAGGGCATTGCGTGAACGCAACGTCCATCGGCAGAGTGAGGTTCTTGATCGAAGTCTCAGCCGCTGCGCCGGCGTGACCCGACAGGCCGGCCGGCAGAGCCGTCATGATCGAAAGCGTGCCAATAAAAACTAAGAGGACTTTAAGTCTTGCCGACATGATACGCCTCGTGCTGGGTGGCCTAGATAAGCTTTCCGTACCTCAGTTCCAGGTTTGTGGGATTTGAACATCAAACACTCCGAATAAGGAACTTAGCTCTCCTTGTCTAGGTATTCTACCATAGAATAGACTGCTACCGATACCGGCGTGTGAACAATCCCGGTGACCCGATATTTAGATTGTGGCAATCGGCGCACCAAACCGAGAGCGCCGCGGATTGCAAATCTTGCGGGGCGCCTTTCCAAGCGTTGTAAGTTGTGCGGTAATAACGGCGACTTTGATCGCACAATCTTGGATGGGGTTCTTCAGGTCTTCCCGATCTTTTGGCGCGCTGTATCCACGTTCATTCGCCTCCCGGCTTGCGGAAAAGGGAGGTCGGATGCGATAATCTCCTTGTGTCAAGTCAAAAGGTCAGAAAAGGCATTCTTGTTTGTTTGGTGACGACACTCGTAGCCCTCGCGATGTTCATTTGGGCTTTGGAACAGATTGAACAAAGCCGTACACCCGCCGGGCGGAGCGGTTCTTCGATAAGATTTCTGTGGACGAGCTCGCAAACAAGTCCGCAAGACCAGTTTATGGCCGTCGTTTCCTCAGAGAAGAAGATCTTCGTGGCGGAGGGCACCCGAGCCCGTATCAAGGTCTTCGATTGGAACGGCGACCCGCTCTACAGTTTTGACGCTTGGCCAAAATCTTTAAGCATTCCCCGGGGCTACCCAACCGGCCTGGCGCTCGACGATCGCAATCACCTTTATGTTGCCGACCTGCGCAATCGGGATGTCTTTGTTTTCGACGAAGCCGGTTCGTACCTATACTCATTGAAACGCCGGGGCGCGAAATTAGGACGCCCGACCGCCCTGACCTATAGTCACAACAAACTCTATGTGTCGGATACCTCCGACCAGACAATTAAGGTGTTTGGCTTAAAGGGCAAGCTACTGGAATCTTTTGGAGGTCCGGGAATGCTTGGGGGGCAGTTCAATTTCGTCACCGGCTTGGCCGTTGACGGGATGGGGCGAATTTTGGTCGCGGATTCAAACAATCACCGCGTTCAAGTGCTCAGTCGCACTGGCAGGTTTATTCGCGACCTCCGGCCGCCCAAGGGTTTAAGGTTCTCTCTACCGAGAGCGGTTGTCGTCGATAATCTCTCTCGCGCGTATGTGGTCGATACATTCAATAAAATGGGACTCATTTTCGATTCGGACGGCCGGTACGTCAACTCTTTTGAGAACGCCGATAACGAAGACTTGCCGACGATGCCCAACGCAATCGCGGTCGACAGCCGGCGCAGGCGCATCGTTCTAACGGATAAGATAACCGGACGATTGTCAGCTTGGGAGTTTGGCGAGTGAGCCATGAGCAGGCCTTCTCCTCGATTGCCCGATGCAGCCCCTCACGTCCACCGCGGTTTCACCGCCGGGTAATCCGGTGGTAGAGCCGCTTGAATTCGCAACCGGTCCTTAGTGCTTTGATGATGGATTCCCGCTGGGGTTTACCCCGTATCCCCGATCGTAGTCGAGGACATGCTTGATGCGGGGCGGGAATGACACGACAATGGGGAATTAATTGTAGACAGCCTCCTAGTATGCATGGGTATAAGTGTTCGCTTTTTTTGGGTTTTGGTGGCAGGTGGCCTTGCACGAGCCGCCGCCGCCGGAATGGTTAAAATCGGTTATCCCGTTCGTCTCGGAGGACCCTTTTAACCTAATCAGATGCGCGTTGCCGGTGCTCCCATGCACCGTGTGGCAATAATAGCAAGAGAATCCCTTATTCCCGACGTGCCCGTTATGCCCCTGATCGGGCTTTTGAGCGGTGGACCGGAAGCGGCTTCCCGGTTGCCCGCTGAAATACACGGCGTAGTTATGGCACGCATAACACAGGTCGGCTCCCGTGCCGGCGCCGTTGCCGCCGGAGGTGTGACTGTAAGAATTCTTGAGCATCGACGCGATACTCGAACCGTGCGGCCCCGAAGGAGTTGTCGTTGAGACGGCATCATCGGTCGAGTGGCAGTCGGAGCAGTACATAAGACTTTCCGCAGACCAATCGCCGATGAAAGTAGCGGTATCGATACCACTATTTGTGCCCATCCCTTCCACAGGATGGTATGACGGGTTGTTCGGATTGAACTCGCGCGCCTGGTTTCCAGCCCCGACCGGCAGCGTCGTGTATGACGAATGACACTTGAAGCATAGCTGGTACTCCTTGGTTATCCGAACGACTGTATAGGTAGGCTCGCTCCCCGCCGGCCCGTTGCCGACAGCCACACCGATAGCGCCGTTGAGTACGTTGGACACGGTATTGGTCCCCTCGGTATGCGTTCCGGCGCTCGCCGTGTGCACATCATGGCAATCGACACACTCCGCATGGCGCTTGCCGTCGCCGAAGTCGGCGGCGGATTCGGTGTCACTGTGCGTCTCAGTCGTGGCGATCGGATGGGCCGACGTCTTCTCAAACTGCGTCTTGACATCCTTGGCGCCGTCCGGTCCGCCGGATTGGTGACACCGGTAGCAAAGGTTCTCCTCGCCGGCCGTGGCGCTGCTGTCATAGGTCGTTGAATCAAAAGAAGCGACAAGACGTTGGTTCTCCGAGCCGTGCGGGTGGTGGCATTGCCGGCAGGTATATTCGGCGTTGTGGCCGGCTGAAGTAAACGCCGTCTTGTCCCAGCCGGAAAAAAACGGGTAAGCGCCGACATCCGGAAAGATGATAGTGTAAGGAACGAAGACGGCGGGCGACGCGGTGGCTTCGGGAAGACCGTTTGACTGATGGCAGGCCAAACAGAAATTGGTCAGCGTGCCGGTCCAGAAGTTGTAAGTGTTAAAGGGGTCCGATAGACGCGCGGCGATGTCTGTGATGCCGGTGCCCGCGGCCGACGTGTGCGGGCCGTGGCAGCTGGAACATTCGACTCGGCCCCCGGTAAAGCCGTCGCCCGTATCGGTGGTGACGCCGTGCCTCGACCTAAGACTAAATTGATTGGCAATGCTCCATTGATTTACAGAGGTTGCCAGCGTATGGCAACGCAAACATAACGATTCCTCAGGGCTTTTAGTCATCCAAGGACTTAAGGTTCGCGTTTCCTCGTGCGCCATGACGGAGACGCCGTGAGGGTCGTGGCACTCATTGCATTGGTTGTTTGCGCTGGCCACAGTGGCTAAAGCCGTGCTGTCATGGGCCGCTAAGCTCTCGAAGGTTGCTCGAATGTTGTAATCGCTCCCGGTGCCGTCGTGGCACAAATAGCAATTCTCGATTTCGGGCGATAGGCGGGCAAGAAAGAATGCGCCCCGGGCCTTATGGATCCGATGACAGTCGCGGCATAACCGGGTATTGGTTGAGTAGCCAATGTGTGGGTCTTCCTTGCCGGTTACTGTAGTTGTGGCCACAGCGCTTATATATCCTTCAAGTCCGGCGCCGTTTTCCGCCGACACCGCGTAGTAAACGGTCTCGCCTCTAATCGCCATGGTGTCCGTAAAGGTCAGAACATTGCCGGGGGCGCCGATTAGGTCCACCTCATCAGTCTGTTTGTCGGCGTCGGCAAACGGCTTGTTAGAGCGGTATATTATATAGCCGCCGATGCCGCTGTCAGGATCTTCGGCCGCGGTCCAGTCCAGATTAACTTGTCCTTCCGCCGGAGTACTGACGGTCAGCGTGGTCGGCGCGCTTGGCGGGGTTGTATCGGTGGTATTTGTGGCCGGATAGTGCCCGGCGTCGGCTCGACGCGGTACGCCCATGACCAAAATGACGACAACGATCAGTGCGAGAACAATGCCCCCCGTCACCAAGCGATTAGCCTGTTGCATAGCAAAAACTCCAAACCGCCGGATTATCCCCGGCTTTATCAATCACGTAAATATGATCGGGCTGAGCGGTGGGAGCAATTATCTCACTTAAGCCACGTAGCTGCAACTTGTTAAACCTACTTTGCCTCCCCCCAGTTTTTGCCGAACGATATTTTAACTTCCAGCGGAACGCTTAGCGGGTAAGCATTTTCCATCAATTCCTTTATCTTCGGGGTGACGACCGCCTCTTCAAGCGGGGGGACTTCGAAGATAAGTTCGTCGTGGACTTGCAGGACCATCCGCGTTTGCAGCCCGGCTTCGATCAGCCACCTGTCGATATTTATCATCGCTATTTTGATGATATCGGCCGCGCTTCCCTGCAGGGGGGCGTTGACGGCGACGCGTTCGCCGAATGACCGTTCGTTAAAGTTGGCGCTTTTGAGTTCGCGCATATATCGCTTTCGCCCGGTTACCGTGGCCACATAGCCTCGTTTATAAGCTTCCTTTATGCACCTATTCAAATATCCGCGCACCTTCGGGTAGCGGCTGAGGTATTTGTCGATGTACGTCTTGGCCTCTTCCGTCGATATTTCAAGTTGTTCGGAAAGTCCGAACGGACTCAAGCCGTAGATGATCCCGAAGTTGATCGCCTTGGCATGTCGCCGCATCTGCTGTGTGACCTTACTCGGGGCCACGCCGAAAACCTCGGCGGAGGTAGCGGTATGGATATCCACGCCGTCCGTGAAAGCCTGCTTTAAAGCCTCGTCGCCGCTTAGGTCCGCCAGCAAGCGCAGTTCGATCTGCGAGTAATCGGCCGCCAGTAATTTATCGTCTTTGTGCGGCGGGACGAACGCCTCGCGTATTTGGCGGCCAAGCTCCGTGCGCGTCGGGATATTTTGCAGGTTCGGGTTGCTGCTGCTCAGACGCCCGGTTGCCGTAACCGCCTGGTTGAACGATGTATGGAGCCGTCCGGTGGCTGGATTTACCAGCTTCGGCAAAGCGTCGATGTAAGTGGATTTCAACTTCGCGCGTTCCCGGTACTCAAGTATCAACGGGACGATCTTATGGGCGCCGATCAGCTTAGCCAAGACAGCGGCGTCGGTCGCGAAAGCTGCTTTGGTCTTGGTCTTGCGGCCCGGCGTCAGGCCCAGTTTCTCGAACAGGACCATGCCCACTTGCTGCGGCGAGTTTATATTGAATTCTTCTCCGGCCAGCTTGTAGATGTGCCTTGCGAGCTTGGCAAGTTCTCCTTCCATCTTCTTTGACAGATGCGCCAGGAGCTTGCGGTCGAGCCCGACGCCGCACGCCTCCATTCTTGCCAGTACCCGGCTGAGCGGCAGCTCGATATCGAATAAGACTTGCTCCAATTTTTCTTTGCTCAGAGCCGCCTTGAGGGGCGGCATCAGGGCGACGGCGGCGGCGGCCCGCGACGCGGCTGTTTCGGCCGGGGAGCCTTCTGTATTGATCCCCCGGTCCAGGTAATGGCGGGCGAGTTGTTGAAAATCTTGGCCCAGATCCGACGGGGCCAAGAGGTAAGCGGCGAGCATCGGGTCGAAGAAATCGCCGTCAAGCGATAGCCCCAGCGTAGCGGCGGCGTTTATCGCGGCTTTGACATCATAGATAGACTTGACCCGCCCGGGCGCGTTGAGCCGGTCGCGCAGCCGGTTTAAGTCATCCCGGCTGAGGTCGGCGGGGTTGACGGTAAAGGCCTCGCTTCGGTTTTTTTTGGGGAAAGCCATTGCCAAACCGGCCGGGGGGCCATCGGGGTCCCTGATGATATCGACTCCAAGCGGCTTGAGGATATCGCGGGCTTTTAGCCAGTCGCGCAAATCGTCCGCGCCGAGTTGGTTCACGCGAACCTCGAGAAGGGCGTGAGAGCTTCCCGTCTTCGCTATTTTCGCCTCAAAACGCTCCAGCAGGGTGCGGAACTCAAGTCGGGAGAAGACCTCGCGGACCGTCGGCTCTGCCCACTGGCCGAACTTGACATCGTCCAGGTCTTTGTCGAGCGGCACATTCTGATTCAGGACGGCGAGTTTCTTGCTCATCTCCGCTTGCTCGCGGTTGGCCCCCAGGACGCCGCGGAGCTTATCGCTGCCCACTTCATCGAGGCGGCCGAAGAGCGCTTCCATCGACCCGAACTCCTGAATGAGTTTGGCGGCGGTCTTATCGCCGACGCCCGGAACGCCGGGGATGTTGTCGGAGGGATCGCCTTTGAGGCCGAGGAAATCCGGGACCTGTTCCGGGGCTACACCGTACCGCTCGATCACTTTAGCCCGGTCGTAGATGACGATATCCGTGATGCCGCGCTTGGTCGTCATCACCCTGACGCGTTTATCCTGGATGAGCTGGAACGCGTCGCGGTCGCCCGTCACCACCAGAACCTCGTCGCCGGCGGTGCGGGCCCGCGCGGCCAGAGTCGCTAAAATATCGTCGGCCTCGTGGCCCGGCGCCTCGAATATCGGGATGGCCAGGGCGGCCAGCACCTCTTTGACTAAAGGGAATTGGCTGATAAGCTCGTCCGGCGTCGCTTCCCGATGGGCTTTGTAAAGCTCATAGTGATCGTGGCGCCAGGTCGGACCCCGGCTGTCGAACGCCACCGCCACCGCATCGGGTTTCTCATCGATAAGGAGGCGCAACAGCATTGAGGTAAAACCGTAGACCGCGTTCGTCACTTGTCCCGATGGCAGGGAGAGCGTCGTCGGCAAAGCGAAAAAAGCCCGGTAGACCAGGCTGTTTCCGTCTATTAGGATGATTTTACGAGTCATATGCCGATATTAGCACTTTACTTCGCGGGCTGCCCGTAGATAGCCACGCGGACGACTTGGCCGGACGTGTCTACTTGTCCAAGCGAGGTGCCCGGGAAGTAATACCTGAGGATCTCAGCCGCGGTCGCGCCGCGCTCCGCCCGTTTACGCGAGCCGACGCCGCTTAAGCCGACGCCGTGGCCGAGCCGGGGCAGGCCGGCCGTGTCCGGATCGGGCACCG
>JAUXSL010000049.1 GCA_030679975.1 Actinomycetota bacterium
ATTATCGCTACGGCGGCGGCGGCCATGGAGTTGGCGATATTATGCTCGCCTCTTATGGCCAATTCATCTACTGCAATTACCTTGACCGCCGGTCCCCGCAAGTCATGCCGTATCCATCCGCGCTCCACAAAAACGCCGCCGACGCCCCCGAAGGTCAGCTTCCGTCCGCGAGTCCCGGCCGCCAAAGATGCGCAATCCGCGCCGGTGATCGCCCAATCCCGCGCCGTTTGATGCCTGAACATCTTTAACTTGGCATCCCGGTATGATTCCATATCCTGATGCCAATCGAGATGATCGGGGGCAATGTTCAGCAAGACACCGATGAGAGGTTTGAATCTGTCTGTGAATTCCAGTTGAAAACTACTGACTTCCACCACTAGAGGCGCGTTTGCCGGCCCATCCGGACCGGTCGCGTCGATCATCGGGCGCCCGATATTCCCGCAGACGTCCGCCGCTTTCCCGGCCGCCCGCAATATCTCGCCTATCAAGGTAACTGTCGTAGTCTTACCGTTGGTTCCGGTGACAGCGATAATCGGCCTGTCGGTCGACTGAAAGGCCAGCTCGATCTCGCTTATCACCGGCAGACCAGCGGCGAGCGCCCGGCGCAAGAGCGGGTTTGCCGGCGGCACGCCGGGACTCGGGATCACCAGATCGGCGCCGTCCAAGACTTCCAGATCATGATCGCCGTAGCTGACTTCAATCCCCAGGGACAGCAGAGAGGCGGCCTGGTCCGGCTCGACCGGTTCGGCGGATTTTTCCAGAACCAGCACGCGAGCGCCAAGACCGCGGCAGCATCGCGCCACAGCCGCGCCTGTCCTGGCCAACCCTATTACTATTACTGTCTTGTCCTTTAGATCAATCAACTCGGCTCCTGGATTCCTGCTTCCGCAGGAATGACACTATCCGTTCCCTGTCCCTGCTCTCGTCTTCCGCAGGAATGACACTATCCGTTCCCTGTCCCTGCTCTCGTCTTCCGCAGGAATGACATATCGCATCATTTCGCCGAAATAAAATATAGCGCAAACCCGGCGCCGGCCAAGACGCCGGTGATTATCCAAAACCGGATCATCACTTTGGTTTCCGACCAACCCAACATCTCAAAGTGGTGGTGGATAGGGGCCATTTTAAAGGCGCGCTTTTTCGTCAAGCGGAAGACCAGGATCTGGATGATGACGGACAAGCCCTCGATCACATAGATCCCGCCGATGACGACCAGGAGCAGCTCGGTTTTTGTGACCACAGCCATCGCCGCGACAGCCCCACCCAGCCCGATCGCGCCCGTGTCGCCCATGAAGATGTCGGCCGGATAAGAGTTGTACCAAAGAAAACCTATGCAAGTCCCGCCGATAGCGGCGGCAAAAAGCGCCAGATCTAAATGGCCTTGTCTAAAAGCGATACCGGCATATGCCAGCATGACGATCGTCACGGTGCCGGCCGCCAATCCATCCAGACCGTCGGTCAGATTGACGGTATTCGCCGTCCCGGCGACCAATATATATAGAAATAATAGATATATCCACGGAACGACCACAGCCGAACCGGCGACTTTAAGATGCCAGGCGAACTTGCCCATAGGCAGCGACAGTTTGGTCAGCGGGATAGCCACGTCGGTCGAGAGCCCGCTGTAATTTACAGCCAGGAGACCGACCGTGACCGAGATCGCCCCTAAAAGAAGTAGCTTATACCTGGCCGCCAAACCTAACGAGCGCTCGCGCAAGACTTTGCTGACATCATCCAGAAGACCCAGAAGACCGCAACCAACCATGGCGATCATGACGATCACTGTCAGCTTATCGAGGCGGCCCATTAACAGGAACGTGACGATGACCGTCGTTAGAATCATGACCCCGCCCATGGTCGGCGTCCCCTCTTTTAGCAGGTGGCCCTGGGGACCGTCGACCCGCACATTCTGCCCGATACCCCGGGACTTGAGCAGTCTTATCCAAAAAGGGGCCAGCGCCGCGATTACGACCAGGGCCAAAACAGCGGTCAAGAATATCTGATAAGTTGGAAAACGCAACGTTTATTTCTCCCCTAGGAGCGCGTAGACGACATCTTCCAAGCCGGCGATTCTCGATCCTTTGACCAAGACGACATCTCCCGGCTCCACCTGGTTTTTAAGCTGCACGACGGTTTCTTCTTTCGTCCCCAGCCAAGTGACGGCCGACCCCGACATGCCCGCCTCGACCGCCGCCTCAGCTATCTTATCCGCATGCTCGCCGACAGTCACCAACATATCGACGCCCAGCCCGGCAACTTCCACACCGACGCCGCGATGGGCGGCGATCGTGTCCTCGCCCAACTCCGACATCTGACCCAGGACGGCAACATGCCGCGCCCCCGGTTTCACTTGTTTTAAGGTTTCCAGAGCGCCCGACATCGATGCCGGGTTAGCGTTGTAAACATCATTGATGATGGTCACGCCTTTCTTGGTTTCAATAATCGCCAGACGCATGTCCGTCAATCTTACTTTGCTCAGACCGTCAATAATATCCGCTTCCCCGACGCCGACCAGCCGGGCCGCCGCAATCGCCGCCAGGGCGTTTATCACGTTGTGGCGCCCGGGCGCCGATAATCTAACGACCGGCCCGGGCCGCCCGTCGATAACCAAGCGCCAGCTCGGCCTGGCATATTCGTCTAAACTTATATCGGACGCGCCGATAAACGCGCCCGGCTTGATGCCAAACGTCAGAACCTTGGCTTTAGTTCGCTCGCGCAAGAACTCCGTCCAGTCATCATCGCTGTTGAGAATCGCGTAACCGTCCGCCGGCAAGGACTCGATCAACTCGGCCTTGGTCGCCGCTATCTTTTTTTGCGACCCCAAGAGACCCACATGAGTTAGACCGATGTTGGTAATAATCCCGATCTCAGGTCGGGCCATGGCCGCCAGCGCAGCTATCTGCCCCGGCCCCCGCATTCCCATCTCAATCACCAATACCTCAGTCTCTAGTTTAGCTTTAGTGATTGTCAAGGGGGCCCCGATCTCATTATTGTCGTTCCGGGGCGTTGCTAAAGTATTGAGAGACCTGCCGGTCAGAGCGGCCAGAATATCTTTTGTCGATGTTTTGCCCGTGCTTCCGGTTATCCCTATAACTTTAGCTGTCAACCGTCCTCTGATAAGATGGGCCAGGGCCGTCAGGGCCGCCTGAGTATCCCCGACTTTCAGAGCGGCGGTCGGCGCTCGCCGGAGGCGGACCGCAAGCCCCTCATCAAGTCTCTCGAGCAAGACAACGGCGGCTCCGCCGTCGATGGCGGCATCGATAAACCGGTGGCCGTCAAACCGCGTCCCTTTTAGAGGGATGAACAGGTCCCCCTTTTGAATCACGCGGCTATCGGCGCAGACCGACGAGATAACGGCCTCCGGGTCGCCGGCGACCAGTTCCCCTTTCAAGGCGTCCGCGATATCCCCGACCTTAATTGGTACCACTTAACAACTCCTTGAGCGCTTTTTCAGCTACCAAGCGGTCGTCGAACGGAAGTACCGTGTCGCCTAATATCTGATAGTCCTCGTGTCCTTTTCCGGCGATAACGACGACGTCTCCGGTTTTCGCGCGCGCAAGCGCGGTCCGGATGGCCCGCTCCCGCTCGACGACGACGTTCGATTTAGCGGTCGACCGGTCGGGGATACCCCTGAGAATATCGTCGATTATCGCTTGCGCCGCCTCGCTCCGTGGATTATCGGACGTGACGATCACCATATCGCTAAGACCCGCGGCTATGGCGCCCATTTGCGGTCGCTTCCCCTTGTCCCGATCGCCGCCGCAACCGAAAACCGTTATCAGCCTATGACCGCCGGCCAGGTTTCGAGCGGTAGCCAAGACTTTTTCCAAGCCGTCGGGCGTATGAGCGTAATCGATCAAGACCTGGAAATCTTGGCCGCAAGCGACCGCCTCGAACCGGCCCGGCACGTGGTCCACCCCCAGCAGGCCCGCGGCAACATCGCGCCCGTCGATGCCAAGCTCCAAAGCGGCGGCGGCGGCGGCCGTCAGGTTCGTCAGATTAAAAGCGCCAAGCAGCCGACTCCGTATCTCCAAGTCGCCGCTTGGTCCGGACAGGGTAAATGATGTCCCTGTGGCCGATAAGTCGATATTCGAGGGCCGGTAGTCGGCCGGCGCCGACCCGAATGTAACAACCTCATCCAAGAGCGTCGCGAGACGCCCCCCAAAGCTATCATCGCTATTAACCAACTTCAATCCGTCTCCGAAGCTCCTATCGGTGAAAAGCCTGGCTTTGGCTTGAAAATACGCCTCCAAGTCTTCATGGAAGTCCAGGTGGTCCCGGCTCAAGTTCATAAAAATACGACCGGCAAAGGCACAACCGTCTATGCGCTTTAGATCGAGCGCGTGCGAAGAGACCTCCACGACCGCTACATCGACGCCCTTATCGACCATCTCGGCCAGCAAGCGCTGAAGGTCGAGTGATTCCGGCGTCGTGCGCTCAGCGTTCACCCGGGTCCCGTTGACGCGATATTCGATCGTACCGATAAGGCCGGTCTTCAAGCCCGCCTGCCGGAATATCGATTCGAGCAGATAAGCGGTGGTGGTCTTACCGTTAGTCCCTGTGACCCCGATCAATTTGATTTTTTCGCTCGGGCGGCCAAAGAACTCATTCGCCAACCGGGCCAGGGCGCTCCGCGCATCCTCCACTTGGACCCGGGCGACCCACTCATCCAAGCCGGCCGTCGATTCTTGCGCCATGATTGCGACCGCCCCGCGCTCAACCGCTTGCGCGATAAATTCCCGCCCGTCGACCCGCGTCCCGGGTATGGCTACAAACAAGAAACCGGCCTCGACTCGGCGGGAGTCATAAGCTAAACCGCGGACGTCGACATCATGCCCGCTATAGTCAATATGAGCTGAAGTGACTAATTCCGAAAGTTTCACAATGTTCTCTTATCAAATAATAGCATAGAAGCGCGGCTCAAAGCCCAGCTCTACGGCTCGATTTTCAAGCGCTGAAGCGCGTATTCTCCCACCGCGGAGAAGAGCGGGGCCGCGATCACGCCGCCATAGATCGCACCCTTGGGTTCGTCGATTGCGATCAGTATCGTTAAAGCCGGGTCGCGCACCGGGGTAAACCCGGTGAATGTCGCGATGTATTTGCCCGGATCGTATCCGCGGGCGTCGACTTTAGGTTTTTGCGCGGTCCCTGTCTTACCGGCAACTTCATACCCGGGGATCTTAGCACTCTGCCCGGTCCCCGTCTCAACCGCCTCCTTTAAGATGGTCGCCTTTGTCGCCGCCGTAGCCTTCGAGATAACTTGCTTCCCCTGGTCTTTAGGTCTTTTTATAGCCAAGGACCGTCCATTTGAATCAATGATCTCCTTGACTATCCGGGGCTGTATGAGGCGTCCGCCGGCGGCCACCACGTTAACGGTCCTGATCATCTCGAGGGCCGTGGCCGACAACCCCTGACCGAAAGGCACATTGCCGATGGTACTGGCGGACCATTTGTCCGGCGGCGGCACGCATCCCTGCCCCTCTCCCGGCAACTCGATACCTGTTTTCGTGTTTAAGCTAAAACGGCCGGTCGTGTAGTCATATAGTCTGTCTTTGCCAAGCGCCATCCCGATCGTCACAGCGCCTATATTGCTCGAACGGCTGACTATCTGCGAAAAAGTAAACATTTCCGTGCCGCGCGGGTGCGCCTCATGGATGGTATAGCCCCCGATATTGATCGTCCCCGGTAGATTAAAAGCAGTCGAGGGAGAGTAAAGTCGCTCTTCCAAAGCAGCCGCGGCCGTCACTATCTTCATAGTCGATCCCGGCTCGTAGACGTCGGAGAGCGCCCGATTGGTAAAAAGTTCAGGCTTGGCTTTATAGAATTTATTCAGATCAAAGGTCGGTTCGTTGGCCATGGCATAGATTTCGCCCGTCTTGCTGTCCATGACGATCATCCAGCCGCCGCGGGCCTCCGACTTCTTAACCGCTTTCTTAAGCTCTACTTGAGCTTTATACTGTATCTCCTTATCGATAGTTAGAACCAGGTTGCGGCCGTTTGTCGCCGGCCGCAGCTTAAACTGCCCGCCGGGGATCGGCCGACCGCCGGGATCCTGCTCCATGGTCAGGCGGCCCGGGCTACCTTTTAAATAAGTATCGTAACTGAGCTCGATGCCGGCGAGTCCGTTGTTATCGAGACCGACAAATCCGATGGCCTGACTGGCGATTGATTTCCCGGGATAAAAGCGCTTGCTTTCAGGCGCCAGGCCTATCCCTTTTAGCTTAAGCTTCTTCACCCGATCGGCGGCGGCCTTATCGACTTTACGCTTGATGTAGGAAAAGCCCGATTTCGCGATCAACTTCTTATAGATATCGTTTCGATTCTCACCGAGAGCCGCCGCCAACAGCCGCGCGCTGCGGCGGGGCGCCTTCACCTGATACGGGGTAGCGTAAACAGTATCCATATCGACACTGATCGCTAATATCTCGCTCTTCCGGTCATAGATAGTGCCGCGCTCGGGACTTAGTTCCAGCTGCCTGAAGCGCTGTGCCCGGGCCAAGCGGTCCAACTTATCGGCTTGCACCGCTTGAATAAAGACCAGACGCCCGCCGATGACCAGCAATACGACGATAAACAGTGAAAACAGGAAAGGAAACCTGTCCGTCGGCTTCCTTTCTTTAGACTTGCCTTTACCGGGAAACATAGTTATGTTGCTCACCTATTTGACCAAGAGACTTATCCTTGCCAAGACCCCGTCGAATATTTTTTTCTGGCGCTTCCCTGTTATTCTTTTGGGTTTGGCGGCTATTTCGGCCGGAAGAATTATATATTTTACATTGGCCGGCTTGACCATGCCGAGTTTTGTCGTGGCCAGGCTTTCCAAACGCGCCGGCGACTTTAGCAGCATCTTCTGGACCCGAAGAGCTTTGCCGGCCCTCGACTCCTCACTGATGCGACTCTGTAGGCGCGCTATCTCGATGCCGTTCTGCGCTACCAGTGCTTGCTGGTAGACACGGGTAAACGCGGCCAAGCCTATGACGGCCAGAACCAGCATGAACTTAGTGAACTCAAATTGTCGGACAGCGCTCCCGGATTGCTTTATCCTGGGGCGCGGCCACTCAAGCACGATATCGGGATATATTTGCCTAGCTGCCTGCATCAGCCACCTTCTCAGCTACTCTTAAACGGGCGCTTCTCGCCCGCGGATTGGCTTCTATCTCCGCCTCGGTCGGCAGAATCGGTCTACCCGTCACAATCCGCAGAGTCGGTTTCCGGCCACAGATACAGATAGGCGTGCGCGGCGGACAGATACAGCCGGTAGCCAGCTCTTTAAATTTGGTCTTAACCAGACGGTCCTCAAGCGAGTGATAAGAGATGACGGCGATCCGACCGCCCGGGCGCAGCCATTTCGGCATCGCGGCCAGGGCTGCCTTAAGTGCATCAAGCTCGTGGTTTACTTCGATTCTCAGAGCCTGGAAGGTCCGCTTGGCCGGGTGACCGCCCCATCGGCGGGCCGATGCGGGTATCGCCGCTTTGATCAACTCCACCAGCTGACCGGTTCGCGTGATCGGTTCGCGGGCTCTGGCTCTGACAATAAACGACGCTATCCGGCCGGCCCAGCGTTCTTCGCCGTAGTTCTTGATTACCCGGGTCAGCTCGATTTCCTTGTAGCCGTTGATTACATCAGCGGCCGTCATGGCTGACTGCCGATTAAATCTCATATCAAGCGGACCATCCACCTGGTAGGAGAATCCTCGTTCGGCGTCGGCCAGTTGAAGCGACGACAGCCCGAGGTCGAGCAGAAACCCATCCACTTCGACAAGGCCGGTTTTAGTCAGGGCCTCGTCTATATCTGCAAAGTTTCCTTTGAAAATTTCAAAATGCTGGCTGAAGCGTGCTATACGTACCCTTGCTGCTTCTATTGCTGCGTCATCTTGTTCGATTCCCAGCAGAAACCCCTCTGGTGCGATATTTTCGAGAATTGTCTCAGAGTGTCCTGCCCCGCCTAAAGTGCAGTCGATAATGGTGTAACCCCTGGTGCAATTTAGTTGCTGTATGACTTCAGCCAGCAAAACGGATTTGTGCGGATATTCCATTTTCAAATAGCGTTAAAGGCCCAGGTCAGCTAAGTCTTCAGCTGTATCTTCGTAAGATCGACCGGCCTCAGCGACATATCTTTCCCAGTTGTCTTTCGACCA
Source organism: Actinomycetota bacterium (assembly GCA_030679975.1). GTDB lineage: Bacteria > Actinomycetota > Aquicultoria > CAJVYJ01 > JAUVQD01 > JAUXSL01. Next base: position 8,139 of record JAUXSL010000049.1, read on the forward strand.
GATCTCCAACCGGTTCGATACGCCGACGACCACTACATCTTTATCAAGTCCGGCGAAGGCCCTTAGGTGCCCGGGAATCACTACCCGGCCGTTTTTGTCCGGTGTATCTTCGTTGGCCCCGCCAAAAAAGAACCTTGAAAGCTTTCGCGCGTCTTTCTTAAGTAATGCCAGGGACCGGATCTTATCCTCGATCCTGGGCCACTCAGTCTTCGAGAAAACAAAAAGGCAGTTCTCGAAGCCCTTAGTCATTATCAATCCGTCAGCAAACGGTTCCCTGAACTTAGCCGGTAACGTAATTCGGTTTTTGTCGTCGACCGTATGTTGAAACTCGCCTAGGAACACTTAATCTCTCCATTAGAAACTTTTGCATCATCGTGACGGCATTAAGGAGGATGATAATTGCCAAGTTGCCGTTTTCCGCCGGGGCTGTAGCCGCGGCTTGAACATAGTAATCCTTAACGGGAAACCCAAATCTGTTTATCATGTATGCCCCACCCTAAACCACTTCAAACCACTTTGCAACACTTATTTACAAAATATCGCTAAAATTCCACATATTTTTGCGTTTTTTTGAACTTTTTGGAAAATAAAGAGTGTTTAGGCAGGTAGAGATGGGTGCGACTTACGCGAGTTTTATTGTCTTACCGGGCCAATCCTTGAAGGATTCGTCATGCGAGAAGAGGATGACCTGCCGCTCTTTGGCCAGCGTGGCGGTTATGTCGCGGGCGGCTGACGTGCGGTCGGAGTCAAAATAGACAAAAGGATCATCGAGTATCACGGGCGGTCTGGACTCTCCGCTGATGAGGTCGGCGGCGGCCAGACGGACGGCAAAATGCAGTTGGTCGGCTGTGCCTGTGCTTAAAGCGACCGCCGCCACTTCCCCACTTTCCCCCACCGCCGCGGGGGTCAAATCGGCGTCTATATTGACTTGGGCGTAGCGACCGGCCGTCAACTTATCGAGGTAAATCGAAGCTTTGGCCGCGATCTCAGGCGCGACCTCACTCGATATTTCAGCGGCGATCGATTCTATCTCTTTGGCCGCCAGCTCAACGGCTGCGGCGTATTGGCGGGTCTTAGCCAGTTGTTCACCGACATAAAGCAGCTTGGCTTTTAGGTCCTGGGGGGGCGGGCCGGACAATTGCTGATGAGATTGGAGACGCCCGGCTAAAGTATCTCTGGCGCGGCGCAGATTAGCCACTTCGGGTCCGAGATACGATAATTCACGTTCGCGCGAAAATATCTCCTCCGGAGACAGGTCGGCGCTGGTCGATGCCTCCAGCTGCCTGTCGAGGACGTCCGTCTTATCGACCAGGATCCCCAGCTCTTTTTCCAGCTCTTCCAGCGAGCCCCCCTCAAGCATTATCGATTCCGCGTGAGTGATGTTGGCCAGTTCGTGGGCGAGACTATCGTATTTCGCGTGTTTGGCCACGAAGCCGCCGACGTCGGCGGCGCCGACTTTGGCCAGCACTTCTTTTATCTCCTGGTCCAACCGGTTCATCTCATCCTTTATGTAGATGGCCCGGCTGTCCACCGCCGGAGCCGGGGGACGGCTTAGAATATAGCCCGCGACCAGCCCGGCCGCTCCGACCGTCGCCAGCAGCGCCCCGAGCGCCAATCGACCGGCGGCCGCCAAGCCGGCGCCCGCGACCAGCGCCGCCACAGCCGCCGCGAAGACCATGTACGGGGGTTGCGCCGGCGATATCCGCGCTTGCCCCCCGTCAGCCGCCGCCGCCAACTCCATCTCCTTGGCCCGCATATCTTTTAGCTTGCCCTGCACCACGGCCGTGTCAGCCGCGGCGATGTTCTTGTAGTCGGCCAGCCCGGCCATCTCCGCTTCAATAGCTCGTCGCTTTTCCCGGTCGGCCTTGATCCGGTCCACTTTCAGCCTGATCTTCTGCCGATCTTCGCTCAACTTTTCCTGTTTCTGTTCTATTGATTGCTTGGATTGAATGGCGGCGACCAATTCCGACAGCACTTTAAGACGAGCTTCCTGCTCGACCAATCGCGCTTCAGTCGTTTCCAATTCGACGACAAGTTGTTTGCGGTCGTTTTCAGCTTGTTCAGCCGCGGCCAGCCCGGATCGCAACCCGGCTTCTTCGGCAAGCAGCTCGCCCACTTGCCCGCCGGCGCCTTTTTGACTGACTGTGCCGGCCAACCGCTTATATCGCGAGTCCAGGGCTTTTCGCGCCCCGGTGATCGAACCCCCATCGGCGCCGACCAGTAGGGACTCGACCCGGGCCCGCAGCGACCCTTCGATTTCTTTTAGTTTCGTCGCCAACTCACCGACGCGGACAAAGACCGTGTTGGTAAAAGCTTCCGGGGTATCGAGACCTAAATGACCGCAAACGACTTTTGCCACCTGCGTCGGCCCGTCGACCTTGGCTTCGCCGCCGCTCTTTTGGACCAGCCGGACATCGTTCTTTTCCAGGTCCCGCTCCAACTCCCAACGGGCCCCGTCGGCCAGTTCATATTCGACTTTGATCGAACACGCCGGGCTCTGGGTCCCCCAACGCTTCCAGCGGGCCAGCCCCTGACGCTCGCCGAAAAAGGCCACCCGGACGGCCGCTTGAATGGTGCTTTTACCGGCCTCGTTCGGCCCGATGACAAGATTAAGCCCGCCGTCAAAATCGACTTTCAACTCATCGAACTTGCCAAAATTGATCAGTTCAAGCGCGGTCAGCTTCATTTTTGCGACCGCCCTTCAAGGGCCGCCAACCCAAGGCGCACGGCCAGGTTGATCACCTGTTTGGCTTCCTCATTGCCGGCGTCCGCCAGCTTAGCCTGCATACGCGCCCAAAATTGGGCCTTTACCGTCCTGTCCCCCGCCGGAAATTCCCCCGGCGGCAGATCGAGTCTATCTTTGACATCGATATAGAAAAAGTTAGTGGCCAGGCGCACCGCTAAGGCTTCGGCATCAGCGTCCAGCCCGAACGGCGGGGTCCCTATCAAATCTATCTTTAGCAGACCATCCGGCCCGCCCATCGCCGCGGCGGCGGATTCTAATTCGCTCGACGACGATAGCGCCGTGCAATCAAGCCGGTGCTGACTGTATAAATATCGCCCCGTCTCCAACTGTTTGACATTCGCGGCTCCGGCGCCCAACTCCACCAGCAAAGCGCACCGGCCGCCGGCCTCGTCGAAACAGAGACCTTCCGGCGTGCCGCAATAGTATGCGGAGGTTTTGCCGACCCGGCTGAAATTATGGTAATGACCGAGGGCGATATACCCGGCGATCAATCCCGCCGCTTCACTTTCCGAAAACGGATATGATTGCGCGCCCTCATAGAAGTCCAGCCTATGAGCGCCGTGCATAATCGCCAACGCCAGGCTCTTGCCGGACAGATGTTTGAGCACATTGCGCTCGGTGCCCGCGCGGTGGCAAGCGATGCCGGCTACTGCCACTCCGCCGCTCGCCAATTCGGCCCCGGCCCATTTATCGTCTTTAAAAACAACCGCGTGGTCAGGCCAGGGGGCCGCGTCCCATACCCCGCCCGGTTGGTAATAATCGTGATTGCCCGGGACGATCAAAACTTGCGCCTGACCGGCCAGACGGTTGAATTCACCAACAACAAAAGCGATGGTGTCGGCCGGTGGATTAGGGCTGTTAAATAAGTCGCCGGCTACGATCAGCGCGGACGCTTGGTTGCTAAGGGTCAGATCGACCACATCCGAAAGTGCTTGTCTGAGCGCCTGCCGCTTGAGGGTTTGCTTGTCAAACGGCAGATAAGCAAAGGGCGCGTCGAGATGTATGTCGGCGGTGTGGATTAGCCGGATCATTTAAAACAGCGTGTCTTCGGTGTCGCCGGCCGGCGCCTTTTCGCGCGGCTGTGGCCGGGCGGGTTCCGTGACGCCGTTTCTGCCTAAGCCTAAATATAAGAAATCACCGAACATCGACTGGTAATCCGTCCACTCCACTTCATCGCCGTATCTCTTGGCGATCTGAAGCCAGCCGTTGACCTTGGCATCGGCGTTATCGATGATATTTAATATGACCGCTTCCTTTGTCTTTGGCTTGACCGCGGCCCCGTATTCGGGCTCACCTTGATGACTTAAGATGAGGTGAGAGAGATGCACTTTTGTCTCGTCGGGAAAACCGGATATCCCGACCACCATCCCGGCCACCAGTTGATCGCCGATGACGATGTGACCTTTTAGGCGTCCCTGGGTCGAATAATCGATTCGCGTTGTGTAGTTGAATTCATATATTTTGCCGATGTCATGTAAGAGCGCTCCGGCGATTAAGAGCGACTTGTCGATACCGCTGTAATGATCGCACATCATGACGGCCAGCTGCGCGACCGAGACGGAATGTTCCAGCAGGCCGCCCAGATAAGCATGATGGTAGTTCTTGGCCGCCGGCGCCAGACAGTAGGCCTTACCCAACTCCGGATCATTGAATATCTTATCGAGCAGCTTCTTTAAGTGCTTGTCGTCGACCTGGGCCACAAGCTCGCGCAGCTCGCCTTTGAGCTGGTCGATATCGCGCTCGGTGCAGGGCAGGAAGTCGAGGATGTTCAGTTCGTCCTCGTTGATCTTGTGTATCTGGTTCAGAACGACTTCGACCTGTTTTGAATACCGGTTGACCGCCGCCTGGCCGCTGATATCGGCGAAATCGCCGGCCTTTATATCCCGGCTCTGCGGGTTTTTCTCCATCGTCTCTTCCCACATGACCGATTCGATTTGGCCGCTCTTGTCGACCAGGACGAGCTTTAAATACGCCTTATTCGCCTTAGTGAAACGCTGATGAGCGGAGTCTATCAGGAAGACCCCGTTGACCCCGTCGCTTTCTTTGATGTCTTTGACAAAAGTCTTTTCCATATAAGCCGCCTTGAGAGTAGAACCTATGTTTGTAGAATAGCGGAAACGGCGGCGGCGGGCTAGATGCGGGGGAATCGGTCTCGTTGCCACATGCCGAGCCTGATGTCTTTATCCAGCGGCAAATACGGATTTCTGTTAGGCGACCCACATCATCGTTGCCCAACCTATTAGGGTGCCGCCGGCAATTCCCACACCCAAGATCGGGCCGTAAGCCTTTGTGATAATTGCATCAGGTAGGCTGATCAATAGACCGACCATCATGCCTATTGCCCATCCGGGCATTGGGATTTGAACTAAAGGGATAAGAAACCCGATGGCAAACCTGCCGAAAAATGCGCCGGTCATCGCGGTCGCTTTGTCTTCCATGGTCAGCGGAATCATCAATACGACATCCAGGATGCCAAAGACAAGTCCGGCGAGCACTCCAAATAGAAGATTGTTCATTTTAGCTGTAATACCTCTTCAATATTTTAAGAGCGTTTAGGGTAATCCACTTACTCGGCCGGCCTTTTTCCTCGATATCAACATGAAAACGTCCGTTAAAGGTGTTGGCCAGCTTCCACCGACCGGAGCTGTCCTGTTTAGAGACGACTATATCCACAGCCTCCTGCATTCTTTCGTCTCTGCAGCCAAGCTTTGTCAGTATCCCAAGTATCTCCAAGATATCTGTCTGGTACATTAAGGGGAAGCCAAATCGCCGCCAGCCGGTCTTGGAGACCTGAGCGAGATCATGACTTCTTTTATGAACATGGTGCCTGAGTATATATTCAACCCCATCGTCGAGAGTGCGCTGCACATTCCGCGTTCTTCTATCCCCAGGTATCTCCGACAAAGCTTTTAACGCTTTTACCGCTCCCATGTGGCACGTATGTTTTCCCCAGCATATTTCATATTTGTCATAAGGCCAGCCTTGTGGAAGTTCAGATATTGCATCGTCAAACCTTTGATATGCCACAATCCAATTTATTCCGCGCTGAACTCTTGGGTCATCCATGTATCCAAGTCTAATCAAGCTCCAAGCCATATTTCCTGTTAGGCAGGGGATCACCTCGCTATGCCTACCGCCGCCGGCCTTAGCTCCACGATGCACTGAAAACCCGCCGCTCTCGTAGTCTTGGGAATTTTCCAGCAGGAACTCGCAGGCCTTCTTGATGCGTTCGTCCTTTTTATCAGCTAAAAGCTCGCCCAGAATGATAATTTGCCAGACCATTCCTTTGTACTTGGCGACATAATGCTTATCCGGCTCGTCCCAATAACCTCCGGCTTCTTGCGCCGCTAGAATCTGAGGGACGATTCCGGTCACCATAATGTCTTTCCGGGCTTTCAATACCTCCGGATCACTCATAGGTTTGTCCAAGATATTTGTCAAAGCCAGGTATCGTATTGATGGATTGTCAGGTTCCAGCAGCCACTCTGTGGGGTCCGTCTGCAATACCGATTTCCAGTCGCTCATATAACCTGGTTGGCTCTTTGCGATTTCATCTTAGCAAGCATTCTACGCAATGACGCGCAAAAGGGTCAAGAAAACCGTCGCTTGAAGGCGGCCACCTGGGCGGAATAGCCGAGCACGACGATGGTGGCGCCGGCGGTCAGCCTGAAGTCTATCTTGGGGTTGGTTTGTAAGTTGCCGTCCGCGGCGATGACGGCTATGACCGTGCAGCCGGTACGGGTGCGGATGCGGGTCCGGCCGATGGTCTTGCCGGCCAGGCGGCGACCGACCGGAACGGTCAGGACTTTAAGGCCTTCGGCCAAGGTGAAAACAGTGTCGCCGACGAGCATTTCCGCCAGCATTTGAGCGGCGACCGTGGAAAGCGAAAAAACAAAGTCGGCGCCGGCCCGGTAGAGCTTGTCGGTCGAATCCGCTGTATTGGCCCGGGCCAGGATATGCAGATCGGGGTTTATCTTGCGGGCGACCAGCGTGGTAAAGATATTGTCGCGGTCGATGTGGCTGGCGACGATCAGAGTCGAGGCCTCGTCGATCTTAGCCAGACGCAGAACAACTTCGTCGGTGGCGTCGCCATGGATGTATTCGCCGCTCTTTTCGCGGGGTTCGATGACGGTGCTGGAAATCCCCTGGGCAGCCAAGACTTCTGAGACGGCCCGCCCGACATCGCCAAATCCGGCGATGACGAAGTGCCGCTCGACGGCGAGCTCCGGCACCTCGATAGTGCGGGTCAGCTCCTGCAGCTCCAGCAACTGGTCCCGGCGACCGACCGCCACCAGGACGTTCTCGGCCGACATCTGACTATCCGGTCCCGGCTCCAGCTCTAGTTTCCCCCGATGCCAGATACCTACGATCGAGGCGCCGCTCCGTTCCGGTATCCGCGATTCCCGCAAGGTCAAACCGTCGAACGGCGAGCCCGGATAGACCGGCAATTCAACGACAAGGTAACCGGCGGCCAACTCGTTGGCGCCAAAGAGCTCTCTGCGCGATGACGCCGTAGCTTTCTCAGCCAAATAGACGCCGAGCAGACGCTTGGGCGAGAGAACTTCAGACGCTCCGGCGTACTTAAAATAGTGCGCATGGTCCAGGTCGTCGATGAGCGCGAAGATTTTGGCGTCGCTCCGGGCCGAGGCCGACAGGACTATCTTAGCGTTGTCTTCCTCATCTTCCCGGTTGGCGATTATATACCTGGCCTTCTCCACCCCGGCCAGGGCCAGGTCTTCTTCTTCGGTCGGGTCCCCGAAGAGCGCCGGTATCCCCTGGCGCTGTAGATTCCGGACGAGCTCCATGTCATTATCAAGAACGCGAAACGGGCGCGAGCTGACGGCCAATTCGTCGATCAGAGATTCAACCACAGGGCTGTAACCGCAGATGACGATGTGGTCTTGCATATCGGGATAGAGCATGGCCGGCGCCCCGCGCAGCCGTCGCTCGAGAGCCGGCAGAATAGCCAAAGGGAACGCGGCGAAAAAGAAGGCTAAGCCCGACACCTGCACCAGTATAGATAGGGCCTGCAGAGCCGGCGCGTTATACGCCAGGCTTGGAGGCTGCTCGCCGGTGGTGGTGAGGCGATTTATCGTCCAGTAAAAAGACGCCCAGGCCGACACATGACGTCCTTCGAGCCAGGGCATAAACAGATAAAAGAGGCCCGAGTAAAAAACAACCACCCCGGCTAATATGGTCAGAAAAAATCTTATCGTATGGCGCTCGCGCTTCACCCGGATCCAAGCGGTCACCCGTCGCCCAAAGTGATTCATTTAATTTCCGCTTCCAGGGCGGGACGCAACCGGCGCAGGGCCCGGCCCCGGTGGCTCAAGCTATTTTTTTCGGCGGCGGTCAACTCGGCCATGGTCTTCTCATACCCAAGCGGCATAAAAACCGGATCGTAACCGAAACCGCCCTCCCCCCGCGCCGCGGTCGTTATGTTTCCGGGACAAGCTCCGGTCGCCGAGACGGTCCGGCCGCCGGGCATCGCCAAGACAACAACAGAGGCGAATTGCGCGCCCCTATTTCCTTCCGGCGCATCGCGGAGTTCAAAGAGAAGTTTGGCGACGTTATCGGCATCAACGGCGTCGGGACCGGCAAACCTGGCTGAGTGGATCCCCGGGCGGCCGTCCAGGGCCTCGACTTCCAGACCGGAATCGTCGGCCAGAGCCGGGAGATTAAAATGGTCGGCCAACGTCTTGGCTTTGATCGTCGCGTTGGCAAGGAAGGTCGAGCCGTTCTCGATGACCTCGGGCCACTCCGGCTGGTCCTCGTAAGTCAGCCAGACCACCCCGGGCAGGTCTAGAATGGCTTTTATTTCCGCGATCTTGCCCGCATTCTTGGTTGCCAGAACAACCCTCATCCGCCCTCTTTTAGCAGTAGAGACCGCTGAAGCGATATGAGGTCGCCGATGCCGCTTTCAGCCAGGTCCAGCATCTCAATCAAAGTGGCGCGCGGAAACGGAGTTTTTTCCGCGGTACCCTGGATTTCGATGATCCGGCCCGACCCGTCCATGACCACATTCATATCGACCTGGGCTCCGGAGTCCTCAGCGAAGTTTAGATCGAGGCAAGGGAGATCGTCGATGATACCGACACTGGTGGCGGCGATAAAATCGGTTAAAGGCAATTCCGCTATCCGCTTATTGTCTTTAAGTTTCTCGAGCGCGTCATAAAGGGCGATAAAAGAGCCGGTTATCGCGGCTGTCCGGGTACCGCCATCGGCGATTATCACATCGCAGTCAAGGATGATGGTTATCTCCCCGAGCTTGTCCAACTCGACCACCGATCGGAGCGACCGGCCGATCAACCGCTGGATCTCGCACGTGCGCCCCTGCGGCCGACCCTTGCTGACCTCCCTGGTAGTTCTAACCGTCGTCGATCGCGGCAGCATCGAATATTCCGCCGTCAACCAACCTTTGCCGCTCCCCTTCAGCCAACCGGGAACTTTATGTTCAACGGTCGCCGAGCAAATGACCTGAGTCTCGCCCAGCTTAAAAAGGACCGAACCCTCGGCACTCGGCTGATAATTTCGGACTACCTCGACCGGACGAAGCTCCCGCGCCGCTCTGCCGTCAATTCGTTTCATCTAACCTCCACCATCAAGCCCTCGTCCGCCAGGCTGATTCTACCATCAAATTCGGTCTTAACTTCCGCCAGTATCCGTCGCCGGTCAAAGTGCGGCCAGAGATGGGTCAGGACCAGGTGTCCCACGTTTGCCTCCCGCGCCAGCCGCCCGACTTCCCTGGTGGTCATATGGGGGACCGGCGAGCCCGCCTGGGCGGCTAGAAAAGTGGCTTCCGCCAGCAGGACGTCGACATCCCCGGCGTAATCGATCAGGCGGTCGTCGTAAGCGGTATCGGAAGTGTAAAACAGACGACCTCCACCGGCTTCGACCGAGATGCCGTACGTCGGTTTAAGATGGTTCACTTCCCGGCCGGTTACCGATAGACTGCCCACTTCAAAGGCGCCGGCTTGGCCGATGTCGATAAAATCAAATACCCGATCGAATTTGGCCGGGTCGGGCTCGTTGAAGAGCGGCTTGATATACGACGGGGCATCCGCGGGCGCGTAGACCTTCAGCGGCAACTTCGGCGCGGCGCAAAACTCCAGATAATATCTGTAAGGATAGATATCGAGAAAGTGGTCCGGGTGAAGATGGGTGATTACCAGCGCGTCTAAGTCACCGGGCGAAACACTGTCATAAAGCCGGCTTAAGACCCCTGTCCCGATGTCAAGCAACATATTTGTCGCGCCGTGCCGGACGAGATACCCGTTACAGGCGCCACCGGGCCGGGGAAATGTTCCCGACGAGCCGATGACGATGACCTCCATTACGCCCCCCGTTCAACCGCGAAACTTACCCCCTGAAACCTCGGGACGGACGAAGAGTTTCGCCCGGAGAATGTAGAGCAACATCGGATAACCGATGGCGTAAACCGCGATGGCCTCGCCGCCGCCGACCATCAAAGCCGCGACCGGGTACGTTATCATAGCGGTATCGGGTATCGCCAGGATATATTTGAGCATAAAAGCAATTCCCAGACCGTTTAATATGACCGGCGGGAGCAGGGCCGGAATCGGTCTCTTGATTCGCCAGGTCAACCAGGCCGCCAGCAACGTCAGGCCCGAGCCAAAGAAGATATCCCAGGGGCCGAAGCCGCCGTAGACATTGGCGATCATCGCGCCCAACCACAAACCGGGGATGGCCGCCGGCTCGAAATAAGCGAAGACCGTGAAGGCTTCGGAGATGCGAATCTGCGCCAGGCCGAAACTGATCGGCGCAAACAGTATGGTCACAATAGCATAGAGCGCGGCGATGATAGCCGCCCGGCTAAGATATCTCGACACTGGTATCTGCTTTCAAATCGATAAACTCAACTTCCGTTATCTTGCGCCCCAGAAAGCGGCTGCCCAGAGCGGCAAACTGATCGGTCTCCAGGGTAGCGACAAACCGATGGATAGGCAAATCGGGACCTTCTCTGAGCTGACCGCGCCGCTCAAGGATAGCCTTTACTTCCATGGCCGTTTCTTCCGCCGAGCTTATCAGGGCGACTTCACCCCCGGCGACCTTGCCGAGCAGGTCTTTTAAGAGAGGATAATGGGTGCAGCCCAGGATCATGCTGTCGATGCCGGCCCGAAGCAGGGGCGTTAAGTATGTCTTAGCCAGGTTGTAGGTTTTAGGGCGCAGGAAGTTGGCATCGGATATCATCCCTTTTTCAACTACCTCGACAAACTTCGGGCAAGTGGCCGAATAGACCGTCACCCCGGCGTCAAGCGCCCTGATCGCCTGGGTATAGGCGGCGCTGTTAATAGTGCCGGCGGTGCCGATGACGCCGATGCGCCGGTTCTTCGTCGCCTGGACGGCGCCGCGCGCGCCGGGTTCGATGACCCCTACTATGGGCACGTCAAAATGGGCCTGGGCCTGGGCCAGGCCGGCGGCCGTGGCCGTGTTGCAGGCGATAACGACTAATTTTACCTGCCTGCTGATGAGAAAACTGATGATTTCGAAGACAAAGTCTTTTACCTCGGATTGAGACCTGGGTCCATAGGGAACGCGGGCCGTATCGCCAAAGTAGACGATATTTTCCAGCGGAAGCTGCCTGATAAGTTCATTGACCACCGTCAGGCCGCCAACGCCTGAATCGAATACACCGATCGGATTATCCAAGATCTCTCCCGCTCGTCCTATCTTTCAGTTCACCGAGACGCCCCAGATGAATAACGCTGTCTCCCCGGCTGACAATCGGTTCATACCTGGCATATAGCACTCGTCCGCTTTCCGGAGCGATAACATCGATCGGCGTGCCAAAGAGCGGCTCTATCTCGCCGATATTCTGCCCGGCCTCGACATCGTCGCCTAAACCGACGTTGAGGATGACAAACCCCGAATCGGGCGCCGGCAATAGCTTCTTGTCGGTAAACAATTGCTGACCTTCATCGGTTTGGGGCGGCTCCGGGATCAGACGGACCGCCCGGAAAAAATTCATTATACCTTTTAGCATCTTCTCGCAAGCATCGTAGTCGATGCTGGCGGCATGACCGAGCTGGAGCGAAAAGGCCGGGATGCTGTTGCGCTCGGCGGCCGCCACTAAAGTCCCGTGGTCTTTGTGGGCCACAATGACGTTGCCGGTGTTGAAATGGAGCGCCAGCCCGAACCGCCCCTGCTCCATAACCCCGGTGTTGGCGATATAATCGCCCGGCCCGCCGCTATGCAGGTCTATCACATAACTTGATTTCAGGAAGATCTCGTCGAACAAGGTGTTCGCGGCCATCGACGTCGGCCGGCGCTCCCCGTCTGTGCCGTAACTCCGGTTCATATCGACCTGGTCCATTATGCTTATACGGCTTTTTTGCAGAAAGGCATACGGGTTGGCGATCGGCAAGATGACCAGCGTCCCCTCGATGTCCTGGTGCTCTATCTCCTCGAAAAGCCGGTGGGCGATAAAGATGCCGTTCCATTCATCCCCGTGCTGGCCGGCGACCACGGTGATCATCGGCCCCGATTTGCGACCGGCGATTATCGCGGTCTCAACAGACCAGTCTGAGCCATCCCTTAAATCGAACAGTCGCAGGCGGACCAGGTCTTTTGCCCGCCTCCAGGTGGAAATCCGTAATTGCGCGATCTTTATCTCTTTCAATCCAGCCTCAACTGTCGGCCACGACTTTTACTATCACGTGCCGGCGACGCGGCCCGTCGAATTCGCAGAGGTATAGTCCCTGCCATGTCCCCAGGACCAGGGCGCCGTCATCGACAAACAGGCTTTCAGAAAAACCCACCAGACTGGCTTTGATATGGGCATCTGAATTACCCTCGCTATGCTGATACGCTTTTTCAAACGGGACGATCTCTGTAAGTCTGGCCAGGATGTCGGCGCAGACATGGGGGTCGGCGTTTTCGTTTACAGTCAGTCCGGCGGTGGTGTGGAGCGATTGGATCAAACAGAGCCCGTGGTCCACCCCGGACTCGGACACGATGTCCTCAACTAGAGCTGTAATGCCTATCATCTGATTGCGACTGGTCGTTTCAACCGAGAAGCGCTTTATCACTGTATCACCGGGTCAAATAGATAGTTGGTTTTGTCGCAAGAAAAAAGCCCGAACCAGCGTTGTGCCTACAGTGTCTGACCCTAAGGCGCTAACCTTCTGCATCCTGCCGAGGGAATTCGTGTAGTTCTTTCGAACCGCAATCAGACCCCCGGACCCGGATGGGCCGTGTGACTGATGAAGGTTCAGTTTCCCTTTAGGCCAACGACAAGCCGAGCTTATATCTATCTATTTCCCTTTCGCACAAAGTTATTATACCAAAAAGACGAGGCAAAATAAATACTATTATGATATATTTACGTTAGCTAAGGAGGTTCTGATTATGCGTGAAAAAATCGAAGAAGTCCTCGAACAGATTCGGCCTCATCTCCAAGCGGACGGCGGCGACGTGGAGCTTGTCGATATTGACGATGGCGTGGTTACCGTCAAGTTGACCGGCGCTTGCCATGGTTGCCCGATGTCCCAGATGACGTTGAAGAACGGTGTCGAGAGGATTTTGAAAGAGAATATCCCGGAAATAAAGAGTGTCGAAGCGGCTTTAGTCTAGAACGCCCGATTTGACGGTCGAGGTTTTATAGCGAAGCGGCGACCCTCAGCGCGGTTCGCAAAGCGTGGCCGACGTTGCCCGGCTCTTCCGCATCGCCGATGAGAAAGACTTCGCTTATCTTCCCTTGCAAGTCATGGTAGAGCCCGCGCACCGGGTTGTTGCCGACTGAATAGACGACCGTATCCGCGGGCAAGCTCGTCTCCCGCCCGTCTTTGTCTATCGCTACCACCACACCCGGTTGGATGGCCGCCGCGGCTGTCTTTGTCATGATTGTCACGTCTTTGCCGGCGAGCCTGCTTAACATATCCGCCCGCGGGATTGATTTTGTCTTCAACAAAATCTCATCCGCGACTTCCAGGACCGTCGCCCGGCACCCATCCTCGGCGGCCCGTTCGGCTATCTCGCAGCCGGTGTCCCCGCCGCCGATGACGACGATATCCTTGCCCGGCTTAACGCGCTGGGCTAGATAATCCTTGGCGCTGTAGACATTCGGCGCGTCGGCCCCCGGCAGCGGGAGCCTTTTTGGTTCGGAGCCGGCGGCGACGATGACGACGTCGGGCTTGGCCGCAAGGATCTCACCCGCGTCCACATGATGGTTTAATTCGACTTCGACAGATGATTTTGCGATTTGAACCTCGAGCCAACGGAGGACCTCAGCCACTTCCGCCTTGAAAGGCGCCAGCGGCGCCAGGATGAACTGCCCGCCGAGGCCGCCGGTCGCTTCAAATAGTCTGACTTTATGCCCGCGCGCCGCGGCGGTCAAAGCCGCCTGCATCCCCGCCGGGCCGCCGCCGACGACCCAGACTTGGCGCGCTTCGGCCGCGGGCTCTATCTTTATCTCGTATTCCAGGCCGGCCAACGGGTTATTGACACACGCCCGGCCGAGCTTGGGAACACCTTTGTCGGCACAATCATCCAGGCAGTAGATACAGCCTCGAATGTCTTCGACCCGGCCTGCCCGCGCCTTATTCGGCAGGTCGGGATCGGCAATTAACGCCCTGGTCATAGCGACAAAATCAGCTTGCCCTCCGGCCAGTATCTCTTCAGCCAAAGCCGGCGTATTTATCTTCCCCATGGCGATAACCGGGATATTGACAGCGGATTTAATCGCCGCGGCGAAAGAGACGGAGACACCGGGGGGGAGCGAATGCGGCGGCAGCGTCTGCTTCTTGGTCTTCTTGTTGCCGACATTTACCAGGATGGCATCGACGCCGGCCGCTTCGAGTTCCTTGGCTGC
>JAUXSL010000051.1 GCA_030679975.1 Actinomycetota bacterium
GCTTCATCGATGTGGCCGACCAGAATCAACTTCGACAGTTCGCCGCTGAGACACCCGCTTAAAGCTATCAGGCCTTCGTGATGTTCTTTAAGAAGCTCCATATCGACCCGGGGCCGGTAATAGAAGCCATCCAGGTAGGCGGAAGAAACCAGTTTCATTAAGTTGCGATAACCGGTGAGATTCTGAGCCAACAAAGTTAGATGGCGGTTAGATTCATCTTTGCGGGCCGTCTTATCGAAACGGCTCTGGGGGGCGACATAGACTTCGCAACCGAAGATCGGCTTAACGCCCCCGGCAATAGCTTTTTTGTAAAAATCTATACAGTTGTACATGGTGCCGTGGTCGGTGACGGCAACCGCCGGCATCCCAAGTTCTTTGGCTTGAGCCACCAGGTCTTTGAGCCTGACGGCCCCGTCAAGCAAAGAGAACTCCGAATGTACGTGAAGATGAACGAAACCAGACAATATTAGGCCCTTAGCCGATCGAGAACTAACTGGTAGCCGTCGGCGCCGTAATTTAAGCACCGTTTTACCCGGCTGATCGTCGCGGTACTGGCGCCGGTCACCTCGGCTATCTCCGCGTACCCGGCGCCTTCATCAAGTTTCTTGGCCACTTCAAGCCGTTGGGCCAAGGATTTCAGCTCGGCGACCGTGCAGATATCCTCGAAAAACCGATAACATTCTTCTTCGGTTTTGAGGCTCAAGATAGCCGCGAACAGATAGTCGATGACCGGCGATTTTAAACGTGTGTCCAATAGGTTCTCCCACCGTTGCTTGTTAAATTTATTATAAAGCCGGAAGCACGGCGCGGGAAGAGAAGAGATCAAGTTTTCGTTAGCAAAGCTTCGAGCAGGGTCTGGTTAAAACCGACTACCACTTCGTCGTCGACTATGATAACCGGCACGCCCATCTGGCCGCTGGCCTCGATCATCTCCCGGCGGGCGTCCATGTCGTCGGCCGCATTTTTTTCTTCATACTCGACACCCCTTAGGCGAAGCCATTCTTTGGCCATGACACAAAAGGGGCAGGTCGGCGTCGTAAAAACTTTCACTTTTCTGGTCTCCATATGCTAGTCTATTCCCAATGTCCGCATGGAAGAAAATCCTGATCTGGCTGCCCGTACTCTTGTGGATGGGCCTGATATTTTTTATGTCTTCGCAAACGGGACTGGCCGGCCCGGCATGGATATCAGTCACCGGTCATATTGTCGAATATGGGGTCTTGGCCGGACTTTTTTATTTTGCGTTCGCTCGGACCGCCGGCGTCGATCCCTTTTGGATCATTATTTTCACCGTAATCCTAGCAACCGCTTATGGAGTAACCGACGAATGGCACCAATCGTTTGTCCCGGGGAGGGTGCCGGACATTATGGACATACTGACCGATTTCAGCGCCGCCACGACGATTGCCGTGATTTCCGGAGCCCGCAAAGCGGGCCGGAGCATGTGAACATGGGAACATGCGGTCGCCTGAAGACCGAAGGTCTTAGTATTTCTTATCTTTTATTCTGCTGTCGCGAACTTCTTGCCGACTATAGCTTGTCCTTCAGATGAGACCATGAAATCAATGAATTGCTTGTTAATGCCTTCCGGTTGACCCCTGGTCGACAAAACGAGCGGCCGTGAAAGTATATACGCCCCGGAACGAATGTTGCTTATGCTCGGTTTCACATTATTGACCGAGACTGCTCTGGCTCCGGGCGTGCTAAACGACATGCTTGCGGCTGTAATCGCATTTTTGTCGGCCACGACTGCCTTGGGTTCGTCGATCGGCATATCGACCTCTTTACGGTTGGAAGTATAGTCTTGATTATCCATGACCAGTTTTTGAAACTCCAACTGCGTGGCCCTTTTCCCTCCCAATATTTCGGTTACAACCGCGATCGGCGCGTCATTGCCCCCAACCTCTTTCCAATTCTTAACCTTGCCGGTAAAAATATCTTTTACTTGCGCCGCCGTCAGTCCTTTAACCGGGTTTTCTTCGTTGACGAAAACACAGATGGCATCGTAGCCGATTATCTGACTATAGGCGCCCTTGCTTTCTTCTTCAGGCGTCAACGGTCTGGAAGCGCCCGCGAGCTTGGCTTTACCGGCAATAAGCGCCTCCATACCTTTTCCGGAACCCGGGTTGTCTATTGCCCCGATTTTCACGCCGGTCGTTTTCGAGAAAGTTTTAAATGCTTCCGGCATTATGTTTTGACCGATAGTCGACGACCCGGTATAGGTCAGCTTCTCCGACGAGCTTGACGACCCGGAAGAACCGGTATCCCCATTCTTGCCTTTTTCGCCCCCGCACCCGGCCAAAGCCAGAGAAAAGACACTCAGAGCCAGAATTATAACGACGGTTCTTCGAACAGATTTTCCCACCATTCATCTCCTCCTAGTTTGTGAATTGCTCTCGCTCCGCGTTATCTATCGGTTTGCCTGCCCCACAACTAAAGCATCGTTTGAACATTTGCGCAACCCGGGAGCCTGTTAAAATTTCATTTAATTTATTTAAAGACTAAGCCGATAAATTATTATCATGCTAATCTATCGCGGAAATCGGAGGGGAATCGCATGACCGTGAAAAAGCCGGGTTTTTTTGCCCGCTGTCAACAGAAAGTTTGGCAACGTCAAAGTCTGCGGGTAAAAATTGCTTCTTTTGCTTTGCTGGTGGGATTGATACCGTTGATTACCATCGGCCTCTATACTTACAACGCCGGCCAAAAAGCTCTGGACCAGAGCTTGCGCGATCAAGTCGGCTATCGGGCCAATGTGGCAAAAAAAGACGTTGAAAATTATTTCCAGGTTTCAAAAGCGTCCGTCAAGAATATCGGCAGCAGTCCGGCTTGGCAAAAATTCTACGCCGAACCCAAGAATAAGCAGATATGGCAGCAAGAACAGCTCCGCGTATTCAAATATTTCGATAATGTCTCCGCGGCCGGCATTATCGAGTTGCTTCTTATCGACAAGGACAGCATGCTTGATACACAGATTCTCTCCGGCAACCTCGCCCAGGCGGCGCAAAAGCTGGAGACGGACGATGCCGTGGACAGCGCGGCTTCCGCACTGGCGGAAGGAGAGGTCGAGCAGTCCGAGCCTTATCTGACTCCAAGCACTAATAACTGGGTCACGTCCGTGATCACGCCGGTGCGGGGATCCGACGGCGCACAGCTCGGATGGATACGCGCCAAGCGCCCGATTGCTCAATTACAAAATATTCTTAAGCAAGAAACTCACATCGGGGGTGAAATAGCCTTCATCGTCGATGAGGCCAACCGCGTAATCTTGTCCTCGCAAACAGTCGTCAGCGGCAACACAAGCGCTCTTTCGGCCACAGCCCCTAAAGCGGCGCTGCCGGCGCTCCGCGCGCAACAAAACGGTCAGAACGCGGCCGTCTCGACATTCGTGAACAAAGGTGTCACATATTACCTGGCTTGGCAAAAACTTGATTTCGGCATCGGCAATCCAAATAAATGGCGTGTAGCGCTGGCTGTGCCCCAAAGCGCGCTATCGAACACCAATAACTCGTTTACGTCATTCTCGTTTCTGATCGCCGGGATCCTGGCTCTGCTGATAGTAGCCTCACTCTTCATGAGCGGAACAATTTCGAAGCCGATATCGAATCTCGTGGTTGCGGCCAAGAAAGCGGCCAAAGGCGACCTCGAAGTCTCCGTAGTCAGCGACGCCTCGGACGAGATCGGCCTCTTAGCCAAGTCCTTTAACCAAATGATTTCAAGCCTTAAGGATTTGATCGAATCGGAAAAATCGATTAAAGACCACTTGGAAAAGACTGTCGATGAGTATAAAGAATTCGTCGAAAAAGTTGCTCAGGGAAACCTGACCGCGCGGCTTGCGGTCGGAGATAAAGACGATCAGCTGTCGGCGCTGGGCCGACACTTAAACGGTATGGTTGGATCCTTGAGCGCCATGGCTGTAAACATTAAAGAAACAGCCCTTAACCTTTCGTCCGCTTCTTCAGAGATATTTGCGACTACCGGCCAATCCAACGCCGGCGCCACCGAACAAGCCGCTGCCATAAGCCAGACGACTATCACCGTCGAAGAGGTGAAACAAACAGCCGAACAAGCCAGCGATAACGCCGGATCGGTAGCCGATTCCGCTCGTAAATCGGTTGAAATTGCCGCCGTCGGCACATCGGCGGTTGAAAAGACGCTTCAAGGCATGGAGGAAATAAAGAATAAAGTCGAGAGGATTGCTGAAAACGCGGTCGCCCTGGCCGAACAGACAAAGCAAATAGGGGCTATTATTACGACCGTCAACGACATAGCCGAGCAATCGAACCTACTGGCGCTTAACGCATCGATCGAGGCGGCCCGAGCAGGAGAGCATGGGAAAGGGTTTGCGGTGGTCGCAACCGAGGTGAGAAATCTGGCCGAGCAGTCCCGGCAAGCAACAGCCCAGGTGGAAACGATACTTGACGATATCCAAAAAGCCACAAACACGGTTGTAATGGTCACTGAGGAAGGCGCCAAAGGCGTTGATTCCGGAGTGCAACTGGCAAACACGGCCGGCGATACTATCCGGACGCTGGCGGAAGCCATTAATAGTTCCGCCTTGGCCGCCCAGCAAATCGTCGCTTCCGCCCAACAACAGGCCGCGGGCATGGACCAAATATCTTCCGCCATGGTCAACATCAACCAGGCTACGACTCAGTCTCTGGCGTCCACCAGGCAAACGGAAGAGGCTACGCAGAAACTGGTTGAGCTTGGTAATAAGCTTAAAGACATTACTTCAGTCTACACGCTTGATGAAAATGATGATGTTCAGGCTCAAAGCGAACGACTCATTAAGGCATAAGAACTTCGCTATTCGTTATACCGGGTCTCCAGATTCCCAAACTTGGCATAGTTTTCAAGGAAATTCAATTTGACAGTCCCCGTGGGGCCGTTGCGGTGTTTACCGATGATTATCTCGGCTTTGCCTTTATCCTCGGAGTCAGGGTTATAGCGCTCGTCCCGATAGATGAATATTACCAGGTCAGCGTCCTGTTCGATAGCTCCGCTCTCGCGAAGATCCGACAGGCGCGGACGACGATCCTCCGTCCGATTCTCAACCGCTCGGGACAGCTGCGAGACCGCGATAACCGGCACTTCCAATTCGCGACCTAATATTTTCAGGGCTCTGGATATCTCGGATATTTCTTGTTGGCGGCTCTCACTGCGCCCGCTGCCTTGGATCAGCTGCATGTAGTCGACGATTATCAGCCCCACATTCTCCCGGCTTATCAATCGCCTGGCTTTGGCTCTGATCTCCATGATGGTGATGTTGGCGGTATCGTCAATAAATATCCGGGCTTTTGACAACTTTCCGGTGGCCGCCACCAATTGCTGGCTTTCGCGGTCGCTCAAACGCGCCGGGCTGCGCAGCCGCTGACTCTGGACCATCGCCTCCGAGGAAAGCAAGCGCTGGGCTATCTGTAGCTTGGACATCTCTAAACTGAAGAGAGCCACCACTTTATCCGAGCCCAGAGCCACATTGCGCGCTACATCGAGCACGAACGAAGTCTTGCCCATAGCCGGGCGCGCCGCTATAACAATGAGATCCGAGGGCTGAAAGCCGGAAGTATACTTGTCGAGATCGGGAAAACCTGTGGCCAATCCGGTTATATCGGAATGATTTCTGGCCAGTTTGTCCATCAGTTCCCAGTTTTCGGTAAGCAATTGCTCTAGAACCGAAAATTTTTCCGATATCCTCTGCTTGGAAACGTTAAACATTATGGATTCGGCCCGATCGAGAGCGGCCTCAAGGTTTTCCGGCGCTTCATAGCCGATAGCCGCGATGTCGGTGGCGGCCCGGATAAGACCGCGGAGTAGTGAGTGCCGCTGAAGAATATCGGCGTAAAAGTGGGCGTTCGCAGCTGTGGGCACATAATTGACCAGCGTGTGAATGAAGAGTTTGCCGCCTACCCTTTCAAGCACGCCCATCTTATCGAGCTCTTCGGCTACCATGATGGGATCGGCCGGCTCCCCGCTCATATACAGCTTGGTGATCGCTTCAAAGACAGAGCGATGGGCCTCGCGGTAAAAATCCTCGGGCCGGATTTTTTCAACAACATTCGCGGTCGCGTCCGCGGATAGGAGCATGGCGCCGAGCAACGACTGCTCGGCCTCCAGGTTATGTGGCGGCACCCGCTCAAAAGCAGCCGGATCGACCGTCTTTAGCTCCTTGCTTCTCACCTAGGCCTCGTCTTTATCCGCCTCTTCAGCCACGTCCGCCTCTCCCTCGCCCGCGGCCTTCCCGACACCGGCTTCTTCCGGTTCCTCAATCGTCTCCGCCCGGACCATTTCAGGATCGGCGACCGCCGCTTCGGCCATATCCGAGATGACTTTAATTACCACGGAGGCTTCCACTCCGGGATAAAACTTTATCTTAACTGTAACATCGCCGGCTTGCTTAATCGGGTCGGACGGTTCGATCCGCCGGCGGTCGACGGCGACTCCCAGGCCGTCTTCGATAGCGGCCGCCATGTCTTTAGTCGTTATCGACCCGTACAAACGACCCTCGGCGCCGGCCTTCGCCGTGATGGTCACTGATTTGCCTTCGAGCTTAGCCGCGTGCGCCTCTGCTTCGCCCCGGACGATGGCTTCGCGCTTGACGATAACGGTCCGCCTCAGCTCCAATTGTTTTAGATTGCCCGGGGTCGCGAGTACGGCCAGACCTTTAGGGATCAAATAGTTATTGGCATAGCCGCCGGCGACTTTGATGATATCGCCTTCCCGCCCCAATGACGGCACTTCCGCCTGTAGAATTACTTGCATTGATTACCTCCACCCTGCCTCTAATTTACCACATCAGCCGGAACTTGCCAGCTTTCTAAAATCAAACCAGGTATCGAACAAGCCCAACCAACTCAAGCCCTGGAAAACCAGTTGTACTAAGAGACCGATGACAATAATGAACACTGTTCCCATCGGACCAAAGTTGTTTTTGTCGGCAAAGAACTTGATGACGGCCAACCCCTGGACAAAATATAGCGCCCCGAAAACCAGTAACAACCCTATACCGACGCCATAAGCCACCGGCCAATAAGCGCCAAAAGACCGGCTGAACAAGGATCCGATAAGCCCGAAAATGAACCCATATGCCAACACCCAAGATATCTGCCAGCGTGAAAACTCGGGCAGAGGCGTCCAGTCAAAACCCCACCGCCGCGCCAGGCGGCCGGTGATAAAATAATTCAGCCAGGCCAGCCAGATAGCGCTGAGCGCCGCTATGCCAAATAAAATATAGGGCATTACCGCGATCAGTTTGTCCAGCTCCGCCCGGAGACCCGGTGTCTGTGACTGACCGGCGGCCTGTTTTAAGACTTGCTCTCTAACGATCGCCGACTGTTGCGCCATTACTTTAGCGGTCTCGGCTCTGTCGGACAGATAAGCCAGAGCGCCCAGGCCAAAAAAGACAAAAATCAAAAAAATCGCCGCCGCCGCCAAGCGCCGCCCGGGCCGCCCGGACGGCCCCATCAATCCCGGCAGGTACCCCAGACCCAACAAAACCATTGTTGCCGGTACCGCCGCCCAGCCCATGAGAGCGGCAGTGGCCGCGCCCATGATCATCAACACCGCTCCGCCCCAGAGACGGCCTCTTTGCTTTGTAGCTAAATAAACCGGTATCGGGGCCAGCGCCAACGTAACGGACCAGAACGGGATTAGAATCAGGGCAATAATCGCCAGAATGGTAAAGATCGCCAGCGAACCGGCTGGTAGACCTCGCTCATCCACAATTATTTTCGGCTATAGGCAATCAGCGCCATTTCCCTGGCCCGTTTGATCGCGATTGCCAGGTCTCTTTGATGCTGCGCGCAATTTCCGGTTATCCGGCGCGGGCGTATCTTCCCCTTTTCACTCATATAACGCTTGAGCAAGACTATATCTTTAAAATCCACATAATCCGCTTTATCTTTACAAAAACCACAGTATTTACGCTTCAGTTTCCTTTGAAAATCACCAGCCAATTAAAAATCCTCCTTAGAACGGGATGTCGTCCCCGAGATCGATATCTTCTACCGGGTTATCTTCCCCGGAACTTTGAGCTTTCGACGCGGCCCCGGCCGTAACTTCACTGCTTTGACCCGGCCGACCCGCTGAGTCTGGGCCACCGGGACGCCCCAAGAACTGGACGTTCTCCGCGACGACCTCCACGGCCGAGCGCTTCTGCCCTTCTTCGGTCTCCCACGACCGGCTTTGCAACCGGCCTTCCACCGCTACCGGGCTACCCTTATGGATATATTCCGCGCAGAGCTCAGCCAACTTTGCCCAGACAACTATGTTGAAAAAGTCAACGTTCTCAACTTTTTCACCCTGCTTGTTGGTGTAGACGCGATTTACAGCCAAACCAAAACCCGCCACCGGACTGCCGCTCGGGGTAAATCGCATTTCGGGATCGCGGGTCAAATTGCCGATCAATATCACTCTGTTTAAGCTGGCCATCGTAACTCCTAGACTTTATCCGGTTTCTTGACGATCATAAAACGCATGACGTCATCGCTGATCTTTAAGACACGGTCGACCTCTTTGACTGTTTCCGGTTCGCCGGAAAAACAGAAGATGGAATAGTTTCCGTCGTTTAGGTGATCGATCTCGTAAGCCAGCCTTTTCTTGCCCCAGCGATCGACTGAGTCAACTTTGCCGGCATTGTCGGAAATAAGCTTTTCAATCTTTTGCAGAGACGCCTCATGGGCCTCGGTATCGAGGTCGGGATTGAGAATCGTCATCATTTCATAGCTACGCACTTTTATCACCCCCTATGGTCTTAAAACAGCTCTATTTTCATGATAGAGCAGAAGGTCATGCAAGGGCCAGTATAGCACCGCCCGCGCAAATCGTAAATCCAAAATCTTTACAGCTTATGCTTCCCCTTCTTACCCGCTTCTTTTACCACCATATAAGCAAGCTGTGGATCTTTAAGCACCAATTCCGATGCTTTCAAGGGGTTGTATTCCTCAAAGAAGTCCGGCGCCACCTCGAAAATATTAGCCAACATCTCATAGACCGCCGCATTTTTCGGCGCCCCCTGGCTGCGCTTGACCGTCTGATTCCAATAAGACGCGGACTTGCGCGTACGCCAGTCAAGCTCGCGATAGCTCCAACCCTTAAGCTTTAGCAAATAGGGCAGGGCTTGATCATATGGCATCTTCTCTTCTTTTTGCATTAAAGGCAGTATAGCAAAAAAAATGTTGCTTTTTGCAAAACGCACTGCCGTAAATTGTTGACTTTTGGCTCAAGTATGTATAGCATCGTATTAACAATAAGGAGGTTAACTACATGCCGCTAAACGCAAATAAATTGGCGCGAGTCTTGGCCGAACAGGGCCGAAAAAAATCTTGGTTGGCCGAGGCGCTCGAAGTCGACCGATCGACAATCACTCGCTGGGTCAAAGGAGAAACCACACCACGTCCTTTCCGCAGAAATGAAATCGCCAGACTCCTGGGATTGTCGGTCAGCGAGTTGTTCTAGAAACGCGACCGTTCTTCAAGAAACTTTTGACCCTTCTGACTTCCTTGGTAAAAGCTGGGTATAAGCAAAACGTGAAAGAGAAATTACAAGGGGAGTCGGGCCAAAGACGCACTGTCGGATCGATAGGCGTTTCCGCGATCGTCTTTAATTCCGGCGCGGAGGGCTCAATTCAGAAGACCCTCACCACACTTCATAAACAGACATTCACCGACTTTGAGACGATTATCGTCAATCAAAGCCTCGATGACGATGGGCTGAAATCCCTGATCAAAGATTGGCCGCAAACGGTGGTTATGCGAAGCGAAGGCGGCATCGGTTTCGGCCGCGCCTGTAATTTGGCCGCCCAGTCAGCGCTCGGAAAATACCTGTTGTTTCTAGATACTAACGCTTGGCTAAACGAGACCGCGGTCAATGAATTGGTCGAAGCGCTCGAATCCGAACCGGGCGCCGGCATCGCCGGACCCCTGATCCTAAACGCCAACGGATCGCTCCAGAGCATTGGCATGAATATCAATCAATTTGGCCGGCCGCGGGCGAATCGCGTCCCCTTTGAAGCCGATACCGAGCTCATCGATAATGTTTTTTTTGTCCCTGGTTCCGTCTTAATGATAGAAAAGCAGCTCTTTAATTCACTCAACGGCTTCGATGAGCTTTATGTCAGGGGTCTGGAGGACGCCGATCTCTGCTGGCGCGCCAGGCTGCTGGGGAAGAAAATTGTCGTCAACCCCTGGTCGATCGCTTACTTTGACCCGGGAGAAAACCGCGACGGCGACAGCTACCTAAGGCACCGTAATAGCTTAAGAATGATCATCAAGAACTACGGCGCCTGTAAGGCTTTGTCCGGCGGCGCGAATTTCGTGCGCGGTACGGTGGTGAAATCCTTTACATCGCTCTTGTATCTAAAGCCGGGGGTCTTTTATCAATATTGGCGCGCGCTCTTCTGGAACCTGGCTATCTTGCCCGACTCGATGAGACAACGGAGACGGGTCCAACGGAGACGGCGCCTGAACGATAAGTCGGTCTTGAAACACATCCTGATCGATGACGAAAAAAACAGCGATTTTACTTCAGACCGCGCTGCCTGAAAAAACCGGGGTTTTGATCATCCGCTCAAGTTCACGTAAGGTCAGACGGCCGACGCTATCACCCAATGATTGACTTTTAGCCTTCAAGTGCGCGGCGGCTACCAACGGGCCGAGCGGCGGCGGGTTATAAAGTAGCTTCTTGATCGAGAACGGGTTAAACGATAGCGGGTTATAGCCCGGTTTGAGATAACCGGATTTTATCATGCGCCGCTCCAGAGCCGTTCCCGGCTGGATCGCGAGAAAGAAAATCCACGGCACGACGTTATTTTCACCGAAAATCGCATAAAGTTTTTTGCATGACTCGATCGTTTCCAGAAGGGTTTCCTTGGTCTCCCCGGGCGCGTTAAGCGGTAAATATAGCTTGACCTGTTGGCCTGAATATCCAAGGTCTTTAATCATCTGAAACTGCTCGATCTGTTTTGACAAGTCATAACCCAGGCGTAACTCGTTGACCATTTTCTGTGAGCCGGTAAACGAAAGTTCGAAGCTTAAGATCCCACTTTGAAGCGCCTTGCGGGCGAAGCCGGCGCTCAAGTTCTCAACACGGATGTACCCTGTCCAACCTATCGGGAGCTGTCGACCGATTATTTGATCCAGGAGTTCCTCGGCATGCGACACCGTCTCTTTGGTGGAACAAAATTGCGAGTCGGTAAACCATATCTTATTGACGCCATAATGCTGGTTTAACTGTTGGATCTCGGTCGCTACGGCATCGGGACTCTTGAAGCGAAGTTCTTTGCCTTCCAGCACGTTATATACGCAAAAGACGCAATTATACGGGCATCCCCGTTTTGTCTGGATTCCGATAAAGCCTTTGGTGTACTCGTCGAACTCCGGAAAGATGCCGGCAATATAGTCATAATCGATTGCGCTCGCCGAACTTAAATCAAAACAGCCGTCACTGAAAAAACGCTGTACCCTACCGCCTTCCCTGAAGATAACGTTATCGTGACTTAAGTCCTCCCCGTCGACAATTCGCTGTAAAGCTCTTTCGCCCTCACCGATCACGCCAATGACTCCCTGTGGCAGGCGCTCGATCAACATCTCCGGAAATGTGCTAAAAGCCGGCCCGCCGATCACAACTTGCGCGCTTGGGGCAGCTTTGACCGCGTCCGCAACCAGTTGCAGGTTTCGTCTTATTTGCCGAACGTGGTCAAAGATCATGCCGGAAGCCGAGTAGATCGACTCTATCTTCTCTTTGAGGCTGGGAGCAAAATCGTATTTCAACACAGTTTCAAGCGCCGGACTGGCGTCATGGGGACCAAACGTCTGAATGTTCCGCCATGAAAAGGCGATAACATCCGGGGAATAAGCTTGAATGATCCTTTGAAGCTCTGGGCGCAGTCTTGAAGACCGAATCAGCGCAAGATCAAGAATACGTTGGTCCGCGTGGCCGCTTTTCCTGAGATGATCGGCTAAGATAACCACCCCGGCGGGCCATATCTTCCAGCACGGTAAGCGTACATGAAGTATTTTCATAATTACCAGATTACCTATTAGTGACTTATTTCACAAGCGAGATTATGAACAGCAAGATTATGAACATGCGATCGATCTCCATGGATTTTCTCCCATGCCTAATGGGAATACTAAGTGCAAATGGCAATAAAAACGCGGGCCGCACAATCCGGTCAAAATCAGGTTTCGGTCTTCGACGAAATCCACATAATCGGAACAGCCATCGGCGTCAAGGGCACGCTCGACAGCGACGCTCGCGCGACGCTCGAGTTGGCCAGAGGGTGGGCGGATCTTGGCGCGCCGGTCACCCTCTACACAGACCATACCGGGTATCTTCTCGCCCAGGACCATGACCTTCATAATGTTGTCTACCGCGTTTGGCCCACAGAGCGGTGGCGCCGTTTCGGCCGGGTGATCCACCCCATGGCCAAGAGTCTGATAGGCTGGATGTATAGCCGGCGGATAAAAACGAACGGTCTCATCTACTCGGCTTCTAATTCCTGGGCCGATCTATTCGCTTCGCAGCAAGCACGCCGCTTGAACCCGGGAGCCAGGTGGGTCAGCGGTATCAAAACTATCGACCCCAAGTATCTCATCAGATATGCGGCCAACGCGGTTATGACCAGCCAGATAGAACGCAACGCCGACCTCGTTTTCGCTGTCGGCGGCACCGATAGGGCCCGGCTCGATGCCCGATTCGGGGGGCGATCGCATAGATTGCGCTTGGGTATAGACCCAATGGTCATGCAGGCACGGGCCGGCAAGCGCAAACGCTATGACGCGTGTTTTATCGCCGCAAACGAATCGATCAGAGGTTGGGCCCAGTTGGCGAATGCCTGGCGTCACGTGCGAACATACCGTCCCGACGCCAAGTTGGCGATTATGGTCAGTGGCCCACAGAGCGTCCCGCCACTGGTCAAGCACCTCTTTGCCAAGCGCGAACTCGCTGACGATATCAGCTGGTCGTTCAATCCGGATGAAGTCGCGAGGCAGAAGACGCTGCTCGCGAGCCGGATATTTATCTCGTCCTTCACTGACACAAATTCGCTACTTATAGGGGAAGCGATGGCCGCGGGCCTGCCGGTCATCGGGTTTGAATCCCCCGCTTTGACGGTCGATTATCAGATCGGCCGGATGACCGTGCCAATCGGTGATTGGGCCTCCCTCGGCCATCTGCTTATCCATATTCTGAACCACCGCGGCCTTTATCTTCGCTTAAAAAAACAAGCCAAAGCTGAAGCTTCGACCCGCGACTGGAACCATTGCGCCGGGCAGGCCTTGGAGTTCATAAGGGCAGCGTTCTAGAGCCAGTCTCGTTTCTTGAACCACCAATAATTGCCATAAGCCACCACCGTTATAAAGGCAGTGATCACTAGCCACCAAATAGGGCTGCGGTCCTGGATATAGCCAAAGTTCATGCCAAAGAAGCCGGTTAAGAAGGTAATCGGCATGAAGATGCTGGCGAAAACGGTGAGCCGCTTCATCACGTCGTTTAGATTATTTGAAACCTGCGAAAGATAAATATCCAGTTGGCTCGTCAATTGGTCGCGCGAGAAATCGATATCGTCATAGAGGCGCATCAAATGGTCGTAGATATCCCGGAAATAAATGACCGTTTCGCCGCTTATCACCGGGAAATCCCGGCTGATCAGCGCATTGATAACGTCTCTCTGCGGGCTAATGTGCTTGCGCATGAAGACCAGTTGCTTCTTCACAGCCAAAATACGCTCGATATCATCTTTCGTCGGCCGCTCGAGGACTTTCCGGTCCATCTTATCGATACTTTCGTCCAACCTTTCCATGGCCGGAAAATAAGTATCGACCGCCATGTCCAAAATGGCATAGAGGAGAAAATCCGGCCCCCGGCGCAGATACCGGCTTTCACTTCTGTTCTTGAGGAGGTCGTCAAGGGGCAAAAACGGTTCCTGTCTGATGCTGACTAAGTAGTTTGCGCCGACAAAAAGGTAGAGTTCGATAATATCCAAGACCCGCTGTTGACCGGGCTTGACCCCGTGAGCGACGATAAAGAAGTGGTCGTCGAACGTCTCCACCTTAGCTCTTTGCCTCTGCTTAGCCACGTCTTCAAGAGCCAAGTCGTGGAAACCGAAAGTATCGCTCAGCCACTTAAGGTCATCTTCTGTCGGCCGGTCGATATCTATCCAGATGAGATTCTCGTTGTCGGCCAGTAATCCGGCCACGTCTCCTCTATCGGAGACGTGGATTATTTGGTCTTTTTGTCGGCTGATGATCATCATGCCGTCTATAACTCTAGCCGTTGGCAGCTTGCCTTGCAACCGTCTTTGACAATACGGTGAGGGAGGGGAAGAATAGCTTAGTGCAGATTTTTATCGCTATCGGCCAGTTTTTATCTCAATTGACTTTAAAATACGGCGTCATCGGGTTGGGGGTCGGCGCTTTCCTGGAAAGTTTCGGCATCCCGACCGCCTCAGCCGTTATCGAGGTGACGGCGGGACTGCTGATATTAAGCGGGCGCGCGACTTTCTTGCAGGCCTTATTGGTCTCTGATTTAGGACTGGTCCTGGGCTCGCTCGCGGCTTATCAAATCGGCCGGGGCGGAGCGAGCTTTTTTGAGCGCTGGCACAGACACCCCCGGAACGAGGCCGAAAAGCGATCCCGGGCCCGGCAGCTTATCAAGCGTTACGGCGATAAATCCATCTTTTTCGCCCAATTCTTCGGGCCCGCCCGAACCTGGATATCCTATCCAGCCGGCGCTATGGGCATGGACATCAAGAAATTCACGATTTACACGGCGATCGGCGGCGCCATCTACTGCGCAGCCATCATCACACTCAGCGTCTATCTCACCGATTTCATCAAGAGCAGATTTGAGGAAATATTAAGTTGGGTCACTACTCTGCCGGCTATCGTCGGGCTAGTTTTAGGCCTTATCTTACTTATTTTCGTCCGCAAGTGGTGGCGGACCAGAATCGCGCAAACGCGCCAGCTCAGCGCTGTAGAAGCAGAGAACCATGCCGACGCCGATCAAAATGGTTGACAGCCAAAAGACGTCTAAATGGGCCGGGGACCCACTGAGGAGAATAAAGTCAACCAAGAAGATGATAAAACCCAAGTGCAGGACGGCCGAGCCGATCTGGACAAAAAACCCTTGAGTCTCATAGCTTAGACGCCGGTCACCGGCGAGCGTCATCCCAATGACGACGACCTGAATTAAGGTGGCGGCTACGAGCAAAACCCCCATCCCGAGCTTCGGACCCAGGAGAGCCGCCGTTGCCAGGGTCGCGGCCAACAGGAACCCCATCGCCCGGAGCAAAGCCTTGCCGCTGAAGAGCCTCTTTGGTATACACAAACCCATTACCGCCACCAGGATGACGGAGAGCGGCAGAACGGCCAGGTTCATATCGCTTACGTAATTTTGATAGAGGGGGGTCTGCCGCCAGTCGCTGACTTTTATCGACTGCACCCAGCTATAGCCGGACCCGAAGATGAAGATAATACCGATGGCCGACAGAACCACGATTGTCGTCAATATTAAGATAAAATTTAGGTTCTTTATCATATCAACCCGCCACCGAATGGATCCCCGGGATCACGTAAGTCGTGATGTACGTGACCACCACGCCCAGGAAAGCGACATAACCTAAGATAGCCGTCGTCACCCACATACCCCGGCGATGAATATACAAGCGGGCGTGGAAATAAGCGCTGTAGAGCAGCCACATCATCAAGGTAACGTTTACCTTGGGGTCATACCACCATGGCTGGTCTTTCCAAGCCTCGACAGCCCAAGGGTAGCCGATCAACAAGCCGACCGTAAGCAAGATAAAGCCGGGCTTGGCCCAGTCATATGCCAGTTTGTCATATCTCTCCTGCTTTTTGACCAACATAAAGATGCAGCCGATGAAGGCCAGGACAAAGGTCGAGTAAGCGGCAAACAGCAGGGGCGGGTGTATCCACATATACGCGGAGTTGTAGAAACCGACCATCTTACCGTACATAGCGTAGTAAGCTTGGACCTGAACCTGCATGTCTTGCCCCGTGCTGACGGCTTGAACATACTGCGTAAAACCAGCGTGAAAATCGGCGAGCGGCCGGGAAAACGGATTTGAGGTAAAGAATGTCAGAATCCCGAAACCGGCGAAAGTCAGCTCCAGGGTCGACTGGAACGCTTTCGGGCGGCGCCGACCGACGACCGTTAAGAGCCCGAGAATGAGGGTCCAAAAATAAAACTTTTCGTTTTCGACCCAAACGGGTATAGTAAAACTACCTGGCGGTAGTTGGCCTGTGGGGTCGACAAGCACTAGATGTGTCGCAATTTGATAGTGAAAACTCACCAACAGCAGCCACCCTGCCGCGAAAGCCGCGAATAATGCCAGGACGACAAAGCGGGTATAAGTCCTTAGTTGCGGAAGAACGGCAAAGACCAATATGGCAATCGACAGCAACAAGATCAAATCGATGAGAGGTTGGCCGACACGCGCTGTAAATTCCCTGGCCGACAAGTACGCGGTATTCCCCAATAATCCGGTCTCCGATAATCGATTTCACTCGATTATAACCGAACCATTCACAAAAGCGAGCCGGCATGGTTGAGCCTCTCGATTTCGACAACGTCAAGGTTGAGTTCCTCTACCCGTTTAAAATCT
This sequence comes from Actinomycetota bacterium, assembly GCA_030679975.1. Lineage (GTDB taxonomy): Bacteria > Actinomycetota > Aquicultoria > CAJVYJ01 > JAUVQD01 > JAUXSL01. The sequence continues at coordinate 16,625 of JAUXSL010000051.1, forward strand.
CCGGTTGGCGGCGCCTGCGCCAATGCTTCCTACAATATTCGGATGATCAAGACGACGGAACGGCGTTTGACGGTGCCGTTGCCACCAGTCAATTTGTCGAAGATATGAATAATAACTTTTCATCTTGCGCTATCTCGAGCAATTTGCGGTTCATGGAGATGCTGACCTATAACGTCAACCAGCGCAAAACCGAAAACGATGGTTTGCTCTGGTCCACCTGTCATAGTCATGAGCGTTTAGGGACAAGACCATATTGCATTAAGGACGAGCCGTTCATGATCCTTTGCCTGGAAGGCGAAGAGTTGAGTCTACTCAACCCGGAGCGCTTGCCGGATCTGGGGCGACACTTGCCTGACCTTAAGATAAGAGTCCGAAGCACGGTAAAGCTACTCCATACGGGCTTTGGCATCGTCACCATCAAATTTCATCTCTTAACCCCGACGGCTGTGGGGACAGCCATAGACGACATCGTTCATTCGACAGTATTGGGTGGGCTGGAGAATCGGATCGCGCTGGCGCGGGAACTTGCCGACACGACCCCGGCGGCAATTAAGTATAGAGATGCTTCCGCAATTTTTCCCGTCATCCAAAAATATGAATTGCGCTCCGCGGAAGCAAACGAACTTACTTCAAAGTTATGCCGCCTTATAGAGGAAGCCACCTTGGTTAAAAGCTCCATGGGTGTTAGCGAGATAATCGATCTTCAAAATCTTGACCGCGGTTCGGATTGGGGCCGGGAACCTCATTTTTCATGGGACGGCAGCCGGGCAACGGGAGCCCCCAAACTTTATCATTATTTTCTGCACCTGCTTGGAAAAGATGTGATCGCCCGCATAAAAGAAGCGGTGGCCGACAACGGTTGTTGCTCTTACACTGAAAGAATGCAACTGACGGCCGCCTTGAAGCACAACACCGATTGGCATGCCGCCGAGGGCGAGTTTCCTTATGTCTTAACCACGATCACCACACCGGACGTGTGGCGCAAACACAATAGCTCAAGCCTGACCGAGACCGCCGAGTATGTGAAGGCCAACCTCTTCAACGATCGCTCGGAAGTGGCCAGACTGCTCATGAAAAGTAAATGGGAATCCATCCGCGTCGACTGGGAGCCGATCAAAGAGGCCTTAACCAACTTATTCTATTCGGACCTCTTGTATATGGCCGTCCATCTGCGGGGCGCTTTGTGCGTATACTATCTGCCGGTTGACCCGCTGACGGAATATCGGCGCTCCCCGGAATTGCTCGGGTCGGCCAAGTACCGCGAGGAGTTTAAAATAACCCTCTGCGATCAGCGAATTCTCTGGTATATCTACACCATGCACAATCAATTAATAAGTCGGGACATGACGGATATTTCTAAGCATTATGAAGAATTGCGCGCAAAAAGCCACGAGGAGAACTTTCCGGAGATATTCGACGGCCTGAGCCACATTGTCACTACCATAGAAGATAGAAAAGTAGCCCTGTCCGACGTGATGGAAGACCCGCTGAGTCGCCGCGGCGGCAGTTCGCTCTTTGCCGAAATGATCGATTCTTCAAGCCGGGCCTTCCGCCTCCCTGAGCTATACGACAGCCTCAAGCATAAGCTAGAGCGCCTTGATATGCTCGGAATTCATGTCAGCGAAGGCATTAACGAGATGTCCAACCTAATTGTCAGTGAGAGCAGCCGCGGGGCGCAAATAACTTTGGAGATTTTGGAGTCGTTAATAGTCGGCGTTTATGCCGCTGATTTAGTAAAGTTCGCGGCTAACACATCCAAGCAAGTCTCTTTCCCCCTGGAACACGGGTGGTCTTTATTGATTATCAGCGCCGCCTCATTTATGGTGGCGCTTCCCTGGGTAACGTTGATCCGCAAATACCGGACGCGCATCGCCGTTTCCGAGCCTCCCTTCCAGGCCCATCTTGAGCAAGTCTTTGCCACCGCCGGACCAATTGGTTTAGCTGCGATAGGATACCTGTTCATGGTCGGAGCCCCCCGGCTTGATATTCCATCGCTCCTGATGACCGCGCTTGCGTCGGCAATCGTCATTGGAGCGTGGTGGGTACTCTCGCGCCGGTACGAAGAAGGAGTCAAGTCCGTTAATCTTTACGGCAAACTCCCGGGTTACGTTCTCAATAAAAAATCTTAGCGGTCTCATAGAGGGCGGGCTCGACCGGCTTAACCCCCGCCAACCCTTCTTCCAGCGGCACTTCCGTGATCTGGTTGCATTTTAGCGCCACCATGTGGTCCCATTTCTTCCGGTTGACGAGGTCCACCGCGGCCACGCCGAAGCGCGTCGCCAGCATCCTGTCGTAGGCGGTGGGTGTGCCGCCCCGCTGCAGATGACCAAGTATGGTCACGCGAGTTTCCATATTCGCGCATTTTTCAACTTCCGCCGCCAGGTATTCGCCGATACCGCCGAGAAGGACATGTCCGAACTGGTCGGTCTTTTCCGTCCTGACTACCTGATCGTGTCCGACGGGCTTGGCGCCTTCAGCCACGACGATGATGCTAAAGGTCTTGCCTTTTTCGGCGCGGTGCTTGACCCGGTCGCAAACCCAGTCAAGTTCAACCGGGTATTCCGGTATCAAGATAATATCGGCCCCGCCCGCCAGGCCGGCTTCGACCGCGATATGCCCGGCGTCCCGGCCCATCACCTCCAGGATCATCACCCGGTGGTGAGATTCGGCGGTCGTGTGAAGTTTGTCGCAGGCGTCCGTGGCGATGGCCGTCGCTGAATCGAACCCGATAGCATAGTCCGTGCCGGGGATATCGTTGTCTATCGTCTGCGGGATGCCGACCCCGGCCACCGGTTCATCAGGCAGATTATTCAGTCTGTGCAGGACCCCCAGCGTATCGTCGCCGCCGATGGCTACCAGCGCGTCCAGCTTGTGGGCGGCCATATTTTTGTGAATCTCATCGACGGCCCCCAGTTTAAACGGGTTGGTGCGCGATGTGCCCAGGATAGTGCCGCCCTTCGGCAAAATACCCGAGACTTCCTCTCTTTTCAGCGGGGCGATATCGCCTTTTATCAAGCCTGCCCAGCCGTTTCTTATTCCTAAAATCTCATGACCGTCCGCCGCGCCTTTTTT
>JAUXSL010000064.1 GCA_030679975.1 Actinomycetota bacterium
AGCCTTGATCGGGGCCTGCCCATGGCCGACAGCATTATTCTATCCGTTGCTTTATCAAGGCAGGCCACCTTGTGGACGCAAGATAAAGATTTCGAGAAAATCAAGGGCGTCAAATACATAGAGGCAAAAAACAAAAGCGGCGCATAACAAGGCGTTCCAGCGGACATTTACCTGCGCCATTTGGTCGATTCGCAGGTAACCACCGCTGATCTATGGCGTTATGTGCAAAAATAAAAAATACCAGAATATGATAAACTTAGAGCATGAAATTAGTGCTAGAGGTCGAACAAGAAGCAGATGGTCGGTGGTTGGCTGAAATCGCTGCCCTTCCTGGTGTGATGGCATATGGCCAGACACCAGATGAGGCGAAGGCGAGAGCACAAGCGCTTGCTTTGCGTGTTATCGCTGATCGTCTTGAACATGGCGAGGAAAGCCCAGATCTTCAAAGCATTTCTTTTGCTGCAGCATGAGCCAATGGTCTAGCGCAAAAGCCAAGAGGGTTCTTGCAGCTTTGCTGCACATAGGCTGGACAGTCAAGCGTCAAGCAGGCACTTCACACAAAGTTTTATCACGTCCCGGTTATTCCGATTTCACGTTTGCCTTTCACGACAGAGAAGAAATCGGTCCCAAAATGCTTTCGCGTATTTCCAAACACACTGGGCTGAAACCAGAAGATTTGTGAAATTAAGTGCACATCTAACAATGCGCTCCAGCGGATTGCTTAAACGCGCCATTTGTCGACCGCGTTTAATCAACCGCTGAGCTATGCGTTAGCCAAAATAAATCAAAATGATTATAAAACAAAAGGTTGCATAATGTTTCTAAGTGCAATAATATGGACACATAAGATTGCATAATGAATTGGAGGTAAGGCTATGGCAACCGCAGTTCGTATTTCTGAAGAGCTTGTAGACGAAGCAAAGAAATTTAGTCGCGTTGATCATCGGTCGCTAACTGGCCAGATAGAGCACTGGGCTCGAATAGGTAAATGTGTCGAAGAAAACCCGGATTTGACCTATTCGCTCATCAAAGAAATTTTGTTCGGGTTAGAAGAATTGGAGCGAGGCGAGAAGACCGAATACAAGTTTGGATGATCTAATTGAAGATATATCAGTCGAGGATTTTTGAAAAAGCGGTAACAAAGATATCCAAACCAGGAAAAAAAGTACTAGACGAAGAGATAAAGAAAATTGTCGATAACCCGTTTCTCGGAAACGAAAAAAAGGGGGATCTAAGCAAGGTCTTCGTTCACAAATTCAAAGTTAAGACCACGCAATATCCTCTTGCCTATCGAGTTCACGAAGAAGCGCTAGAGTTAATAATGATTGGCCCTCACGAAAACTATTATCGCGATCTGAAAAATTATCTTGATAAATGACAAAACCATGGCTAACACATCGTTCCAGCGGATTGCTTAAACGCGCCATTTGTCGACCGCGTTTAATCAACCGCTGAGCTATGCGTTATGTGAAAGAATAAGATTGAAATGAGTGACATATGTGTATATAATAAAATACACATATGGAGGTATGAAATGAAATTTGTAAGCGTTCGCGATTTACGGGGAAAATCCGGCCAAGTCTGGAAAGAGTTGCCGGATGAGAGAGAAATGGTTATCACGAGCAATGGCCGGCCAGTGGCAATACTGGCGGCGATCAGTGAATCAAATCTTGAAGAATCGTTGTCGGCGTTCCGGCAAGCTCGGTCAGTTGAGGCTGTCGCAAGTTTACAGCAAAGGTCTACTGAGCAGGGAACAGACAAAATTGCCATGGAGGACATTGAAGCCGAAATCAAGGCTGTCCGTGAAAAACGGGCAGAATGAATATTGTCCTTGATACTAATGTTCTTGTTGCGGGACTTCTATCCCCATTCGGGCCTTGTGGTGAAATTGTCCGCATGGTCTCATCCGGTGAGCTGACTCTTTCATTTGATGCCCGCATTATGGCGGAATATAGTGATGTTCTTAAAAGACCCAAGTTCGTATTCAATGAAGACAAGATTGCCGTGCTACTTGAGTATATTGAGTTCCGCGGCCAGCCGATAGCGCCGTCACCACTCACAGATCCTCTCCCGGATTCAGACGATGAACCATTTCTTGAAGTGGCCATCGCAAGCCAGGCCGTATGTATCGTCACGGGCAACCAAGTCCATTTCCCCTCCAGGTTATGTCAGGGCGCTGAGGTCTTGTCGCCCAGCGAGTTCTTGACCCAATACAAAAAGAAAAAAAGAAAAGGACGAACATAACAAGCAAATCCAGCGGATGGCAAAATGCAACCACCGCTGATTTAAAACGTTAGGCAGATAACCACTGACCTATCCCCCCGAAAATTGTGCCACTTTAAAATAGAGGTTAGACTCGATTTGAAAGCAGCAACGCATGAACAAGGTACGGTTTTCGGAGGACAGGTCGGTTCGGTTAGATTCGGCCGCTAAGAGTTGACGCGCACCAGCCAAATTCAAGCCAGGGACAACCCCGGCAGATATCGTCCAGATCACTAGCGGCTACCTTTTTTTTGATCAGGCCGTTGAGCCACTCTAGCTTGTAAACGCTATTGCCCGATATCCCCAAACGCTTAAGCAAGCGCTCATCAATGGCAGCGGGAAATTCTTCTCGGCAATCGACGGTTTCGACCTTTGGACAACAGGCGCAAATGTCATCATTGCCGGCGACCAAGCGCACCAACTCACCGGCCCGCAGCTTAATCGCGATCCGATTGAAATTGTCGGTGAAAGCCTGGTCATAACCGTGCCCTTGCCAACCCGTTAGGCAAAGAAGATGATGGGGTCTAAGATTTATCATCATTTCCCATTGTCACCTCGCCGGCCCTAAAGACCCGCCGCTCACCGGCGGTCGTCTCGACGATTAAGGCCCCGTCGGCATCGATGTCGGCCGCGCGCCCTTCTATTATGCTCCCGCCGGCGTCCAGTTTCACCTGCCGGCCCAAAGTTTCCGACAACTCTTTCCAGCGCTCTCGCACCGCACCAAAACCATCTTCAAGCGCCGGGAGGGCCGCCACGATGCGCGTTACTAAGGCGCTTATCAATGCCGTCCGGTCAACCGGCCCGCCTGATGCCGCCATCAAGGTCGTAGCGACGCCCGGTCCCTGGGCCAGCTTCGATGCGCGAATGTTGGCGTTAACGCCTATGCCTATGACCAGGTACTCGACTAGAGCGAATTCGGCCGCCATCTCGGTCAAAATACCGCAGACCTTTTTGCCGTCGACCATAACATCATTCGGCCACTTTATCCATGCCTGGACCTCGGCCACCTCGGCAATGGCTTCGGCCACCGCCACCGCCGCCAGTATAGCCACGCGCCCGGCGGCCACAACGGGTATCTGAGGCCGGACGACCAACGACATCCAGATGCCGCCCCCCGGCGATACCCAGCGTCGTCCAAACCTGCCTCGGCCTTCGGTTTGTTCTTCCGCGACTACCAGGCCGACCGGTTTGAAACTCCCGGCGGCCGCCAAGTCTTTGGCCGCATCGTTGGTCGACCCGATACGATCGGCACAGACCACCCGGCCTTTAAACTCCGCCGGTAGAAGCGCTTCGAGCTCTTCACAAACAATAATGTCGGGCGCCGACATTAGCGCGTAACCGATTTTTGGCGATCCGACGATGTCGTAGCCGAGCGACCTAAACTTCTGAACCTGCTTCCACACGGCCGTGCGCGATACCTTTAGCTCATCCGCTAAAGCCTGCCCGGATACGGGCGATTTCGAGCGCTTAAGCGCGTCCAGGACCCGCCGCCTCATCGGCCCCGCCTCCGGTACCAAATCAAACCGATAATCAAAGCCGCCAAGAGTAGAATCAACCAGCCGGCTGTCCTTATTATCTTCATCAAGAGCGGCCAATTCGCCCCGAAAAAATAGCCCAACCCAGTCGCCAGGACCGTCCAGGTAACGATGGCCAGGGACGCGAAGAGAAGAAAAGTCCCAAACCTCATCCGGTGCGCGCCGGCCAATGCCGGTATGAACGCCTTTATCCCGCTTAAGTAGCGGCCGACAAAGACGGTGATGTGGCCGTGGGTGGTAAAGTACCGATCGGCGCTGTTCAAGCGATCGCCGTCTACCCTTAGTTTGGTCGCCAGCATCTCCAGAAACGACCGGCCGCCCCAAAAGCCCAGAGCATAGCTACAGATAGTCCCCAGAAAAGCACCCAGGGCGGCAATGAGAATAACCGCCGCAACATCGAACTTTCCGCTCGCGGCGAAAAAGCCGGCGGCCACAACTATGACCTCGCCGGGCAGGAACATGCCGACAACCGGGATGTTTTCGAGAGCGGTCGCGAAAAAAAGAAAGAAATACCCATAGCGGATGAACAAGTTTAATATCGCTTGAAGAATATCCATTTCCAACCCTTTAGAAGACGGTTAGGGAAAAATCTATCGCGGGCGCCCCCTGGGTGATGGCCCCGACTGAAATGCGCTCCGCCCCGGCCATGGCTATTTCCCGGACAGTGCTTAAGGTTACCCCTCCGGATACCTCTATCACTACCTCGCCCTTGGCCGACTCGACCGCTTGTCGGACCATATCCACGCTCATATTATCCAGCAAGACGATATCGGCCCCAGCGGCTATTGCTTCGTCTAGTTGCTCCAGAGTTTCGACTTCCACTTCGATGGGGAGAGAGGCAGCCTTCGCTGATACAATCGCTTGCTTAATGCTTTGCTTGGCAAGGTGGTTGTCTTTGATTAAGACCCCGTCAAAGAGGCCGAAACGATGATTTCGACCGCCGCCGACTCGAACCGCGTATTTTTCCAGCGCCCGGAGACCGGGTGTGGTCTTGCGAGTATCGTAGATATCGGCTCCGGTCCCGTCCACCGCCGCCACGAATCTATCCGTGAGCGTAGCGATGCCGCTTAAATGACTTAAAAAGTTCAGGGCCACGCGCTCACCCTTAAGTATAGCCTTAAGCTTGCCGTTGAGACGGACCACGACCCGGGCTTCAGCGACCTTCTCTCCGTCAGCCGCTTCCGGGTCGAATCGTAAATCGCCGCCGACGGAGGCGAAGACCGCCGCCGCCGCCGACAGGCCGGCGACGACACAGGCTTGGTTGGACGTGATCACGGCCGAGCCCGTTTCGTCACCGATAACAGCTTCCGTAGTTATGTCACCGGTACGACCATCCGGACCCAAATCCTCGCGGAGCGCCATCTCCACGGCCCGCGCTACCGCCTCATCGATGTCAGGGAGCAAATCAGCCCGCCACCATGTGGACGCCCAGGCTTTGCCGGCGCGATAAGGCGCCCGCCACTATTAATTCCGCCAGAGCCAACATATTTACGACCTCCCAGTCGGCGGCCTTTCCATACCTGTAGCCCTGCAGATACCGACGGTCGGCCAGGTATTCAGCCGCCTCCCTTAAACCTTCAGCTGTCCTGATGACGCCAACTTTTGCGGTCATGGTCTTCTGCAGTTTTTCCCTGACGTAAGCCAGAGATTTGCCTTTCGGCCTGCCGGTCTCTTGAACCAATCCCAAATCGATCTCAAGAGCGCCGCCCGGCTCGATTGTTTTCAGTAAAAGAGCGCCTATCCGGCGACTGAAGACCAGACCCTCCAGCAAAGAATTGCTGGCCAGTCGATTAGCTCCATGCACTCCGGTCGAAGCTACTTCCCCGCCGGCATAGAGGCCGGCCAGGCTCGACCGGCCATACAGATCGACGACGACACCACCGATTAGATAATGAGCCGCCGGGGTCACGGGCACGAGATCGGTCGACAGATTAAACCCTACCGCCAAACAGTGCGCCCAAATGGCCGGGAAGCGCGTTGGCAACATCTCCGGCGGCAAGTGACGGGCATCCAGATAAACGTGGTCCGATCTGGAGGCCCGCATCTCCTTGACGACCGCCTGGCTCACGATATCGCGAGGCGCAAGCTCGGCCAACGGATGTCGCCCGACCATGAAGCGGACGCCTTTTTCATTTACCAGATACGCCCCTTCGCCCCGGACGGCTTCCGATATCAGGAAGCGCGGGTTCTCGTCCGTGGCCAGGGCGGTCGGATGAAACTGGACGAATTCCAGGCCCGCCAGTTTAACTCCCCGCCGGTACGCCATGGCTAGACCGTCGCCCGTCGCCGCCGGTGGATTGGTCGTCCCTTCGTATATCTGCCCCATGCCGCCGGCCGCCAAGACGACCGCTTGAGCCACATAAGCGTTGACGGATCCGGTCGCCCCGTCAAAGACCAGAGCGCCGCGACACCTTTCATCTTGCTTTAAGAGATCCAGGACAAAAACATTTTCAGTCAAGCGGATATTGTTGTGATCTCTAACGGTGCCGGCCAGTGAGGCCATCACCGCGCTGCCGGTCGCGTCACCAGCGTGAACGACACGGGAAACCGTATGCCCTCCCTCGCGCCCCAGCCGCAGAGAACCGTCACGCTTGTCAAAGCCGGTCCCGAGATCAAGTAACATGGATACGGCCGCCGCCGCTTCTCCAACCAGGACCTTGACGGCCTCCGGGTCGCACAAACCGGCCCCCGCCGCGATCGTGTCCTTAAAGTGCAGTTCAGGGGAGTCGTCAGCGGCCAGCGGCGCCGCTATACCGCCTTGGGCATACCAAGTGCTCGTCTGCTTAATGCTGCCCTTGGTTAAGACCTGCACGCTGAGCTTGTCAGCCACGGTCACAGCCGCGGTCAGGCCGGCGACGCCGCCGCCGATCACCAACACGTCCGTCTTGTGAACAGGCAGTTTCTTCAAGTCGAAATCGATAAGATAAGGAAAGCTCATATACATCAAGCCCCAAGGTTAAATAAGGTATTATACCGTAAAACAGGAAGGGCTCCTATAAACGAACGATTTCTGAAACTATGCCGGCCAACCGATACCCCTTTCTTTCACCTCTGGAATACGGGAAGATGTCGCTGGAATGAATGAAATAACGGTTGAGATACAAAAACTGGTAAACGGCGGACAAGGGTTAGGTTTTTATGACGGAAAGCCTGTTTTTGCCTGGAATGTTCTACCCGGCGAAACCGCCGTCATTAGATTAACCAAAAAGAAAGAGAATTATTTCGAGGGCATAGCCATCCGGATAAATGATATTTCACCGGAAAGAGTCGACCCCGAAGAAGATCATTTCCTGTCATGCAGCCCTTGGCAGATTATGACATTCGCGCATGAAAACTATTGGAAGAAAGAGATCGCTAAAGAGACATTTAAAAGAATCAGCGGTATTGAATTGCCTGATTTTAAGATAGTTTACGATCAAAACCTCTTTGGATACCGGAACAAAACGGAGTACGGCTTTTGCGTCGATGCCGGCGGCAATGCGATAAGCCTTGCTTTGCACAAAAGAGGCACGACGGACCTCTACCCGATCGATAAGTGCCTTTTGGTTAAAGAAAATATTAATAAGGCAGCGACCAATGTCCTTGCCTGGTTAAACAGGGAAAAGGTGGGCGTTCGCGATCTTAAAAGCTTGATTTTGCGCGAGAATCGTCGCGGCCTGGTCGTTGCGTCACTGATGGTCACAAATGAGAGTTTTCAATTGCCGCGGGGCGCTGTTTGCGACGATATTCTTACCGGTTTTCATCTTTACTTTTCGAATCCTTTGAATCATGCTCCTGTGCCGCTTAAGCTTCCGCAATCACAGGGGCGCAATTTTATAACTGAGGAAATTGAGGGCAAAACATTTAAGTGCGGCCCTTTAAGCTTTTTTCAGGTGAACACCGACATTTTTGCCAAAACATTGTCCAGAATCGGCGCATTTGTCAGTGATGAAGAGGAGATCGTCGATTTCTACAGCGGTGTCGGCGCTATCGGCATTACGCTCGGCGACAAGATCAGGAGCGGCATTCTTGTTGAAAGCGATCCGGAGGCCTCAAGCCTGGCCGGTGAAAACATTAATATCAATGAGTTGAAGAACGTCACAGCCTGCGGCGGAAGCGCCGAGAAGATGTTGAGTGAGATCAAAAAAGATAAAACGATTATTTTTGATCCGCCAAGAGCGGGGCTACATCCAAAAGTGGTTGGCAAGGTATTGGAAATTCTTCCGCGCAAAATCATCTATTTGTCATGCGATGCGGCGACCCAGACCAGAGACTTAAAAATGCTTAGCGAAAAGTATGCAATTACTTTTTGTGAGTTGTATAATTTTTTCCCGCGAACCCCGCATATCGAATCGTTATTAGTTCTGAAAAGCGAGTAACAAGAAAAAGACCCTCCGATTTCGAGGGTCTTTTTCTTTCTTGACGCACCCGGGGCCTGGATGCGGTTAGTGCCGCCGGGGAGCGTTTCGTTCAAGCCAACCGCGACAGGGTTACAATGTCTGCTTCGTTGTACTGCTGCTGCCGTTCATTTGCTGCTGCATATTGTCGCTGTTGGAACCCATTGTCTTAGCGCAATTGTCGTGCATCGCCGGCATCTTCGGATCGTTCTGCATTTTGGCGCAATTCTTAGCCATACCGCCACTGCCCATCATTGTTTTCATATGGGCGTTCATATCCTGCGTTCCGCCGGCCGGACCGCCGGCCGGACCAGTATTTGCTGTGTTAATCATCATCCCGCCGACGCCGCCAAAGGACGCGGTACCCGGCATGACGCCGCCAAAGACAACCTGAACCCAGCTGACCAAAGCAATCAAAGTCAGGGCGGTCATAGTTACAATCAGAATGGGGACGACCCATTTAGCTTGCTTCGCTTGCGCTTCCATTTCCGTCCTCCTTGCTTCCCGGTTTAAATCCTAAATGCATTATCGGCCATAAAAATGAAGAAACCGTGAATTTCATGTGTGTTTGCTGTGTGAGTTCCTGGAATTGGAGAACGCGGCCCAAAGCCCCAGATGCAAGCTTGCCCCGTACGTCGATACGGGGGCAGACGAAGGCCGAGGGGAGGGAGCGTATGTGCGATTACGTGACCGAGCCGAGGCCGAGGATAACGCCGCAGATGGGGTTTTCGGCCGCGTTCTAGCCCTTGGCCGGCAATTTAATCGTAAAGGTCGCTCCTTTGGCCGGCCGGCTGGTCACATCGATTGTGCCGCCGTGCAGCTCTACCAGCTTCTTGGCGATTGTCAGTCCGATGCCCGACCCGCCGGTAGCCCTATTTCTTGACTTCTCGGCCCGATAAAACCGTTCGAAGATATACGGCAACGACGCTGAGTCTATGCCGATGCCGGTGTCGCTGACCGAGATAACGGCGGCGGCGGCGTCCGCGCCGACCTTGACGGTCACTCTACCGCCGGCGGGCGTAAACTTGACCGCATTGACCAGAAGATTGACCAGGACCTGCTTTATCTTGTCTTCATCATAGTCACCGGCTATTCGCCCGTTCGTCCGGATATCCAAAGTCACGCCTTGGCTGTCAAAGAGCGGCTGCAGCCCCAAGGCGGCCTTCCTCGTCAGAGAAGTCAGATCGGCCCGTCGTTTGTTGAGGGTTAATTTACCACTTTCCGCCTGCGCCAACTTACCGAGATCGTCGACGAGCCGCCCCAAACGCAAGGTCTCTTCGTGAATCGACTCCAGGTTCTTTTCATCAGGTTCGATAACACCATCCTGAAACGCTTCGATGTGGCTGCGAATAGTCGCCAGCGGCGTGCGCAATTCGTGAGCGACATCCGCGGTCAGGTTCTTCCGCAGCTTCTCCTGACGTTGAAGGGCCAGCGACATATGGTTAAACGCCTCGCCCAGTTGGCCGATTTCATCTTTACCTTGCACGACTATCCGCTGGCTCAAATCGCCGGCCTCCATTTTCTTGGCCGCCTTGGTCATCTCCGTCAGCGGTTTGGTCAACCGGGTCGATATCAAGAAGCTAAGGGCGAGAGCGACCAGCGCGGCCAGCAGGCCGCCAAAGATCAGCGAGCTGTTTATCGACTGGCGGAACCTCTTGTCCTCGCCTAACTGTCCCGCCGCGACCAGGGGCGTTACATAGACCATGCCGACGACACGGCCGTGTGCGACAATTGGGACCTCCGTTCTTTCCCGCACAAGCTCGGTCACCAGCCCGCCTTGCCTTATCAGCCTCGACATATATTCCGCCATCGGACCGCCGCTCTTATTATCCGACGTGTCGGCGAGAATGCGGCCATTGGCATCGACAACTTCGATCGAAACGCTGCTCAACATCGCAAAGTGGGGTAGTGAATCCGACAAACTCTGGTTCCAACCGCCGCTTTCAAGGTAAGCCGCCGCCAACGATTGGCCTATCCTCTGGTAAGACGCTCGCTCCCGGTCGGTAATATAGCCCTGGAAACGGGCGTCCACGGCGAAGTTAACCAGCAGGTAGGCCACAATGATGGCCGCGACGGCCACCGCGATAAAACCTAAAGCCAGCTTCTGCCAGAGTTGATTAAGTCGCAAATTTATAACCCACACCGAACACGGTCAAAACGTAATGAGGGTTCTTCGGATCGGCTTCTATTTTTTGCCGCAGATTTTTAACGTGCGCGTCGATGGTCCGCTCATACCCTTCGTAATCGTAACCTTGGACCTTGTTTATCAGTTCATACCGGCTGTAGACACGCCCGGGGTGCCTGGCCAGCGTCAGCAGCAATTTAAACTCATGCGGGGTTAAAGCGACCGGCTCGCCGTCAAATCTCACCTCATGGCGGGCCACATCGATGACCAGTCTCTCTCCATCAAAATCTATCTTCTCCGCCAGGAATTCGGTATCGCTGTGCGTCCGGCGCAGAATCGATTTAATCCTAGCCACCAGCTCACGCGGGCTAAAGGGTTTCGTCAGGTAATCGTCCGCGCCGATGTTTAGACCGTGGACTTTCTCATCTTCGGCAGTCCTGGCCGTCACCATGATGATGGGCACGTCGGAGCGGCGACGGAGCTCGGCGCAGACTTCCTCGCCTGACAGGTCGGGTAGCATAAGATCGAGGACGATCAGATCATAATTACCGGAGTCCGCAAGAGTAAGCGCTTCGGCGCCCGAGGCCGTAGTCGTCACCAAATAATCCTCTCGCTCCAGGTAGGCTTTGATGACCTCGGCGATCTTTTTCTCGTCTTCAACAACCAGTATTTTTCTAACTTCCGCCACAAGCTGCTCCATATAATAGAAGATAGGCTAAAATTATGAATTCTTTGCGAAGATTTGTAAAATCAGCGTTGCCGCGAAATGACGGATTGTCTGTTGATTGTCTGTTAGTATAGAGGTGTAGCGGTTTGCCGCTACCTGACAACCGTGGGGCTTGCCCCGCGTTTTAAGACGGCCCGGTCTATTGGGCCGTCTTTTTAGTAATCCACCCTATCCAATCTCAACCCCTTGGCCGGCGCCCTGGGCCCGGCCCGGCGGACGTCTTTTGAGGCGAGGATTTCGTCGACCGCCGCCGCCGGCAACTTACCTACGCCGACCTCGACCAGAGTGCCGACGATCAATCGGACCATGTGATGCAGAAAAGCGTTGGCGGCGATGGTCACTCGGACCAGGTCGTCTGTCTCAGCGTTCGGCTCGATCTCTATCGCCTTGACGTCCCGGACCATCGGGCCGACTTTTGCCACGGTAAGGGCGGAAAAGTCGTGGATACCGACAAGGCGTTCAGCGGCATCCCGCATGCCGGCAATATCGAGCGGCCTCGACACCCACCAACTGTAACGGCCCCAAAACGGCGAGGGCGCCGATCTATTCAAAATAAAATAGCTGTATGTTCGGGCAATGGCTGAGCGGCGGGCATCAAAGTTTTCGCTCACTTCCTCAATCTCGCGGATAATAATATCGTCGGGTAAAAGCGCGTTAAGCTGCCAACGGAGACGTCCGGGATCAACGTCGACGATAGTGTTAAAGTCGGCGACCTGCCCTAAAGCGTGGACACCGGCGTCGGTCCGCCCGGCGCCGCCGACTTTGACCGGCTCTTTCAGAATGGTCTCCAAGGCGCGGGCGATCTCTCCTTGAATCGAGCAGCCGTTCGACTGCGCCTGCCAACCGCAATACCGGCCGCCGTCATATTCGATGACTATTTTCCAGTGTTTCAGACAGCCCACCTTACCCCGACCACCAATGCGATTACCGCCAGACCGCCTATGAGCCAAACAACGTCAGCCGCCCGGACTTTAAGTACGTGCAACCGGGTGCGGCCTTCCCCGCCGGCATAGCCGCGGGCTTCCATAGCCAGCGCCAATTCGTCCGCCCGGCGAAAGGCGCTGATAAACAAAGGTATCAGCAAAGGGACAAAACTTTTTGCCCGCTTAAAAATATGGCCGGATTCAAAATCGGCGCCGCGGGCCTTTTGCGCCTGCATGATCGTCTCGGCTTCGCTTAGAAGCGTGGGGATAAAGCGGAGCGCGATCGTCATCATCAGCGCGACTTCGTGGACCGGCAACCGGAACTTTTTTAACGGCCCGAAGATGGATTCGATCGCGTCCGTAAGCTGAACAGGGGTCGTGGTCAAGGTCACGAAGGAGGAAAAGAGCACGACCAGCCCGAGGCGCAGGCTATAAAATGCGCCATTCCTAAGACCCGCCCTGGTGGCGGTGAGCGGCCCTATTGCCGCCAGCCTCGCGCCCGGCGTGAAGAAGACATGAATAAAGAAGGTCAATATTAAGATGAAGAGAAGCGGCCGCAGGCCGCGGATGACCCAACTGTAGGGCACTTTGGCGACGGTGGCTAATACCGGGACCAGTAACCCCGCGGCGACCATCACCGCAAGGTTGTTGATAAAAAATATCGCCGTCACTAAGGCCAGCATAAGCAACAATTTTACGCGTGGATCGAGAGTATGCAGCGCGGACCGGGCCGGATAATACTGACCGAGAGCGAGTGAGCGCCCGTTCACTCCGGGACCTTCCCGAACGCCGTCAAGATATCCGACTCGATCTCCGCCAGGGTCAACGGCAAACGCCCGCCCAGCAAGCCCTGTCGGCGCAATCTGGCCGCGATTCGCGCCACTTGTGGAAGCTCTAAATCTATCCCGGCTAAAAGATCGGTTTGTTTAAAAGCCTCCCTGGGCGGACCGTCAAAGACGATGCCGCCCTGAGCCAGCATGATGACCCTGTCAGCCGACTCCGCCACCTCGTCCATATCATGGGAGACCATGACGATCGCCGTGTCTTTTTGATTCAACGCCCGTATCCGGCCGGCTAAATCCATCCGGCCCCTGGCATCCAATCCGACGGTCGACTCATCCAGGATTAGAACGCGCGGGTTCATCACCACAATGCCGGCAATGGCCACCCGTCTCATCTCGCCGCCACTGAGCGTAAACGGCGACCGTTCCCGATAGGACGGATAGTCCAACCCCACGGCCTCCAGGGCGGCCCTGGTCATCTCCGGGACCGCTTCAGCGCTTACCCCCGCGTTACGAGGCCAGAAAGCCACATCGTCCTCTACAGTCATCTCAAAGAGCTGTTTTTCCGGTTCTTGAAAGACGAGGCCGACCAGGCGGCGGCGCTCGGGCAATCGAGCCTTTTCAAGCCAGATATCATTGCCCTCGAACTTGACCCGGCCGCTGGTCGGCTTCACCAGGCCCGCCATTATCTGTACGAGCGTGGATTTTCCCGACCCCGTCGGCCCTATCAGGGCTATAAATTCTCCGGATCCGACAGTGAGTGAAACATCGGCGAGCGCCTGAGCCGCCGCTTCACTTCGCGGCAGATATGTATAGCCGACCGCCCCTAGCTCAACGAGCACAGCGCCTCAGCCACCTCCTCGGCCGTGATAAGGCCGGAGGCTACCGGCACTCCCTTGGCGGCCAAACGGTGGGCGAGCTGACTTGCGCGCGTAATATATAGACCCGCCTCGACCATCAAGATTTCATCCGACAATATAGCGCCCGGTTTGCCGGCGGCCAATATCCGGCCTCGCTTCAAGACTATCACCCGGTCGGCGTGGGCCGCCTCCTCTATCACATGGGTTATATGGACAACGGCGACGGACCGGTCCCGCCTCAAGTCCGCCAGCGTTGCCAGCACGTCGCGCCGACCGGCCGGGTCAAGCATCGAAGTGGGCTCATCCATAATCATGTAGCGCGGCCGCATGGCCAGGATGCCGGCGATAGCGATTTTTTGCCGCTGTCCGGCGGAAAGATAGTGAGGATCGTGGCGCCGGTACTCGTACATGCCGACGACCTTCAAAGATTCATCGACCCGGGCGCGTATCTCGGCCTGAGGCAGACCGAGATTTTCGGGACCGAAGGCGACATCGTCCTCGACGATAGTCGCAATGAGCTGGTTGTCCGGATTTTGAAAGACCATGCCGACCGTCCGCCGGGCCAACAACATTTCGCCGGCATTCGCCGTGCTGAGCCCATCGACGGTTACCGAGCCGGTAGTCGGCGCCAACAAGCCGTTCATCAACTTGGCCAGGGTCGACTTGCCCGACCCGTTAGACCCGACGACAGCGACCGATTCACCCGGCTCGACAGTGAGCATAGTCGGCGCCAGAGCCTTTATCGCTTCACCGTTGGCCAGGGTATAAGTAAACGACGCATCGTTGAGTTCGATCGACATGGGGATAGTATAGCAGCCGCCTTTGGCGGCTGCAGAAAATGGGCCAGGGGTAAGCTTTTCTTAGCTCCAGTTGCGCGACTATGGCCTAGCGTCAGATCTGTCATTCCTGCGAAAGCAGGAATCTAGCGGCAGAAACTCATGGATTCCCGCTTGCGCGGGAACGACAAGCAAAGCTTGTCGATTTGCCGCCGCCACTACGTTTGGTTCCGGCTCACGCTCCACCCCGCGGAGCCTGCTCCGTGGGGCAGAAGGAGCGCAACCGGAGCTAAGAAAAGCTTACCCCTGGCCTCTCTACGCCATCGAAGGCAGAAAAAAGGGACAGCTAAATCCCGTCCCTTGAGTGCCCGTAGTCTTTCCGATCGCTTGCTAGACTAATTCGATAATAACTATCGGAGCGCCATCGCCAAGCCTGGGTCCCAGCTTGATTATTCTGGTATACCCGCCGTGGCGGTCCGCGTATTTCTCGGCGACTTCCGTGAAGAGCTTATGGACCAGCTCGCGCCCGCCGATTCTCCCGAGCGCCCGGCGCCTGGCGTGCACGTCGCCCCGTTTGCCTAACGTGATGAGATTGTCGACTACCCGCCGCAGCTCTTTGGCTTTGGCTTCAGTCGTCCGGATGCGGCCGTGCTCGAACATTTGGCCCGCCATTGTATTGAGCATCGCCTTCTGATGGCTCGCGTCGCTGGCTAGTTTACGTCCCTGTTTTTGATGCCTCATCTATCCCTACTTTGACGATTTTAACGATAAACTTAACTCGTTCAACTTGGCCTTGACTTCCTCGATCGACTTGGAGCCGAAGTTGCGGATGTTGACCAGGTCTATCTCCGAGCAATCGAGAAGTTGCTGGAGCGTATCTATCCCCTGCCGCTTTAAGCAATTATACGACCGCACCGAAAGCTCCAGATCCTCGATCGGAGAATTCAGCGCCGGCTCTTTTAGGCTTTCATCGGCCACAAATACACTCTCTCGCGCCTGCTCTTCCGCCTGCTCCGCGAAGAGCATCATGTGTTCGTTGATTATCTGGCTGGCCATGCTGACCGCTTCATTCGGCGTGATACTGCCGTTCGTATGCACCTCAAGCAAGAGTTTGTCATAGTCGGTCCGCTGACCCACGCGAGTATGCTCGACCGTGTAGGAAACCCT
>JAUXSL010000096.1 GCA_030679975.1 Actinomycetota bacterium
AGCCTGATCCCGGGTAAGCGCCTCTCATCCAAAGAGCTGACCGAAAGGCCGTCCATGCTCACCGTACCGGCGCTTGGCTTAAGGAGACAGCCGGCGATCGATAGCAAAGTCGTCTTGCCGCTGCCGGATGGACCCATTATCAGAACGATCTCACCGGGGCCCACGGCCAGATCGGCGCTATCGACGGCCTTAACAGCTGTATGGCCGCTTCCATAGACCTTGCTGACGTTAGCTAATTGAAGCACCGCATTCATTTCAACCCTCCGACTTTCCCGCACCCGCGCGCCGCTTCGCGCATATCTCTTATGACTTAAAGACGATCATCGGATCTAATTTGGCCACCCGGCGGATAGGCACATACGACGCCAAAATCGCTATCGCCACCATGGCTATCGCCGCTTTAGCGATATCCCCGGGAGCGAAGGCCAGTTGCATTTCCGGGAAGAGCCGCTCGATGACCAGCCTTGCCCCGACAGCCAGCCCAAGCCCGGCTATGAAGCCGAGGGCCACGCTAATTAGAGCTTGCTCAAAGACAATTAGGTAAAGGCGCCAACGGGCCGCCCCGACCGCTTTTAAGATGCCGTAATCCCGGCTCTTTTCCAAAGTCGCCGTGAATATCGTCAAACCCACAACCATGACCCCGATGATAAAACCAATGACCGACATGGCGTTTATCATATCGATGCCCATCTGCCGGATAAGTCGCCGCTCGCTTTGGGCAAAAGCCGGCGCTGTCATAGCGTTCACGCCGCCCACTCTTTGTTCGATCTTAGCCGCCACCTTCCCGGGATTTCGCCCCCGATCGACTGAGACCAAAAAATAGCTTCGTCGGCCCGGGGCGTGTATCATCGATTCCATGGCGTCCCGGTTGACAAAGGTAATGGTGTTGGCCATTGAGAACGTCTCTCGTGAAAGACCGGCGATCTCCATTCGCCGCCCAAGGACCGTGATTGTGTCGCCAACACCGACCCCCCGTTTGGCCGCCAGGCTCTCGGCCAGGATAACCTGATCATCGCTTAGGTCCTTCTTGCCCTTAGCCATGCTCCACGGACCGCCGGTAAATTCGCCACGATCATAACCAACAACGTAGCTGAGTGTCTTGGCGCCCTTTATCTTGATGTAACCGCTTAGGTAGAGGATGGCCGCGACCCGGCGCACGCCCGGCACCGCGATGATCGCGTCTCGCCTTCCGGCCGGGAGAACCGTGTTGGCCATGTGCATGTTGGCCACCCCTTTTTGCATCACCCACAGGGATGCTTTGCTGTTGATGATATAGGCGGTCGCCTGCCGTTCAAAGCCGGTAAAGATACCGCCAAGGATCAAGATCAATAAGAGGGCGCAGGCGATCCCGCCGACGCTTATGGCCAGCTTGGTTTTTTCCTGAAAGAGGTTCTTTAGGCCAAGTTTCACGCGCCTACCCCCTAAAAACGCTCATCGGGTCGACCCCGCTTATCTTGCGTATCGGCACGATTGAAGCGACAAGGCCCATGATCAAAGCAACCAAACCCGTCCTTAAAATAACGGTCCGGTCGATGGCGATAAAGAATTGCGGATAAGAGGCGACGATCCGGTCGGCAACTGCAAAAGAAAAGGCGGTCCCGAAGACAAACCCAAGCACCGTCAGTATGATCGCCTGCTTTATGACTATGAGATATAGCTGCCGGTTGGCTCCGCCAATCGCCTTAATAACGCCATATTCCCTTAGCTTGGCGAAGACCGCGGTGTAAACGGTCAGGCCGATCACCAGCGTCCCGATAATGTAAGCGATGGTGACCATGACTTTAAGGGGCGCCTCCATGATGTCCTCGAGGACGGCCGTATCGTTGTTCGCCAGCTGTTTAGCGGTTAAGACATCGTAGCCGTCGACGAGCGCTTTCGTCTGCCGTTTCGCTTTGCCTAAGTCAGCAGAAGACTTCAAGTGGATAAGGAAATAACTGACGGACCCCGGCGCCGACAGGAGACGGACCGCCTCGGAACGGACGATAAATACATAGGGGTTCATCCAGGAAGTCGTCTCCCGCGATAACCCAACCACCTTAAATTTCTTGCCCAGGATCTCGACCTTGTCGCCTAAACTGATGTTGTTTCTTTGAGCCATGGCCAGGTCGAGCACGACTTCGTCGCCGGTACGCGGCGCGCGCCCCGAATCCAACTTCCAGGGCCCGCCCATCTTATCCAACAGCCGGTAACCTATGAGGATGACCGGCGTTTTAAGACCTCGATGCTCGAACATAATGGGCGCCGCAAAAACACCGGCTACGTGCTTGACGCCTTTTACTTGCGCCAATTTGCTTTCAAGACTTTGAGGAATAATCGAGCGGGCGGACTGCATGCCGTCGACCCCGTCCTGGATGACAAAGAGTTCGGCGCCCGAGTTCTTGGGGTAGGCGGCGGCCTGCTCAAAGACCCCGGCGGAAAAACCTTCCAATATCAAGATGAGAACGACCGCAAAAGCAATGCCGGCCACGGCCAGGATCAGCCTGGTTCTCTCATGAAATAGATTCTTGAAGGCAATCGGGACCATTGGTTCGCTTATTCCTCAATCCGTACTATTTTCATCTTCGCCTAATGGGCTATGTACCCCCAGGGGGTAAAGTAACAATCTTTGAGTCCGGGCGCAAATTGGAAAGATGTGAAAGGCCGGGTTTCTTGAACATTAGAGCGGTAGATACTAGACCGCAATAGACATTGAAGCTCCAATGTCTATTGCTTTCGCCCAGCAAAGCCGGGCCTGTGGGGGAGGCAGGATTTGAACCTACGTAGGCTAAGCCGGCGGGTTTACAGCCCGCTCCCATTGGCCACTCGGGCACTCCCCCTGATGAGAAATGGAAACACAAAATCTGATACTAATTATTGCCGCTGCCGTTGTCAATTTGCAATTATTGTATTGCTTGGCTTGATAAAAGTCTGGGGCATACATAAAATAGTCTCTGTCGCCCGCATAGCTCAGTCGGTAGAGCACTTCCATGGTAAGGAAGGGGTCTTCGGTTCAAATCCGAATGTGGGCTCGAAGAGGCGCCTAGCGCCGCATTCTCCATTTTCTATTTTCTGTTTTACGGCGGTGTAGCTCAGCCCGGTTAGAGCGCACGGTTCATACCCGTGTTGTCGCTGGTTCAACTCCAGCCACCGCCACGTAAAAAAACAAAGACCCCGCTTCAGCGAGGCCTTTGTGCCGCCAGTCTTGGAGATGTCGACTTAAGATTATTTCTTCGCTATATGAACGGCAGCGGTGCCGCCGGCCGTGGATCTGGCTTCAATCTCTCTGAA
>JAUXSL010000104.1 GCA_030679975.1 Actinomycetota bacterium
CATCCAGGCCGATAAGCCAGACCGGTCTGCGCTCCTTAGTCACTTGTACTCCCGACCCTATTTTCCATTTTCTGCTTCTCTATTTTCTGCACTCGCTTCGCGCCGCCTCGCCACACATATCAAGCTCGGCTGCAACCCGACCGGCAGCAGGACGACCGGCGCCCATCTTAAAACGGTTTTCGCCAAGGCCCCCAACGGACCTACTTTAGCGGCGGCTTTGTTTATCTGATAATCCGGCAGGCTTTCCGTCTTGACAAAGCGGGAATCGAACCCGGCTGTCGCCAGCTTGCCGGCCAACTCCTTGACTGACATGACCGATGGATGCCAGACCGACACGTTAGCCGTCTTACGGTAGTATAGGTCATGTAGCAGGCGATTTGGAGTCTTAATAAAGAAAAGCCCGCGCGGCCCCAGCAACCTGTCGGCTTCCCCTATCAGCCGTTCCGGCGCCTCCAGGTGCTCGATAAACTCGACAGCGACGATGGCGTCAAATGAACCGTCCTGATATTTTAAATCGATCGCGTCGGCGACCGCGAAATCTATATGCGGGTAATTTTTTTTAGCGACCTCGATTGCGACCGGGCTGATGTCGGTAGCCGTCACGACAAAGCCCAACCGGGCCAAAACCGCCGCCGCATGCCCGCCGCCGCAGCCGACTTCCAATATTTTCGCTCCCGGATCAAGACAACTTTTTATCTCTATCAGCAACTCCGCAGCCAGGCTGTGGTCGGAATAAAGATAAGAAGACCGGTCCGCCAAGTTGCGGGTATGCCCTTCGATATATCGCTCGCGCGCCGAATCGCTCAAGACTCGACCTCCACGGGAATCGATTTACCTATCACTTGTTCATATGTCTTTAGATATTGCCGGGCGACATTTCCCCAGCTAAATCTGCTTGCTATCTCACGACTCCCGGCCCCGTATGCCCGGCGCTTATCGTCGTCGCCCAGAATATCGATGATGGCCCGCCCGAGCGCCCCGGAATCGCCGGCGCTTACGATCAGACCGTTGCCGTCGATCAACTCGTCGGTACCGCCGGTGGCCGTCACCACCACGGGTAGGCCGCTGGCCATCGCTTCAAGCAAAGCGTTCGACATGCCTTCAAAATGAGAGGGCAAGACAAACAGGTCCGACCGCCGGTAGATGTCCGGTAAACCATCGTGATCGACCGCGCCCAACCATGTTACATCCCGGCCCACGCCCTCAGATTCCGCCAGAGCCGACAGGCTGTCTTTTAAATTGCCTTCACCCACGACCGTCAGCTCAACCGGCCCCAGGCTCTCTTTGATGGCCGGCAGGGCCCGGATAAGATCGTCAATACCTTTACGGCCGATCAACCGACTAACGCTAATCAATCTAGCAGCCGCGTTCTCCAGCTTTGACCGGCCCACGGGATTTCGATGCTCAGCCGGCGAGAACTGCCGGCAATCGACACCGTTGTGGATGATGTCGATCGGCGTATCCGAGCTGGTCAGATGAGCCAGCTTCATCAAGCCCTCACTGTTGGCCTGGACAGCCGACGCGCTCTTGAGCACCCGCCTGAATGCCGGCTTCAGTGCGGCGTTCATCCAATTAAAACGGTTGTTAAAACCGGGGACATCCGAGCCGCGCAACGAAACGATATAGGGCAGCCGCCCGCGCAGCCCGTAAGCGATCACCCCGCAAGGGATAGCAAAGAAGGCATGGCATAAGTCGTAATCGGTCCTGTCCACTAGGCGCCGGGCGTAGAGCGCCGCCCTGACGCTATAGTCGAGTATCTCAGGCTGGGTCCAATAATGCCGGTTGGCCTTTCGTATCGCCAGCTTGTGGATGGAAACATTTCCCGCCAACTCGGTAATGGCAAATCTACCATCGGACGAACTCGTCACCAGGTCGACTCTTATCTCGCTCGAAGCCGCGAACTCGCGCAATAGATAATAAAGAGCGTTAGCCGCCCCGCCTCCGAGCGGCGGATATTCATAATTCAGGATTAAGACACGCGGTGACATATATTCTAACTATTCTACCTTGTACAGCAGGTGAGGGGAAGGAGAGGGAAACTAAACCTCTACATCCCCGAGCAGACCGGCTGCCGTCTTGTCGTCGAGAGCGCCGCGATTGGGTTGGACGACCGTCTTGACCGTGTAGATAGGTTTCCCTTGGTTTTCATAGTAGGCCCGGGTGACCAACTCGCCGATCAAGCCGGTCGAGATGAGTTGGATGCCGGCGACAAAGAGGATAAGGCTTGTTAAAAGCATCGGGTTGCCCGTCAAGTCCATATTGGCAAACAACTTCATGGCCACGGCGCCCGTAAACATGAGGCCGCCGCCAAAGAGGCTTAAAAGGCCCAGCTTGCCGAAGAATTGTATCGGGCGGGTCCGATATTCGAGCAAGAACTTGACGTTGGCCAAGTCCAGGAGTACGCGCGAGGTGCGCGACAGCGTATATTTCGACCGGCCGAACTGACGCCGGCGATGGTTTACTTTTACCTCGGTGACGCGCGCGCCCCGCTCGTTGGCGAGCGCCGGGATAAAACGGTGGAGCTCGCCGTAGAGATTGAGGTTTTTCACGACCTCGCGCCGGTAAGCTTTTAAGGTACAGCCGTAATCGTGAAGAGCCACCTTGGTTAGACGGGAGATCAGCCAATTGGCTATCTTTGACGGGAGTTTGCGGTTAAGCCACGAGTCTTGGCGGGCATGGCGCCAGCCGCTGACGATATCGTACCCTTCATCAAGCTTGGCGAGGAGAACAGCGATATCCGCGGGATCGTTCTGCAAATCGGCATCCATGGTGATGATGATATTCCCATGCGCGAAATCAAAACCGGCGCTTAGCGCCGCGGTCTGGCCGAAGTTGCGCCGGAACTGGACGACCCCGACCTGGGGACAATCAGCCTGGATTTGCAGGAGCTTTTCAAAAGAGCCGTCAAAGGAGCCGTCGTCGATAAAGACTATCTCCCAGGTATACGCCAGCGCGCCCAGCGTCGACTTTAATTCGGCAAAGAGGGCGTCGAGGCTTTCAGTTTCGTTATATACAGGTATGACTAGGCTAAGATCTATGCCGTGTTCTCTTGGATAGTCGGCTATCCGCATAAAGCCTCCAATTTCTTCATACGATAAAAGACCTGGCGCTAAATGTCAAAACGATAGCGTATTGACTTAGATAATCGGCTGGCCCACAATATTTTCGACCTAAACTTCCATCCACACGACGGGAAAGCATGAGAATTGGCATAGCCGCCAGAGACCTGGCCCGCTCGGGGTGCGGTGTCGGTACCTACATATCCAACATTGTCGACCACGTCACCAGGCAGGATCAGAAAAACGAGTACGTGATTTTCTGTCAGAACAGAGATTCTATGGACTTGGCGCCCGGCGCCCTGACGCAACGGTTAAACTCAAATAACAAGGTCATTTGGGACTATGCGCTGCTGCCGCGAGCGGTCAAGAAACATAAGCTGGATCTGCTTTTCTGTACAAAGAATGTCCTGCCCTTCGGGATCAAAGGAAAATCTATCATCACCATACACGACCTGGCTTATTACGACCAATCATTGAATGCTTACAAGCGGCTCGACACGCTCTATATGCGGCGAATGATCCGCTCGTCGGTGGGACGCGCCAACGGCATCATCGCGGTCTCGGAAAACACAAAGCTGGATATCCTGCGCACTCTCGACCCGCCAAAAGCAACCGGAATAAAAGTAATACACGAAGCCGCCTCGGAAGCTTTTAGAGTCCTTGAAGACGAAAATATTCTGGCGCGGTGCCGGAAAAAGTACGCGCTCGACGGCCCGTTCTTCTTTTACGCCGGCAGTATCTCTCCCCGCAAAAACCTGGCTCGGACGGTCAGAGCCTTTGCGCGAATCGCCGGCGATATCCCGCACACGTTTGTCATAACCGGAGGTCGACGGTGGCATGACGGCGATTTCTTTGACGCGGTCGGCCGATCCGGGGTAGCTGACAGGATCAAGATATTGGGCCATGTCAACCAAGAGGAGATAGTCGGCCTATACAATCTAGCCGATTTTTCCATCTACCCGTCGCTCTATGAGGGGTTCGGCCTACCCATCATTGAGGCGATGAGTTGCGGGACGCCGGTGGCCTGCGCCAACGGCACGAGCCTGCCCGAAGTCGCCGGCGACGCCGCGCTCTTCTTTGACGCCCTTAATGAGGATTCGATCGCCGACGCGATCTTGCGCCTCGCCCAAGATGAAAAACTCCGGGGCGAATACGCGGCAAAGTCGCTGGACCGGGCGAAAAAGTTTTCATGGCAACGAACGGCGGAGGAGACCATTGCTTTCTTTAACGAGATAGGCGCCCAGACGCCTTAAACCAGTCGATCACTTTGGCCAAGCCTTCTTCCAGCCCCACCTTGGGCTCATAGCCCAGCCAGTCCTTGGCCTTATCGAGTTGAGGACGCCGCTGGAGGGGATCATCTTGGGGCAGCGGCTGAAAAATTATCTCTGAATCGGATTTGCACATCGCCTTGATCTTCTCAGCCAACTCCAGAACCGGCATCTCCGCGGGGTTACCGAGGTTGACTATCCTGAGCAAAGGCAAATCGCGCCAACTCGAATCGGCGGCGCCGTCCTCCGCGACTTTATGCAAAACCAGTTTAAAAGCGTTTATCATATCATCGACATAACAAAAACTGCGCGTCTGCGAACCGTCACCGTAAACAGTCAGCGGTTGTCCGGCCAGGGCCTGGTTGATGAAGTTAGGTACGGCCCGGCCGTCATCGGCCCTCATCCGCGGCCCGAAAGTATTGAAAATGCGGCCCAGCACGACTCTCATCCCGTATCGCCGCTGGTAAGCCACGGTAAGCGCCTCCCCGAACCGCTTCCCCTCGTCATAGCAGCTGCGGATGCCGACGGGGTTGACATTCCCCCAATATTCTTCCGTCTGGGGTGTGACCAGCGGGTCGCCATAGACTTCAGAGGTGGAAGCGATGAACAAGCCGGCCTTGGCGGCAACGGCCAGGTCCAGGACATTGCGCACGCCGATCGAATTTATCAGTAAGGTCTCGATAGGCATGGCGCTGTAATCAGCCGGACTGGCCGGACTGGCTAAGTGATAGATAAAATCGTAATGACCCGCCGGTAGCGGGTCGCGAATATCGTGCTCCGTCAATTCGAAGTGACTATTGTTTTGAAGCGGCGCTATGTTGGCCTTGCTGCCGGTCAAAAAATTATCGAGACAGATGACCTGATGCCCCGATTCCAACAAGGATGCGCAAAGATGCGAGCCGACAAAACCGGCCCCGCCGGTTACCAATATCTTCATACAAGACCCCCGATTGAGTCGGAAAGGACGGTTTCCGCTCGCCGGCCACGGGCAAGCCATTCCTTATAATATCAGAAATCTAGTAGACCTTCACTTTAAACGACGGCCGCTTAAGCCCTAAGTCTTTAAACCAAACGACCCCCAGCGCGACAATATCGAGCCGGAGCGTATACCGGCCCGGGCGGGGCGGAGTGTCGATGAAGTACGTCTCTGTGTAGCGCTGACCCGGTCCGATATCGTAGGCAAGCCCTAGAACCTGCGGGTCTCCCAGTTGCCGCCGGTCCTTGTCGTACCAAAACGCCGCTAAATGGACTTCACCCCGGTCAAAGGGGACCTCCAAGCTGGCGTCGGGATCGAACTTCACCGTCCAGACCGCCTTGCCTCTATTGACCACACCAATTTTGACCGGCAATTTAGACCCGGCCATGGCCCGGCCCTCCACCGAGACGCCGGTAAAGCGACCGCCCAGACCATTATTATCGACACTGACCGGCATACCGGCCACGCCGTTGACTTCCATTGAATAGCTTGATTCTTTGATAAGCGGGGACGACAGATTAATCCGCAGGCGCCGGCGGCCCCGTCCGGCCGGCCCATCGATCTGCGCGCGCATCCAGGTCTCGGCGCCGGGCTCGAGCACCAGAGGCAGGCGGGGCCAGGCGCTACCGGAACTCCCATCCTGCCAGGTAAATCCGGCGCCGGGCTCCTCGCCCGGTCGCACGACGAGGCGCTCTTTCGTGGTGTTCAATACACGCCAGGCGATGTTGACCGGTCTGCCGACCGGTGTCGCCGCCGGCGCTCGAAGGCGCGCCGCCACCGACCGGCTTGGCGAATGCGACGCTTCCGGTCGGACGGCAAAGACAATATCATCCCCGAACCGCCTGACGACCTTAACTCCGGTCACCTTCCCCGCGCGCTTCATCAATGACGCGGCCAGACGGCGGTTGCCGCCGGTGTGGTAAATCAAGTAATCCACATTCAGCCGCCTTAAAACGGCGGCGCCGGTACCGTCCGGAAAACCCGCCAACACCTCGATGATCTGAGCATATTCAGGCGGCGTGTACCCGCTGTAGCCGTTTACCAGCCGATTCCAATGATATGTAGAATAATACAAGTATCGAACATCGGTATTCCAACCGCCGACAATGGCGCCTTCTTTAACGTCCACGGACGGGAGCTCGATAATTCTTTTGTCGCTTTGGCCTGCCAGCCACCGGTAGACCGGCGGCACCCGGCCGAACGAGGGTATCTCCGGCGACAGTTTAAACGGCCAAGTTGCCTGGACGATGACAACACCAAGGCAGGCAGCGACGACCAGGCGACGCTTGAGCGCGGGCGAAAAGCCGAACCTGTTTCCATAAAGCGCGACTAGCTCCTGCCAGCCGTAAGCGGCCAGAACGACCAGCGATAGAGTGACCAGTATGCCTAATCTGGCCGGTACCCGTAGCGCCTTGAACCCGGGAAGCCAGCGCCATAAAAACCAATAAGGCATCGTTATACGGGTCGCGCCCCAGGTGACAAACGGACCGAAACTTAAGACCAGCGCGACCAGACCCAAAAGCAAATAAAAGCGTTTTATTTTGGCCCGCTGGACTACTTCGCCGGACGCCTTGAAAGATCTCCGCCAGGTGATGACAGCCGCGACCACGGTCCCCAGGACCGCGAAGACTCCGGGCCACAAAAGATGTTCCCAGTTGACTCCGGCCTTTGGCGCCCAGGCGCCGCCGAAGACTCTCAGTAAGACGGGGTTGGTTGTCGACAGATAATCGACCGGCTTGGCCGAAAAATAAGCGGTCTCGCCCAGGTTGCGGCTAAAACCCGGCAGCGTACGCGCGAGCTTCAAGTAGCGTAGAGCGAAGGGAGCGACGCCGGCGCCGACGATCACCGACATTAGCAGGAGCGGGGCGGCCAACTTGCGGTCAAGCCGGATAACCCCGGCGAAGACAAAAAAGAGTATAAACAAAGCCAGGACAAGCGCCCCGTAGAAACCATAGTACCAGCCCGACAAGGCTTGAAGGGTTAAGAAAACCGCGCAAAGGGCGGCATCGCGCCGGCGTCGGGCCACCAGCCAGCGGTGGGCGAAATAGACCGTCATCACTAAAAACCCATCCGTCAATAATTGAATATGGCCCATCTGCGCCATCCGATAGGTGGAAAAAGAATACGCGGCCCCGGCGACGAACGCCACGCCTTCGCTGCCGGTTAAGAATCGGGCGAGCAGAAACATGGCCGTGGCCGAGAAGACAAAAGAAGCCAGGATGAGCAGGTTGTAGGCGATCATAGGGTTGCCTGACAACAAATTTACCGGCGTGACCAGCAGGGCCGGCGGCAGCAATAGGTCGGAGTAGGCGAGCGTGTCCCTGTACGGGTAGAAGATGTTGGCGGCGAAGAGACCGGCCGGATTCGTCAGAAGCGCGTGACTGTCCCAGGCCAAGACCCAGGTATTAAAGAGGGGGTCGCCGGCGTCGACCGGCACCCGCGACCCGATCGCCATGAGTAGCGGCCAGGCGACGACCAGGGTGATCAAAAGATAGGCAACAATTGCCTTGGGCAGGACGGACCGGCGTTTGTCATGAGGAGCCATCCCTCTACCGGCCGACCCCTTGATAAACAAAACCTAGACGACGCAAATTCTGCGGGTCCAGGCAATTACGGGTATCGTAGACAACCGCGTTCTTCATCAGGTCTTTTATCCGGCGCCAATCCAGCCACCGAAACTCGTCCCATTCGGTCAGGACCAATAATAGGTCGGCGTCGCGAACCGCCTCAAACGGGTCGTCGACGTATTGGACTTGCTCAGGCAGCAGTTCTTTGGCGTTGGCGGCCGCAACCGGATCATAGGCTAGAATAGTCCGGCCGCGCTTGGCGACACCGGGGATAACGTCGAGCGCGGGCGCGTCGCGCATATCGTCGGTGTTAGGTTTGAAGGCCAGTCCGAAGACGCCGATGCGGGCGTTGTAGATCCCGTCCAGAAGCGAATTTGCTTTCTTGGCGATCAACCTCTTTTGATTGGCGTTGATATCCATGACCCCGCGAAGGAGTTCGAAGTCGTATCCGTGTTCTTTGGCGATATAGATCATCGCCCGGGAATCCTTTGGGAAACAAGAGCCGCCAAAACCGGGCCCGGCCCTTAAGAATTCAAACCCTATCCGCTTGTCGTAGCCCATCCCCAGCGCCACTTCCTTAACATCGGCGCCGACCGCGTCGCAGATATTGGCGATAGCGTTTATAAAAGATACCTTGGTCGCCAGAAAGCAGTTAGAGGCATACTTTATCATCTCGGCGCTGGCCGCGTCCGTTATGACTAGGGGCGCGTTAAGCGGCCGGTATAGTTCGGCCATCAAGCCGGCGGCCCTCTGGCTGTCGGTGCCGACCACTATGCGATCGGGGTGCATGAAGTCCTCGACCGCGGAACCTTCCCGCAGGAACTCAGGGTTGGAGATGACGTCGAATTCTCGCGGGTCGCTCAAATTTTCCTGAATGACTTTAGCGACCAAAATCGTCGAGCCGACCGGCACAGTGCTTTTATTGACGATTATCTTATAGCGATCTAGGCTGCCGGCAATCGTCTTAGCCACCACTTTGACGTAACGCATGTCGGCGCCGCCGTTTTCATCCGACGGCGTGCCGACCGTGATGAAGATGATATCGGCGCTGCGGACACCCTCGGCCACGTCGGCGGAGAAAGTTAGCCGCCCGTCAGCCATGTTGACCGCTATAAGGTCCTCCAGGCCGGGCTCAAAGATGGGTATCTTGCCCGTCTGCAACCGCGCTATCTTAGCTTCGTCGATATCGACACCCGTGACCTCATGCCCGATGTGGGCCAAGCAAGCGCCCGTAACTAAACCGACGTAGCCTGAACCGATAGTCGTTACCTTCAAGTGGTTGCTCCTTTATTAGATTCCTGCTGGCGCAGGAATGACACTTCCTGCATCGCATCCGGTAAAAAGTGTACATATATTCGCCTGATTGTCGCTATATCGAAGATGGGGTTACCGGTCTGATCCACGAGGGGCGGCAGCTCGGGCCAGAGCTCAAATAAGACCCCGTCTTTCAATACCCGGGTTTTTTGTATTCGGCGCCGCTCGATCATGACGCCGGGCAACCCGGTTAAAAACCGCAGCCAAGCCCGGGTATAAGTCCAAGCCATGCCGACATCCCGGTGCTTGACGCTCCTTAAGAACCCCCTGATATCTTCTTTAGCGTAGTTTCTCATGAAATTCAGCCACGTTCCCTTGGATAGGTTCTTGGTGATAAACCGGAGCCGGTTGCCGATAACCAGTTGCCATTTAAAGTTAGGTTCCAGCGATTTCATGCTGGCGTTGAATTTATGATAAACGCGGGCGCCGGGAGCGAAGTATATTTTCAATCCCGCCAGTCTGGCCCGGTAAGACCAGTCGGCGTCCTCATAATAAAACTTATACTTGGGATCGAGCAACCCGACCCTGTCAAGCGCCTCCCGGCCTATCATCACCGCGCCGAAGCAAGCGCTGAAGACTTGCTCGGTCGTATCGAACTGCCCGATATCAAGATATCCGATATAATTGTCGGTCCCCCACCCCTTCGGCCAGACTGAATTACCGATGGCGTTGAGGAACTTCGGCAGCCGCCAGAGGTACATCTTAGGCACGACCGCCGCCAGGTCCGGTTTGCCGGCGGCTTCGGCCACCAGCCGGCTGACGCAATCGTCAGCCAACTCCGTATCGTTGTTTAGCAGAAACATATATTCGCCGGCCGCTTCGGCGATGCCGATATTGTTGCCGCCGGAAAATCCGGCGTCTTTTTTCAAGACTATGACTTTGGCATCTGGGAAGAACTCTTTTAGCAAGGCCGTCGAGTTGTCTTTAGAGCAGTTGTCGACCATCACTATCTCGATGTTGGGATAGTCTTGTCGCGCCAAAGACGGCAACAGAGTGCTTAAATGCTCCTCGCCGTCGCGGTTGACGATGACCACCGAGACCACGGGACCGACCATGGCCGGAGCGGATGATGCGACCCGCGGGACCGCTTCATCCGTCTGCAGAACATCGGCCGCCTCCATCAGACTCAAGGCCGCTCCAAGCAGCCAGTCTGAAATCGTCAGTCGCCGGGACAGCTCCTGCTTGATCTGGGGAAACGTCCGTCCGTCGGCTTTTTCCCAAATAGCGTTGACCAGCCTGTCGGTCCTTATCCGGGCGCCGTTCTGGTGTCTTAAGTAATAGGCCTTGCCGTCCCGCTTGACCCGGAACGATTTGTTAGTCAGATACGTTTTCAGTCCAGCACCGCCTTGTAGTAAATCGACCTGAACTTTTTAGCTACAATCTCCCAGGTATAGTTCTTCAAGACATGCTTCCTGCCTTCCTCGGCCATCCGGCGCCGCAGGTCGACGTCGAAGATAAGCTCAAGAAGCGCCCCGGCCAACTCCCGGTGGTCTTTGTAGTCGACCAGAATGCCGTTGAGACCGTCGGAGATAACCGATGGTACAGCGCCGGAGCGACAGCCTATGACCGGTTTGCCCGCCGCCCACGCCTCCAGATACGTGATGCCGAACGACTCAAACCCCGACGGCGAAGCAAAAATATCGCCGGCGGCGATGATCTCCGGTTTTTCGTCCTCTTTAAAATCATTAATAACGATGATCTTGGCCCGCTGCTCCGGTTCGAATCCGCCGATGATGGCGTCAAGAACCTCAGCGTATTTTGTCCGCGAGCCGGCGATCATCAGCCGCGCTTCAGGCGCTTGCCGCCAGACCAAAGGCATCGCTTTTAGCAACGTCTCAATGCCCTTATGTCCCCCTTGCTGGCCGACGAACGTGACGACCGGATGATCGCTAAGACCATATTGGTCCCGGATACCGATCCCCGTGGCCCCGGCGTATTTATCCGGGTCGGTCCCGACTCCGACGACGTGGATCTTTCGACCGTCTATGTCTTTGCCAAGTAAAAAATCGCGCTCGTAGTTGGTGTTGGCTATGTAGGCGTCGGCTTTCTCGATAGAACGATAGATTATCTTGCGGTCGAATCCCCAACCATCCTGGGGGTGAAGCCCGCCGTGAAGCACCAAGGGTACGCCGAGACGCCGGGCGGCCGTCGCCGCATAATGCATATGCATCAACGGAAACGACGAAGCGCAAACGACGTCCGCCTCGATCTTGCCCATCTCCCTAAGCAACCCCGGCAAGATCGGCCCGCTGTAGACGGTCCTTATGAGGTCGTTACGCGGCCAACGCCACTTATAACTGACTTTCTGCGCCAGGTTCAAGGCCGGGGCCAGCTGATTGAAGACCTTAAATCGGACGACCTTAACTCCGTCTATCACTTCGCGGCCGGGCTCCATAGTCTTGACGCCGCGATGGTTGAAAACCTCGCAATTGTAAGCGTTCGTCGTGTAGACGGTCACATCGTCACCGTAATGATTGACTAATTGCTCGGAAATCCTTTGCATCAGATATTCCGTGCCGCCGATAGCGGGTTTATAGCCTTGAACAAAATGAGCTATTTTCATAAGTTTGGTTTTTCCGGCTTGGCCCGCCGGCCGATTTTCCTCAAAGACTTGCCGACCACCGCCGATATGCCCTCGTTCTTATAGACCTCGCGAGCTTTTGCCCAGGCTTTTTGCGTTTGGACCGGCTGTTTTTCAAGTAGCCGAGCATGTTCTTCAAACGTATCGACGGCCGGAAGTATTTCGGCCGCCAGCGCCGGGTCGCGCCGGTCGGCGGCGACTCTTGGCGCGGCGCAAAAATCAGCCAGCGGC
This sequence comes from Actinomycetota bacterium, assembly GCA_030679975.1. Classification (GTDB taxonomy): domain Bacteria; phylum Actinomycetota; class Aquicultoria; order CAJVYJ01; family JAUVQD01; genus JAUXSL01. Next base: position 11,997 of record JAUXSL010000104.1, read on the forward strand.
TTTATGACCACGGACCATGTCAACTCGGTCGAGGCGAGCGCTTTGGCGGCCGCCGACATCCCGGCCCGCTTGTCGTCATCGCCTAAGATATCGACGATGGTCGAAGCCAGCGCCGCCGGATCCCCGACCGGCACCGTTTCGCCGCAGCCACGGCGCGCCAGCATCTCCCCGACGGCATCACCCGCGGAGGTTATCGCCGGCAGGCCGCCCCAAAGAAAATCGACGACCCTGGTCCGATGAGACAGCTCCGTCTCCAAACTTGGTTTGTGGGTTGTAACCGCCAGATCCGATTCCAAGTACCAGTCGGCCCGGTCGCTGTAGGGCTGCCAATCGACAAATAAAATATGCTTATCGGCTAATCCCAGCTCTTGCGCCCGAGACTTGGTCCGCCGGAACTCGCCATCAGGCGCGTGGCCGCGAGGATGCACGCCGCCTAAGATCACCAGCATCGCCTTCGGTTCGGCCTCGATGACCCGGGGCATCGCTTCAACCAGAGTGTAGGCGTCAAACCAAGGATATATCCCGCTAAACCAGAGGATGACTTTGGCATCCTTCGCAACCAATGAGCCGCGCATCACCGTTCTGGTCTTGGCCGCCGGTTGGTGATCGACGCCAAACGGCACTATCTCCAGGATGCGCTCCCGGTAGGTGAGGGGATTTATCCGGCCCAGGGTATTTAAGACGCCCAGATAATAATATTTTTGCCGCTCATTGGCGCAGAAAAAATAGTCGCCGCGCTTTAATATGGGAACCACCCCGGCCAGGTAACCGGCGAATGAACGAGCGCCGGCGGCATCGGCGGGTTGCAAGCCGATGTTTTCAATCAAGACCGGATCATAAAGATCGACAGCCGTCGGGATGGCCGGGTCGGCCGCGGCCCTGTACGTCGTAGACAGGCCGCTGTGCACGTGGGGCATGACCACACAATCATAGCCGCCGGCGAGCCCGGCGATATTATCCAATTCCCAAGCGACCGTCCGGCACGGAGCTTCATTGTCCTCGACAAAATCAGCGGCGGGAACGGCCAAAGTAACATCATGACCGTAATCGTTCGCCAGACTCCTGGCCATTTGCCAGTAGCGAATGCCGGGCCCGGCCGCCAGGACCCCTGAGCCCGGAACGGCGTCGGGAGAGATCACCAGTACTTTTGACAAAATGTTAAGTTTTCACCTACTTATAGCAGACCCGGCCTATTTCGGCCGCTGCGCCTTGCTGAGCTTGGTGTATATCTTGTAAGGCAGAAAATTACGGACTCTGGCGACCAGAGCGTGGAGCTCATCCAGGCTTTCGTTTTGGGCTTTGATCACGTTTCTTAAGTCCTCCATCTGCCGGTCCCGGTCGGCCAGAGCCCCCTGAGCGGCCTGGAGCTCCTCCGTCATGGACCCCTTAAGCTGGTGAACGAGCTCGCTGACATCGCGCTTTAGGTCAACATCCAAAAGATCGGTCATCATCCGGAACATCTCCAGCTTGGCGCCATCGTCGGTGGCCGTCGCGGCGTCAGCCGCGACCTTAAACGATTGACAGAAAGCCGCCGGCCGTTTGTCGCCTGTCTTCGAGCCGATGACGACCCGCCGGTAACTAGGGGGCCGATGATCGTCGGCGGAAAAATTCAAGTTGTAAAAGAGGTCTACCCGGCGATGAAGGTCGGCTGTATCGGGGTGGGCCAGCAAATGGTGCTTGGCCACCATCATCGGCAACCAATTGTAAAGATAGCCGCTGTGAAAACCGGATGCGGGGACACCAACGTCTTTGAGCCAGGCTATTGTCTGGTCATAATCGGGCAGTCCGTTATCGAGGTGTTCCTTTAAAGTGGTAAACTCGGCCCGCAAGACCTTCCAGACATAGCTAAAAAGTATCTCCTCGGCCAGATGGGTGCGCTCGTCGGCGAACGGCGCGGTCAACAAGATGAAGTCTTTGGAAACCCGGGCCAACTCGGCGATAAAACTCGGTCGCTCCGCTTCCGCCACGTGTTCCAGGGTGTCGCAACTGCAGACCAGATCAAACGCCCCGTCATCGAACGGCAGCTTGGCGCCGCTAGCCTGGACATAATTTGGAATATCGCCGGGGAGCACATCCACGACGGTGACGTCGTCATCAGGGAGAAAATCAAGGATCAAGCCGGGATAACCGCCGACATCCAGGACCTTCATTGTTCCGCCCGGAACCGGGCGGACAAAGTCGACAAAGTCGTGGACGGTTTTGTACCGCTGGAACTGGTCGAACGGCAGCTCAAACAGGTCCGGCCGAATCATTTCTTCTCCCGGCCGCTTTTAAGCTCCCAGGCGCAGGGCAAATAGAATATGCCGTAATCATTCAAATCTCCGGACGAGACGTTAAACAGGTAGCGGCGATCATGATGGTCGTAGGCATGCAAGCAAGCGAAGTCGTAGACCACGGTCGACAGCACATAATTTCCCTTCAACAACGGCAAGGCCTCGATTATATATTTAACCGTCCCATTACCTTTAATTTTATCAAAAACCGTTTTAGAGAACTTTGTGTTCGTGCCGTTTATATGAACCCCGTCCCGAGCGTGAATAGCAATGCCGAAAACCGGCCGTCTGATCTCTTCTTTTGCTTCATAATCCATTTCAACGATTAAAGTTTCCCCGGTCTTAAAAAGCCGACGCTTCTTGCCGCCCCCATCGAGAACCCGAACGCCGGTTATCTTAACCTCGCCGGAGCCCCAACGAGTGCCGAATTCTTCTTCATCCCGACTTTTTTGACCGGATTTAGCTTCCTCCCGACGATTGACCTCCTCCAGGTAGGTTTCGACAACACCGCGGGCTGAACCTTCGGCCCTCATTTCGCCGTGTTCCAGCCACACGGCCTCATCACAGATGCTGCGAACCGATTCGAGCGCGTGCGAAACGACAACGATCGTTTTGCCTTGTTCTTTAAGATCATAAAGCTTATTTAAGCATTTGCGCTGGAAGGACTCGTCACCGACAGCCAGTATCTCATCGATCAATAACACATCCGGCTCGACATTGATGGCAACGGCAAAACCAAGGCGGACGTACATGCCTGACGAATAATTCTTTACAGGAGTGTCGATAAACTTATCAAGCTCTGAAAAGCTGATTATCTGATCAAGCTTGGCCGCTATCTCGCTCTTGGTCAAACCCAGAATAGAGCCGTTTAGAAAAACAATTTCCCGCCCTGTTAGGTCCGGGTGAAACCCGGCGCCCAATTCAAGCAAGGCCGACACTTTGCCGTCTATCCGCACCGAGCCCCGCTTCGGCCGCAAAATCTTGGCCAGTATTTTTAGCATTGTGCTCTTGCCGGAGCCATTTTCGCCGATCAGCCCGAGAGTCGACCCCTCCTTGACGGCAAACGAAACGCCCTTGAGCGCCCAAAAGGTATCATAAGCGGAGCGGCCGCGCAGCAACGTCTCTTTTAAGCTTGGGTTGCGCTCTTTGTAGACCTTAAAAGTCTTCCAAACATCATCGGCTTCGATAACCGTCGGCCGGTCAAGCCCTGTTTCCGTTGTTTTATCCCAAATGCTTGCCATCATCGCACCTACTAATTGGGCTACACTTCCTCCGCGAAATCCGGCTCGAGCCTGATAAAGACAATGTAGCCGAGCAAGAACATAATGCTCGCCGCGGCAGCCGAATAAGCCATATAATGCCAGTTTGGAACCGCCAACACATTATCCGCATTGCCATACAGTATACTTTTAAATGATAGCACTATGTCTGCCATAGGGTTCAGCATATAGATGATCCCGAACTTACCGAACATGCCCGGATTAAATTTATAGATGATCGGCGTGCTGTAGAACAAAACCATTAATATAATTCCTATTATGTGCTGAATGTCCCTAAAATAGACGTTAAGCGACGCCGCCATCAACGACACACCCAGTGTGAATACAAAAAGAATCGGCAGCAAAACCAATAATATAGGCAGAAATTTGTAAAAACCAAGAAAGCGCGTTAAAAACAAGCCGCTTCCCAAAACAAAAACAATGAGAACTAATAACTCAAGCGCAAAATTGACCAAATTGGCCACAGCGATGGAAATCGGCAAAAGCTCTCTCGGAAAGTAGACCTTCTTTATCAGCGCCCCGTTACCCACAATAGAGGTGGTCGAGCCGACAACCGTAGCATTAAAAAAATTCCAGGGCAGTAAGCCGGCCAAAAAAAATATCGGAAAGTTGTCAATTCCTTTCGCGGCTACTCTCAGGGGGGATACGGTAAAGAGAACAGTAAAAACGATCATCATCAGAATCGGATTAAGCAGCGACCAGAAGAACCCCAAGACGGAATTCTTGTATTTTACTTTCAATTCCTTCTTGGCGAAATTCAGAAGCAGTTCTTTATATTTGAACAAGCTTTTTAGTTGATCTACCATTTAGGCCTTAAAGTAAGCCGCCAGCGCTTCTTCCCAAGGACGCATCGGCGCCAGGCCTTGAAGCTCCAGGCTCAAAGGACGCAGAACCGAATACGCGGGCCGCGGCGCGGGCCGTTCCATTTGAGTGCTGTCGATCGGCTGCAGGTCGACATCCATCCCGGCCAGCTCGAATATCTTCCCGGCGAAACCGTACCACGATACCTCGCCGACATTAGTCGTGTGATAGACTCCGAACCGGCCGCTTAAGGCGATTTCAGCCAGCTTGGCCGCTAAATCGACGGCGTTTGTCGGGCTGCCGATCTGATCGTCCACGACGCGGACGGTCTTGCCCTCTTCGCCCAACTTGAGCATGGTCTTGACAAAATTGTGCCCGTAACGGCCATAGAGCCAGGCCGTCCGGCAGATATAATAATTGTTGGTCAGCGATTGGACATACCGCTCGCCGGCCAGCTTTGAGCGCCCGTAAACACTTAATGGATTTACGTCGTCAAATTCGTTATACGGAGCGCCCTTCGTCCCGTCAAAAACAAAATCGGTGCTGACATACAAAATAACCGCGCCGACGGCGCGAGCGGCGACACTAAGGTTTTGCGTCCCCACAGCGTTGACCTTAAAAGCGATGTCGGGGTTGAGTTCGGCTCCGTCGACATCCGTATAAGCGGCGCCGTGCACTATCAAATCAGGGCCGAAACAGGCGACCTTTTCCATCACCGCGGTGAAATCGGTGATATCGATCTCTTCAATATCCACCGGGTAGAGTTCATGACCGCGCAGCGCCCCTTGGAGTTCCGTGCCCAGTTGACCGTCGGCCCCGGTAATGATGATTTTCATCCGCTTCACGCTACTGGATGGTGATGGCGGTCGTCGGCCTGACTATTTCAATCCAGGTCTGGCCCGGCGATAAGCGGATACCGTCACCGTTGCTGTTTATTAATTTCAGCGGCGAGTTATGCGTCGGCTTTTCCCAAGTGCCTTCAACAACCCGACCGTCGCGGAAGACCATAAGGCTGCCGGTCCCTTCCATGTTTATATCCAAGACGCCGCTGCCGCCGGGAATGTCGTTAGTGGGAGCGCGCAGAACCGCGATATTCGTCGGCGCCAACTGGAGCTTGCTGTTGGCGTCCGTATGCGGCTTGCCCCCGTTGAACCTTTTATAAGTATTGGTCTGACGATCGTATTGGTATTCCACGCGATATTCAGAGGTGGAAAAGTCGATTGCCACGCTCTTCGGGCCTTGCGGCCGCGCCTCTATCGGCGGCGCCGGCTTAAATTTAAAGCCGCGGTCGAAAATATCCCCGCCGTCTTTATACCTGGAAGCCGCTTCGCGCAATCGCGCCGTCGAAGTGAAGACGTTGTGCGGCGCCTTTGTCCAGCCAACGCGGGTATATGCGTCCGCAAGGCCCATCTGGTCCCAATCTTTGATACCCCAGTCACGGATCGCTTTCATGGCGTAGATCGAGCCGCCGACGTGCGCGTATATCGCGTCCCAACCGCTGGCCAGGGCCGCGAAGTGCACCCGGGCGCTCCGGACCGGCCCGATATTATCGGCGCCGTGAAAGCCGAAGACCAACATGAACCTGGTGATGCCGCCTTCCGCCAAGCCTTCCACTACCACGCAGGCGCTGCCCAGGCCGGCCTGAGGCCGGATAGTCGAAAGATTCTCGACCATGACGGCCAGAGGTCTGGTTACCCCCTGGACGTCGCCGGCCTCACCGTCGAGTGGGCAAATAGTCTTGTCTTTTTTATGTTTGGGCTTCTTCTTTTCAGTCGCGATCTTTGTCTTTTTCGGCTTGGGCGCCGGGAAGAAACTGGGGTAGGCGATGCCGACGACTACCCCCAAAACTATGACTACACCGGCAATACCGCCGATGATCCGCCACTTAGAATTCAATTAAGAGACTCCCTCCTGCTTTAACCTTCGCCACCAGGACTCGTTTGCTTTGTACCAGTCCACAGTGGTCAGAAGCGCCTCGTCAAAACCTTTGGCCGGCGCCCAGCCCAGTTTAGCGGTCCGGCTGGAATCGATTGAATACCGCCGATCGTGCCCGAGCCTATCCGGCACATACGTTATCAGCGACTCCGGCTTGCCCATGATCTTAAGTATTTTGAGAGCAATGGCGATATTTTCAACTTCCATGCCCCCGCCGATATTATATATCTTACCGACATCACCCCGGTGGAGAACCGCGTCGATACCGGCGCAGTTGTCCTCGACGAAGATCCAGTCCCTGACATTCTTGCCGTCGCCGTAGATCGGCAAGGGGTTGCCGGCCATGGCGTTAGTGATCAACAACGGTATCAGTTTCTCCGGGTATTGGTACGGCCCGAAATTATTTGAGCTGCGGGTGATGATCACCGGCATCCCATAGGTAGTCATGTAAGATAGACAGACGAGGTCGGACGAGGCCTTGCTGGCCGAATACGGACTGCTCGGCAGCAGACAGTCTTTTTCCGTGAACGAGCCCTTGTTACGGCTCCCGTAGACCTCATCGGTCGAAACATGGATAAACCTTGAAGGTACAACCGCCCTGGCCGCTTCCAGTAATGTCTGCGTGCCCACAACGTTTGTGGTCATAAATTCCCGTGCCGACTTTATCGAACGATCGACGTGGCTTTCAGCGGCGAAGTTTATAACCGCGTCGCAACCCCGCATAACGTAGACGGCTTTGTCTATATCGTCTATGTCGGCATGGACAAAGTCGTAGTTCGGCGAACCCTCGAGGTCTTTTAAGTTGTCCGGATTGCCGGCGTAAGTCAATTTATCGTAATTGACCACTCCGTAGTTCGGATATTTGTTCAATATATAGCGGATAAAATTGCTGCCGATAAAACCGGACCCGCCGGTTACCATTATTTGTCGCATTTATCTCCTTATCGATTCCTGTCCCATGGATTCCTGCTGCAGTTTACCCCTGCGAAAGCAGGGGCAGGAATGACACGTTTTGATCCGTGCATCCTGCATCCTGCATCGTGCATCGTGCATCGTGACCCCGGCTACTCAGCCCATTTTTATGTCCCAGTCATATGGGATATCGTCGGCGTCCCATGGCAGCCGGTATTCATCGGGCTCCGCGTAGTCGAATAACTCTGTCGGGCAGTTTATGATAAAAGCCGGCTCGCCGCCTATCGCTTTAAACCCATGCATAACCAGGGGAGGTATCTTAAGGACAAACTGCTTTCTTTCTCCCAGGAAGAATTCGTTTATCTCACCGTGGGTCGGCGACCCCTCGCGACCGTCGTATAGAACAACCTTAGCCGTCCCGCGGACACAGATAAAAAAATCGGTCTGCTTGCGATGATAATGCCAGCCTTTGACCACATCGCTGTAGCAACAAGTCATATAGATCTGACCGAACCGTTCAAATATCTCATCATCGCTGCGCAGCATCTCCATCAAGAAACCCCGTTCGTCCGGAATAACTTTCAGGTCTTTCGTCTTTACCCCGTCAATCAATTGGTCTCCTTCTTTCTTAAAACACTCCCACTTGACTGTTGTCGCCCAACATCAACCTGTAAGCCTTAGGTTTCTTATCCGATTTTTCCACCATCACATTTTTGCCGATCAAGCTGTCCTCAAGGCGACAGATGCCGATCACACTGCTCTTTTCCAAAACAATGCTATGCTCTATCTCGCTTTGTTTGACTATGACATCATAATAAATCGATGTGAAGGGTCCGATGAACGAGTCCATTATTTGACTGTTTTCGCCGATGATGGCCGGCCCACGGATATGGCTGTTAGTGATACGCGCCCCTTTTTCAACTACGACTCTGCCGTCTATACGCGTCGATTCATCCACGTGCCCGTCAATCCGGGAGTCCATCGTTTCCAGGATTATGCGATTGGCTTCGAGCATGTCCTCCAGCTTGCCGGTATCTTTCCACCAGCCGTCGATGATGTGCGGCTCGACCGTCAAACCTTTCTCGATCAGATATTGAATGGCATCGGTGATCTCTAATTCGTTGCGCCATGACGGCTTAATGCTGTCGACCGCCTCCCAGATACTTTGATCGAACATGTAGACGCCGACCAGGGCCAAATCACTCAACGGCTTTTTCGGTTTTTCCGTCAGCCTGATGACCCGGCCGCCACTTAGCTCGGCCACCCCGAATCTTTCCGGGTCTTTGACTTTTGCCAGTAATATCTGCGCGTTCGGTCGGCGGCGGGCGAACTCTTCTACCAACGACACGATGCCGTTCTTAATCAAATTGTCGCCCAAAAACATGACAAAGTTATCGCTGCCCAAGAAAGGCTTGGCTATCTTGACGGCATGGGCCAGACCGAGCGGCGCTTCCTGGGAAATATAAGTTATCTCTATTTCCCAAGCGCTCCCGTCGCCGACGGCCGCCACTATCTCGTCTTTTGTCTCGCCGACAACTATCCCGATATCGGTTATGCCGGCCTGCTTCATAGCTTCGATGGCATAAAAAAGAACGGGTTTATTTGCCACCGGCACCAATTGTTTAGCGCTGGTATGCGTTATCGGACGTAAACGGCTGCCTGTTCCGCCACTGAGTATTAACCCTTTTATCAGTTCTTCCCCAAGTTATAGTAGTCTTGCCCCAAGATAACTTCTATGTTACCGCCGCTCCGCGCGGCTGCCGGCGCCGTTCAAAACGACAACGCTTGAGCTGTTGCCTGTCATCGATATCTTACCAGATTCTATTTGCGACTTCATTCCCTTGATCGAGCGGCCGGCTTCGATCGCCCCTAAGATCGCGCTCAAGGCGCCACGGTCCGGCTCTACATAGCTTATACCGCCGATTATCGTCGGCCGGCCGGGCAGGGTGATAGTCTCTATGCGGTCTTTCGGCAGTTGCCTCAGGAAGCCGCCGAGCGAGAGCATCTGCCTTTTGCTCATATCCGTGCCGATATTTTCATCAAAGATTCGAATAATCGTCGGCAGCTTAAAAATAGCTTTGACATTTAATGTGTTAGCCGCCAGCGCCCGGAGAAAAGTCTGCTGCCTGTCGGCCCGGTCAAAATCTGAATCGCCATGGCGATACCTGACATAGTTTAGGGCGGTCGTGCCGTTCATATGCTGCGGGCCCTTGGGGATAAACATCCGATACGCGAATGTCCGGTCGTTGATCCCTTTGGGCACCGTGATATCAATACCGCCTAAGGTATCGACTAATTTCTTGAAGCCCTGGAAATCAACCTCCACGTAATGGTTAATATCGACACCAAGAAAGCTTTCCACTGTGCGGATCGCCAGCGATGCCTGCCCGTAGGCGTAAGCCGCGTTTATTTTATCCTTGCCGCGACCGGGAATATCGACCCTGGTGTCCCGGGGGATCGACATCAAGTAGACCCGGTTCCGGTTAAAATCGACCCGCATGAAGATGAGGGTATCGCTTCTGGCGGCTTCACCGCGGCGGGAATCGCTGCCTATCAAGACGATGTTGACAGGGTCGCCGGAAACTTTTGGTTCACTTAAAATACCGGGAGCGATACGGGAAACTAGGCCGGCGCCGCCGGATGAAGACGAACTTATCCACAAGCCGAAAACCACGCCCGCGATAAGCGTCAAAGCCGCCGCCGTAAGAAAAACTCTTCTTGTTTTGACTTTTCGGCGCAGCAGCTTAGCTTCTCTTGTTTCCACCCAGGATCCTCATATCCGTATTTATTTCCCTGTCGGTGAATAAACTATCGTTGATTATTGCGTATTTCCTTCAGCGAAGAACCAATGTTTTGACGGGGCGGTCGCGCCGATCGTAACATGGCCGCCGGTCCAGGTGCTTTGACCATGATTACCGGAATAAGAGAAATACATGACTCTCTCCGCGACTATCGGTTGATCCGAGGATATTTCCGCCCCGACGACATGTCCCGCTCCAAGCTCATCAACTTGACCTACGGTTATCGTCTTTCTACTATGGGCCGCAACCGCATGGAGTCTGGTCGTTGTCACCCCGCCGCCTTCGGCAAAATAGCGGACCGTCAGATCCGCCGTACTGTCGCCGGTATTGAGCACGGTCAGAAACTCATCGACGCCGGACCCGGTAGACCCCTCGGCAAAATACCAAGTCCCGGCCGGCTTCGGGGAACCGATGGTGGCGTGTACACCGCTTCTTCCTCCGGAATTAAAATAGGTCGTCCGTTCGGCGACAACCCCGGTCGCCGCGGTCAAGGTAATGCCGAACTCATCTCCGGCCAGCAGTCTATTTAAGTTGATCTCTTTTCTCGAGCGGGCCTTGATCGTGAATGATCGCGTCACCGCGGCGCCGTTGGTTTTGTTCAACGCGACCATGACGGTTGTCGCGGCGGCGGCGGGATTGAATATAAGCAGCCGCGTGTTAAATCCGGACCCGGTAAAACCCTCGGCAAAATACCAAGTTTTCGCCAGGGTCCTCGAGCCGATGGTTGCGGCTCCGCCTATGACCCCGTTGTGGTTCACATAAGTCGAGCGCTCGACGACGACCGGTTTCGGTGAAGTAACAACCGCCGGCACGGCAGCTGAAGACAGCCCGGGCAGATCATCGACTTTTATCTCCCGGCGCGCCAGCCCCGGGACCCTTATCTTTTTCTTCACCCGCCTGCCGGAGCCGGGCATGAAAGTGGCGGTAACCACTGTCGGCGCCGACCTTGGATTCATTATCAATAGATATGTATCGTAATCCCGACCGGTCTTACCTTCGGCAAAATACCATCTGCGCGACGGCGATCTCGCGCCGATCGAATTGTCGCCGCCCCCGTCGCTTCCATGAGCGAAATAGACGGTGCGCTCGGCGACGATGGGGGGAGTTGATTCGACCTTAACCGATACCGGCCCACCCCTCACCAGATTATCGACTCTCAGCGTTCTCCGGCTCACCGGGCCGATACGCCGCCTGATAACCTTGGCGCGCCTGTCGGGAAAGATAAAGGTCAACTTGACATTGACTGTTTGGTCGTTGGGGTTAACCAGCAATATGGATTCATCCCAATCATCGGTACCTGTGACCGACATCTTGTCGACCAAGGCGCTCGGCAATCCCAACCAGCCCCCCAGCACTCCATAGGCGAGCAGGGTCCTGGTGCCGTAGCTGCCGGTTATCTTTATCTTATGAACTCTGCCGCCGGCCGTTTTATCGCTCAGATCGATCGAGTACAGTGTCCCCGTTGATTGCCCTAAACTCTGAAACCCGCGATTTATCTTAGCTTCCATATCCGCTTTGGTCAGTATTTTTTCCCATCTGTACACGTATCCCCAAGGCGACGGCACGCCTCGCAGGTATGGTATGGCGGTACCCCCCCAGACATTCTCAATGTCCTCGGTGTGACCGCCGCTGTTCCCGTGGTAGGCGGCGACAATGACCTTATTGTCATATATGACGACCTTGCCTCTCGTGTCGGCCACGGCCTGGACCAGATTAGGCCTTTCGGCATCGTAGCCAAGATAGTACTGGCTGCCTAAGGTGGCGTCGATATCGAAATTCTCGCTATCCCAACGGGTACTGTAAAGCTTCTTGTTCAGACCGTAGGTGCGCGCCGCCACCGCCAGTGTCCTCTGCGCTTCCAGGGGCCAGGTATTTGGCTCTTCAGCTATACCTTTAACATAATCTTCGAGATTGGTTACTTCAATCGCCCAGAGCAACCCTGTAGACGACCGCCTGGCCTCAAAGCGGCCGCGATACCGGCGAGCGTTGTTCAACACCTTTAGCCGGCCGGCGCCGTCCGCGTTCAAGCGCGTGAATCCGGAGGCTCGCCAGGTGCCGACGCCATCGATGCGGGTGACGTACTGCCCGTTTTCGTAAGTGACGTGCGTTATCGCATCGCGGGCGACATGAGCGCCCGGACCTTGATTGTCGGGATATACGGAATAGCCGCTGTCCGCTGTAAATTGGAGCTCGCCGGCGTTGAGAATGCCGACGCGTATCTCCTCGCCCTCGCGCCCGCCGGCTATGCTCGCACCGGTATAATATGTTTTAAGGATGTCTTCGTAGCCTCTGTTCGCGTCAGCGAGACCCTTGACGCCCGCCATATCCAGTCCGACCCCGTGAGCCGTGCCCCGGCCTTTAAACGTATACGTCTGATCGGCAGCCAAGGCCGCCTGCGGGGCCAGCAAGAGAAGAAAACCCACAACGACCCAGAATATTTTTTTCATTCTTTAAAAAACCTGACCTTTACCTCGGCAACCCTATTATTCGTATTTGTCAGCAGCAATGACGTAGCGAACCCCTCGCCCGTAAAACCTTCGGCAAACAACCAGCGCTTCGCGGGAGACGTCGAGCCGAGCGAATCGCCGCCGCCCTGATAGACGTTCGTATCAAAGTATACAGACCTTTCCGCCACGACGGGCAAATCCGCGGTCAGCCGCAGACCAATATTCTTGCCGAGACCGGCCTCGTCCGCGCCGCCGACATTTATTGTCTGCCGCGTCCGGCCCGGTACTATTCTTTTCGTCTTGCGCAGTCCGCCGCCGGAGGTAAGATAACGGATGGTTATCGTCGTCGCCGCGGCATTAGGGTTCTGTACAGTCAAGAACTCCTCATATCCGGGTTTCGTCGACCCGTCGGCGAAATACCAGGTTTTTGCCGGATTGACCGCGCCTACAGAACTGCTCCCGCCCGTCGTGCCGTTGCGGGTAAAGTAGACCGATCTCTCGGCCACAATTTTAACGTCCGAAAGAACTATCGCCGATACATCCGTTTCGGGTAATTGATCGTTGACGCGGATAGACCGGCGGCTGTAAGGGGGTACCTCCATCGGCGCCCCCGCGACGTCTCCCGCCGGAGTCATGTAGTTGATGCGCACGTGGGCCGGCCAGGGGCTGGGATTAAAGAGCAACAGCCAGATGTCGGATTGCGGGCCGGTCCGGCCCTCGGCAAAATACCAGGAAGACGCCGGTTTCTGCACGCCGATCGAAGAATGACCGCCATTGACTCCGCCGGAATTAAAATACATAGTCCGCTCAACCACTACCGGGCCGGCGGCCGTCACTTTTGTGGCGAACGAGCGATTGGGCAAGATAGAGTTGACATGAACGCTTCGGCGGCTAAGCGGTGGAAGCTTTACCGTACCGCCGTCTATCACGCTCCCGTCCGCGAAATACGTTACCTTGGCTACGGTGGCTTTGGTGGTCGGGTTGGCCAGCAAGACCAAAGTGTCGAAGCCCGGCCCCGTAAAACCCTCGGCCAGATACCAGACCCGACCGGCTTGCCGCGCCCCCCGGCTGCTTGAGCCGCCGCTGACACCGTTAGAGTTAAAGTACATCGCCCTCTCGGCCGTTATCGGGAGATTGGAAGTCACGCGCTGGCCGACGGCTATCCCGTAAAAATACGCGTTCAGGTCGACCCTGCGCCTCGTGTGCGGTTTAAGCTTAAAGCTCACGCCGGCAGGGCCGGGGCCGGCAGGGCCGACAAAGCGCCGGATACCTTTGGCAACGCCTTGCGCGACCTTCTGTCTAAAACCCGGGCTTTTAAGCAGGGCTTCCTCGATGGGATTGCTGATGAAGGCGCCCTCCAGGAGCGCCGCCGGCATCTCCGTGCGCCTTAAGACATAAAAATTGGCGCTCTTTACCCCCCGGTCATACAGACCGACCTGGGCTTTAACTGCTTCCTGAATAAATCGCGCCAATCTGGCGCTGTCCGAATCGGAGCTTAGGGCGTTCCAAAAGTATGTCTCGGTCCCCCGGGCGGACGCTCCGAAGGCATTGTTGTGAATACAGACAAAGACTTTCGCTTTGGCCTTATTGGCGATATCGACGCGCGCTTGCAGATCGTCGGAGACATTTATAAAGCCGTCGCCCGTTAAATCTTTAGCCGGGGTATTTGGCGAAATGTCAGTCGTGCGAGTCATGATAACGGTGTAGCCGTTGTTAGCGAGCAGATCGCGAACGCGCAAACCAATATCGAGGTTGGCTGTCTTTTCCGCGAACCCGGTCGGCCCGACCGCGCCGGTGTCCGCGCCGCCATGCCCCGGATCTATGACTACCGGACCGGGATTAGCCGAAGCCGTTAGAGGCAACAAGAGAAAAAGGGCTACTCCTAAGGCTGATTTGAAGAAGAATCGCTTTTTTAGCACTTGAGACCTCTTAACAACGTACCCGGCTGCGAATATTGCTGCGACTAATAGCTCTAAAAAAAAGAGGCTGGGAAAGCCAAATAATCAATATAAACTAAATAAGCAAGTAAAACAATGGGCTCCCCTTAATTTGTCCCCTTAATTCACCGTGAAAACGCCCGGGCTGTATGCCCAATCACCGTATGCCCCGTTGTAACCTCTAATTCTTATCCGGTAACCGCTCCCCGGAACATTCGGCACGGTCCAAGCATATGATGAAGCGCCGACCCGCGTGGTCCGGGCGATTTTGGTCCATTGAGCCTCGCTGATATTGGAAAGCGAGATATTGTCGATAAAAGCGGCGTCCAGGCCGTCACTGACGGCATAGTCTTTAGAATACGCCCACCTGAACGTATGCTCGCCGGCCGTCACAGAGTATGTCACAGTCGTCCAACCAACCGCCCCGGATGCGTGGAGCTGCCTGGCATCGTCAATATAAAAATCGAGATAGTCGTAGCCCTGCTCGGAGCTGACCCGATACTGAAAGCTCATCGTGCCCGGGGATGAAAATACTTTAGTCAGGCCCAGCTCCGATGTTTGCGAGTCGGCAATCTCTCCCGATCCGGCCGAATAGACGCCGCCGGCAGCGGTGGCCGATGTCGCGAACCAGTTGGCGTTACCGCCCTGGCTGTAAGCTGAAGAGACGGCGCCTGATTCAAAATTGTCTGAATAAGTGCCGGAGGCGCTGTAGTCGGGTGTGTAGGCGAGATTGTAGCGCAGTTTTTTCGTGTGCCGCCGGTTCCATCTTATGATGAATCGACTGCCCCGGGCCAGCGTCGCTCCGGCCCGCGGATAAGTGATGATCGGCGTGACCATCCGGCGATAACGGATTGCTCGATAAGCATTGACCAACCCATAGCCATAATGCGTGTCGTAACCGGGCGCACCCAGATCGACAGCGCTCAGTTTTAGCGCATTGGTGATTTCGGCCGCCTTCGTGATCCCACGAGACCGGATCAAAGCCGCCACACCGGCTACATGGGGGGCCGCCATTGACGTTCCTTGAAAATAGAAATAGCCGGCCCGCCCGGGGTTGTTCTCATAGATAGTCTGCTGCAAAATGCCGTCCGGGTAGCCGTCGTTGTTCGCGTCCGCGCCCGTGTCGCCGCCGGGCGCTGAAATATCGAGACCCGGGCCGTACTGCGAATACCAGGTTAAAGTCTTATTATAGTCCGTCGCCGCCACTGAAATGACGGACGAATAAGCTGCCGGGTACCCAAGCTGACCGTTGCCGCCGTTGCCGGCAGCCGCCACGACGACCACGTTCTTGGTGTTCCGGGCGTAATCGACGGCTTCATGCATGGCACTCGACGGACTGGAAGAACCAAGGCTTAAATTAATGACATTGGCGCCGTGGTCCGCGGCCCAACGGACACCGTCCGCGACATCATCGAAGGTGCCAAAACCGCCGGAATCTAAAACTTTTACCGGCATGATAGAAGCCTGATACGCGATGCCGGCAGTCCCGAGTCCATTATTTGTCGATTGGGCGATCGTCCCGGTCACGTGCGTCCCATGCTGGTTATCGTCGTTCGGATGCGTGTCTCCGTTGACAAAGTCGTAGCCGGCGACAAAAAGGGTATCGGCTAAGTCGGAGATTCGTTTGTATTGGGTTGTACCGTCATTGTAATTCTCATAGGCGACGCCGGTATCGACAATCGCGACTACGGCGCCGCGGCCGCGTGTCACAGCCCAAGCTTTACCGGTATTGATCCGGCGAAAATTCCATTGCCGGCCATACAGCGGGTCGTTCGGGGTTGTTGTCGGCCCGATAGCTGTTGCCCGGACATAGCCGTTCGGCTCGGCATAGACAACATCCGGGTCAGCCTTAAGCCTGGTCAGAAGTTTTGTCATTTTTTCTTTTTTATCGAACTTAAACAACCAGGTGCGTGGATTTAGAAGCTTGCGGATGACCCGGCCGCCGACACCGCCGGCGAATTCGCTAGCTTGCTCGCTGCCGCCGATCGATCGGAATTTGACGATAAACTCGCCCGGCACCAAGCCGGTCTTTTTAGGTTGGCTTGCCGTGCCGCTCCGGGCCTCGACCGTTGCGACTTTAGAGGCGGCTGTCACAACGATGATCATTAACAAGACGAGCTTAATATATTTTGCCCTCAACTGCCCTCTACTTTATCCACCTGAAGCTTGCCGTAGATGAACAGTTTTATACCCTTGTCGATTAAGGGTTAGACATTGGTCGCTGAAGAAGAAGTTAGGGACGCCAGCGCAGAGCGGCCGCCACATTCAGCAAGCCGTAACCATATCTACTGTCGCGACCCTTGTGGCCCAGGTCTGTGGCGCTTCTAGTCAAAGCTCGGTAAACATCGGCCGGCCCGGTGATGCCGCCGGCAATAACCATGGCCGCCGCCGCGGCCACATGCGGAGCGGCAACCGAGGTTCCCTCGGCCCAATAGAAGTAGTACCTGGACGGATCGATTAAAATGCCGAAACCCCAATCGGGTTGCTTGATCGTCTCCTGGACGATACCATCGGGATAGCCGTCCCCGTTCCTGTCGAGCCCCGGACGCATCTCGCCGCCCGGCGCCACCAGATCCAAGGCCCGGCCATATTGCGAATAGCCGGTCCTCTTCCTGCCGTAGCGAGTCGCGCCGACGCCGATGACCGAGGAATAGCGGGCCGGGTACATCAGCCCGCCCTTATAATCCGGGTATTCACTTGGATCAGCGCTGTTGCCGGCCGCCGCGACCACGGTGACACCTTTGACATGCCTGGCGTAGTAGATAGCGTCTTTGATCGCCCGCGAGGGATGTTCGAAACCCAAGCTGAGATTGATGACTTTGGCGCCCCTATCGGCGGCCCAGCGAATACCCCAGGCGATATCGAACTCGCTGCCCACACCGGATTCATCCAAGACTTTGACGGGCATTATCCGGGCGCCGTAAGCCAGGCCGGCGGCGCCATATCCATTGTTGGTGGCCTGCGCGATGACACCGGCGACGTGCGTTCCGTGGCCGTGGTCGTCATTCGGATGGCTGTCGTTATTGACAAAATCCCATCCCGGCACGAAAGTGGCCGGCGACAGGTCCGGCATCCGTCGATAAGTGTGCTTGCTGTCGGTATAATCCTCATAAGCGACACCTGTGTCGAGCACCGCCACTATCACCCCGTCGCCGGCACCCGGATCGATATCCCAGGCGGCGGGCGCCTTTACTTGCTTCAGGTTCCACTGGGCGCCGTTAATAAAATAGGGATCGTCCGGCGTAAACAAAGCTCTGGCCGTTTGATTTTTCTCCACATATTCAACATCGGGGTCGGCGGCCAACTTCTTTTTTAAGTCCGCGACTTGCCCCGGGGACGCGGCGCGCACGAGCTTGTACCGGCTGTCCGACCGCATCGACTTGGCCGCGTAGATTCCGGCAACCGCCGGCGATTGTAGCGAAGGTTGACTCGCGTGGTCGCGAAACTTGACGATTAATTCAGTGTCGGGCCCCGGAGCGACGGCTGGGGCGGCTCCTTGGCAGAACCATAGACCGAAAGCCAAAAAAGCCAGAAGTAAGCCGGCGGCCTTACTTGAGGCGCGCAAGAGCGTCTATCCCGACAAGCGGTCGCCCGGATGTTCCGGCGACGACAACTTTCAGCTGGTGCCGCTTGATAGAGCTTATTGGTTTGACCATTGGAGACGACCACAAAACCGCCCTGGGCTTGGCTCTGGGCGCATACAAATCGACGGTCCCGTAAGCGACGCCGTCAAGAAATATCCGGACTCGGCCCCTATCCGGTCCTCTGGTCCCGATCAACCAGACCTTTCGGCCATCGAAATCATAAGTAAAAGAGGCGCGGGCTTGATTGCTTTGGTGCTCGCCGCGGCGATAAAAAAGGTCGCCGCTTTGGGCGATCCAGCTACCCGTATATCGCGCGTACCGCGAAGCTCCGTCGTCCACAGGAACTATCGTTCGCGCCCGGGCCGCCGCCCCTATGTGTCCGTTGGCATCTTCCCCGCTGACCTTAAAGATGTATGTCTGGCCGGGTTCGCCGGCGAATCTCGCGGATGTAGCCAAGGTCGCCTCCGAGCCAAGCCCGGGTAAGGGTTTGAACGAGCGATCGTTTTGTTCCCTATACAGAACATGGAACCGGATGGCAGGCGACCCGAACATAACTCGCGGCCCGTCCCATCTCACGTTAAAGGTATCGCCGGGCGCCGCCCGGCTGGCGAATCGCGGCGCCCAGACACGGACTTGAGGATTGATATTCTTCTCCGTCGTGACCGCTCCGGCCGTGCCAATAAATAAAGCCATCATCATGACGGCCCCTATCGCTATTAATATTA
Organism: Actinomycetota bacterium; assembly: GCA_030679975.1. Taxonomy (GTDB): domain Bacteria; phylum Actinomycetota; class Aquicultoria; order CAJVYJ01; family JAUVQD01; genus JAUXSL01. The sequence goes on from JAUXSL010000104.1 coordinate 30,692, forward strand.
ATATTTTTGTCTTCAAAACTTTGATCGCCCCTTGCCTCTAAAGTCCTAATATTATAGCACGGAGCTGCGTCTTTGGTCAAACGCGTCTAGCCCCGGTCGCGGCGGCCCCAGAGCTTGACTTCCACCTTGTCCGGGTTATTCACACCTTTTAGGCTAGAAACCAACCCGCCGATCGTGTTGGAGACCATTGCTTTCATGATGCCGTTTAAAGCGATTGGTTTGCCGTCGACGACCAGTAAGACGCCGCCGGGAGCGTCGGCTCGGATCTTTGGAAACTGTGATTCTATCGCGTCTGCCACAGCGCTAATGTCGTCACGCCCGACTTTAGGCCGACCGACGTCCACGGCGGTTGAACCGGCCGCAAGAAAAACCTCGTTGACCGGGCTGATAAGTTCGCTGTCGCCGTTGGCCAGGACCTCTATCTTGGGCTTGGATTCCCTCTTGAACCCCTCGGTTAAGACGATGTCGACATCGGTCATATAAGCGACCGCTATCTCATCGAGCGTCAACTCCCGGTCGACGTTTTTGACTATCGCGGCTTTTTCAGGCGAAGAGATAACGGTGACGGCGGCGCCGGCTTGCTTGTGGCGCCAACTGTCCTTGCCCGGATGGTCGATGTCGAATTTATGAGCGTCGTGTTTAATCGTCCCGACCACGTAGCCGCGGCGCGTCAATTCGGGAACAAGTTTTTCTATCAGCGTTGTCTTACCGCTGTCTGATTTACCGACGATTGAGATTATGGGCGTCACGCCGGCCGCCGTACCTGCCGGAACGCGAGTCCCCTTCAAGCTTTTTGCGCCGGCTCCGGCGCTTTTTCAGCTACCTCAGTCTCTTTTTTCGGTTCCTCGACGGCCGTCAACGGCTCCACAATCGATTTGCCGGCCTGCGTGATATCTTTGCCGATCTCGTTCATGTCTTTAGTGAGACCGTCCACATCGACAGTTGATTTGACCTCTTTGGCAACCGATTCAGCGCCTTTCTTAAACTCTCTTAGCGCCTGTCCCACCGACTTGCCTATCTCGGGCAATCTTTTGGGACCAAAAATGATCAGAGCGATCACCCCTATGACCATTAGTTCCGGAATACCTAATCCAAACATATAAATCAGCCTTTCGTTTTATCAATTACTTGCGCGCATACGCAATTCCGTCCACAATCAGGTTCGGCCGGCGACGCGTGGCCTTGTTAACTATCTCCACGGTATGTTTTTTCTCCGTTTTCCAGCTGCCAAGCTGTATCCGCTGGCGATGCCGGACCTTTCCGCGCGTGTTGATAGTCGTCGTTTTGCGACCGTCGACATAGATGGCGGCTTTGCTGTTTTTCGGGCCTCTCGAGTAAATAAGCCATACACGTGTGCCGATAAAGGTGAAGGTGATCTTAGCCCCGCGCCGCTTGGTCCGCTTGACCGTTTTCAAGTATCGGCCGGTCAATTTGGTGCGGGTCTTCCATATACCCTGCGACCTAATGCGGGAGTGGGTGTCGTTGAAGGGCACCGCTGTCGGCGTCGGCGACTCCGCCCATGCCCCCGTATTGCCGGCTCCGTCGGTACTCCTCACCCTGATAAAATAAGATGTCCCTTGGTTGCCTTTGAAAATGCCGCTCGCGGCCGCGGTCTTCAGCCAGGGCCGCCAGGTCTTGCTCCCACCAAACCGGTATTGGACCTCGTAGGCGGCGGTCGGCGATAAGGAGTTGTTGCCGCTCCATTTTACCGGGAATGTGAGATCGTTGGTCAAGTCGGTTGAGACCGGGGGCAAAGCATCGATCGATACGGTCGGCGGCGCCGGAGGCGCGATGTAGGGAGAGATACTGTTATAGGAAAAGATACCGTTATCCGTGCCCGCCAACATATGCTGGCTGTAGTTGTCCAAAGACCAATCGATGACCGATTTTATTGTCTGCCCCTCCACGCCGCTTGAGAGCAGTTTAGCTCGACGACCGGTCGTGCCGGCTTTGGTCAGACGATAAACCCCGGACGAGGCCCCGACCAGCATATCGATACCCGTTGAGGCTTTCGGCGTTTTGTAAGCAAAAAGCGCCGAGATGTCGGATTCGTCAAAAGTAGGCGCGCCGTATGCGTTGAGCGGGAAATAATAGTTGCCGTTGGCATCCGGTTGCGACAGATTGTTAAAGGCAGGGGTACTCTGGGCGTTCTTAACCATGACCAGGCCATTATCTGTTGCCGCCACCAGGTAATGGCTGATTCCGAAGAAAAAGACCGGGGAGAGCATATCTACAGTGCCGATATCGTCCGGCAAAATCAAAGTCCACTCCGGCGTCGCGTAATTACGCACCCGATAAAGGCCAAGATTTGTGCCAAGATATATGGTCTTATCGATCGCATAGTCCGGCGATACCGCAATCGCGTTGACCACCACCCCGGGCACCGTTGGGTGGCCGAGCCTGGTCCAGCTGTTCCCGTTATCGGCCGATGAATAAAGGCCGTCGTTGGTGCCGATAAAGATTGTGTTATCGGCAGGAGAGTAAGCCACCGCCCGGTTGCTCAAAGACGCGCTGGTTTCAGCCGGGGTTTGAATCTTGTCAAAGGTCAACGCGGAATCAACTGACCGCCACAATTCATCACCCGTGGTCGCCAAGACCTTCCCGTCGGAGTTGAAATTGGGCGAAAAAGCGATGCCGGTAAAGCCGGCTGGATCTATGGAGTTGATCGGATTAGTCCAGCTCGACCCCTGATCGGTCGACCGGAACAGCGAGCCTTGCTCCATACCGGCCAAGACCAAGTTGGAACCGCGACTCGGCCCAACAAGTTGCGCCACACTCAAGGCCGGATTTGGATTCGATAACTGCGTCCAAGTAGATACGGCCGCTCCCAGCGACGACGGCGCCATCGCGGAGATGAACGCAAGAATCAGAATTAGCACCAAAAGTTTTTTTGTCATTTCGCCACTCCATCGATTGTAGTAGGTTCTAACATCTCAATATCCTCGTCGCTATGCCCCTGCAATTTTTGCAGCTCATAACAGGTCGGACAGACAGCCACAGGCTTTGAGCCGGCAAATTGCGCGCCGCACAAAACGCATTCAAACTTAAGAGCGGCCGATTTCAGGGCACGCCCTTGGCCGCGGCAAAACTCCGCCAGCTTGACGGTTTCCGTCAGCTTTAAAGCCGCGGGGCGACAAGCGAACTCGCAGAGGCCGCAATCGACGCAGTAGCCGGCATAAAAAACAAGATGGTCGCCATCCCGGTGTTGCTCGAGGGCCACGGCGGTCGTTGGGCAGAAGAGGGCGCAGTCGCCGCAAAAGTTGCATTTGTCGTAGTCAAAGACAGCATCGCGTATAGGCAAGTTGGGAAGAGTTGCTTTGCCCCTGACCTTGATCTCCTTGACCAGACCCAAAAGCATTTGGCGCTTGGCCGGAACCAGGTAGATAAAGCCTTTATCTTCACGCGTTTGGCGCCCGATCCGTGTCAGCGGCGCCACCTTTTCATCAACCCAAGCGACAGTGGTTTTTTTAAAAAAGCCGACGACTCCTTCAAAGAGTTCCCTTCTGGTCGGCTGCTCTTTCTCAATCAACGCCGGTCCGCCCGCCAGACCGGCTACCTCTGCCTCGTCGACCAGCTTGAACGCTGTTTTAAAACCCAACACTGTTGCCAGACGCGCGGCGGCGGCCGTGCGCTCGATGATGAAGGCGTGTTCTTTAAAATCGCAATCGGCGCAAGCCCTTGAAACAAGCCGGACCTGTTCGGCTTCAAACTTGGCGACGCCGACCAGAATGGTTTCATGGAGACGGGCCAGACAAACCGTTTCAATCGCTTTGGCCCTGACCTCAGCGTCGACCCGATGACAAGCAAAAACCACCTGGGACTCCGGCGAGGCCTTGATAGATAAAGCGGCTTTTTTCAGCAGATCGAAGTCGGTCAGACCGGCGGTGTAATCAAAGACGCCGGTCGGACAAGCGGTAACGCAAGCACCGCAACCGTTACACGAAGTAAAATCGACTTCCAAGGGATCAGTCGATCTTTGGCTAAATGATATGGCCCCGGAAGTACAAACGGTCGTGCATTTATCGCATTCTAATTGGCGATAGCGAGCGCGAACACAGAGCCGCGATTCGAGTCCAAGCGGCTTTTTGGCCATAAAGTCGGCCATTGTATCCAATTTATTAAGACCGGGAATTTTCGGACGTTGTTCCACTATCATCATTCAACCTCAGGCAGCCTCTTATGGCCATATTATAACATTTACCAGGGGGAAATCCAAGCTACAGTTATTATTTGGGTAAAGGAAGAGTCGGATTGTCGTGAAATACTTTCTCGGCTTGAGCACCGAGCGCCTCGAGATCCGATCCGCCGTGTCCGGACGCGGCGACAAAAAGTTTCAAGCCTCTATGAAAAAGTCCAAAACCCGCCGCTAAGGCTTCCGAAAGCTCGGCGCCTGAAGGCGCCGCCAGGGACTTAATTGCTACCCCATCGGTTTGGCCGACGTACGACGCTAAGGCCAAGGGACTGCCCCCGTGGGCAAATCCGGAGATATACGGATAGATCATGCAGTAGGTCCTGGCCAGCTCGGAATCGACCGCCGCCATCTCCTTTAAGTTCTTCCCCGACCAGTAAGTCCTTTTGGGATAATTCGGCAGTACTCGCTCATATTCCGACTTGAATTCCGCTTCCCAGATTGCTTTTTGCTCGACCACTTCATCATCACCGAGACCGGCTTCTTCCCAATATTCAATGTATTTTTTCTTTTCCAGTATCTGAAAATCGAGAAAAAGCTTTGTCAACCTTTCGGCATCAGTGCCGATATAAGTCAAATTTACCAGATCCTCAAAGATCGTGCGGACAATAATGAGGGCCGACTCGCCCAAGCCGTGCTCGACTAAACGCAGGACCGCGCTATAGCTTTTTGCGCTTTTTGAGGCAAAGGCAAAGCTAAGACGCTGAAAATCGGTGGTCAGGTCGAATTCACCGGAGAGCATGGCGGCGGCCAAATCTTCCAGTTTCAGACAAAGTTCATGTTCTCGGTGAAATTGTTCGGCTTCAGACATGCGTAATAGTTTAGGCCTTATTTGTCAACGGTCACCCTTTAGGGCGGTCCGGGGGCACGGTAAGGGGAATGTCGATATACTTGTTCGAGCGCCAGTCGGCTTCGTGGACCCGAAAGGCCTGGACTTGGGCCTCGTTGGGGATGAGAAAAACCGCCTCCAGATCGACCGTCTTACCGGAATCCAGGCCTTGACCCCAGGAGGACTCCCCCTCCGATCCCAACAGCTCACTGGCCCGGTGGGCGGTGATCTCTTTGGTCAGGCGGCCCTGCTTGACTATGAGTTGAAACTTGTCGTAGCTGAGATTTGCGATGCGCGCGTCCCGGTTCTCGAGCTTAAAAGCGACTAGTATATAGCGACCCCGGGAACTACGTCGCAACTTAAGCTTGCTCAGCTTGGCGCCGACCAAGAGCTTTGTCTTGGGTTTGGATACCGAGTATTTGGGCGGCACCCATTGTGGAACCTCTTTCTTGGGAGATTTTGTGACCGGCCATAGCAAAGCTAAAAGAAAGATGAGTAAAAAAAGGCCTACCAGCCAGTTAAAATAAGTGCGGCAGCCCCTTCTTCTTTCGGCCGCCCCGGCTTCAATCTCTTCTTCAGCCAGGTCTTCTTGAAAATCCTCGGGCATTAGATCTTTTGTCCCGCCGCCGGTTTCTCGTTGACATATCTTATGCGCTTGACGCTGCCCAGATACTTGCCATTCTCCAGCTTAAAGAGGCTGTCTTGAAAGCTTCTCTCCACGCCTTTCCGTTTCGGCGGCTTCGGGAAGAGCCCGCCGACGGTAAAGACCTGGACCCGACCATTGCCTTTGTCCGCAACGATTAAGCGGCCATTTTTGTACGCCATGCCCTCCGGAAAGTTGAACTTGGCATCCTCCACGCCCCGTACGCCGAATATCGACACCAAGGCGCCGTCCCGGCTTAAGACCACCAGCCTGTGCTCAAAAGTGTCGGTCACGATGATCCGCCCCCCGTCATCCACAACGATCCCTTTAGGCAGACTAAAAAAACTCGACAACTTGCTCGCCTTGTCCGGTTTGCCGACCGCCCATTTGACCTCGCCCTTTTGGTTCATGGCGACAACGCGCCGATTTAAAGTATCTGCCACATAGATATCACCGGTTTTTTTATTGATGGCGATGCCGTTGGGGAAATCGAACTGCCCAAACGCTTTGCCCCGCTTCTTGCCCCAGATCTCTTGAAGTTTGCCCTTATCGTTGAAGATGGCGATGCCGTTTCTGGTTGTCACGAAAACCCGGTTTTTGTACAGCTCGATATCGAGCGGAATAAATCCATTTTCACCATAGTCCCTGGCAAGCGCGTTATTTGGGAAGCGAAAAAGGAACTTGCCCTTCTTGTCGAAGACATGAACGGCCCGCATAACGAAATCCGCTATATAGATTCGATTCTTACTGTCGTCGACGGCTGAGCCATAAGCGCCACTGACCCGGCCCTCACCCTTGACAGGCGTCAGCCTCTTAACCAGGTCGCCGTTGGCGTCAAAAATTAGCACCCGGTGGTTGACCGGCTCGCTTACGTATAATCGACCGTCTTCGTCAACGGTTGCGCCCGACGGCTCGCGCAGGCTGTAGATGGAGAAATCAAACTTAAGCCCCCTGACCGGCAAGAGCGCCGGGAGGTTGACGATGAGCAAGTAAAGCAAGAAAAAAAGCAGGATGGCGGTCAGGGCCAAGACTTTGACCATCTGCTGCTTGATCTGCTTTTTTCTTTCGTTCTTAACCGCCCGGGATTCAGCCAGGTCGCTGTAGTAATTTGCTTCCATTTATATCCCCAACTCGGCCTTAACAGCGGCAATCTTTGACTTTAGCTTCTTGGTGGGATTGAACCTGGCCGCCTCCTCATATTGGGTTAAAGCTTTGTTCAGCTCGCCTTTCTTATTATACAACTCTCCCAGCTCAAAGTGGGGATTCCAAAGAACCGGCTCGCCTCTGACGGCCATCTCGAAGTATTTGATCGCGCGGTCGGTGCGGCCTTGCTTTTTATAGATGGATCCCAGCCTGAAGGCCGGCAGCACCTTGACCTGATCGTTGGGGGTTAAGTCGATGGCCTTAATCAGCTTTGCTTCCGCTTCCTTGAGAAGACCTTGCTTCTCGTAAGCAACCGCCAGATAGTAAAGGCCCGGCACGTACTTGGGATTGTCTTTCAAGACCGCATCGAACTGCGAGATGGCCCGGCTTGTTTGGCCCATCTTCAAGTAGATCTGGCCGATTCTGGTGCGGGCCATGGGGTCGTCCGGCTTCTTGGCCAAGATCTGGTTCCAGCTCTGCAACTGGTACTCGTAGTAGGTCCTGGGTTTGGTGAACTGGCCGGTGACAAACCTAAAGACCATCACCATCGCCAAGAGCAGCAACAGCAAGATCAGCAACCGGGCAAGCCGGTTCAATCGTCTGATCGTCTTGACGTCCCGTTGAGTGCCTCCGGTCTTTCTAGGCGTCGGCCCGGCCTGAAGAGTATCCATAAGCTACATTTTTACGCCGGATTAGCCATTAAGTCAAGAAAAGCACCAGCTAACCAGCCAAGCGCCGCTTGATAACCTCTGACAAATCGCCGTCATTTATGGTAAAATATTTCAAGATCAAAGCGGCGCCGGCGGCCGGCGAGGAAGAAATGATGAAGAAGGTCTTATACGCGCTTATAATCATAACGCTGATAGCCGGCGGCGCCTGGCTGGTTAGACCGGACGGGGATAAACCCGCCGGCAAAAAAACCGGCTCGGCAAATGCCGAACGCTTGGTCGAGCGGGTAAATGAAGCTGTCGACGCCGGCGACTTGCCGGCGGCCAAAAGTGC
>JAUXSL010000120.1 GCA_030679975.1 Actinomycetota bacterium
TTTGTCGGATTGCTTAACGCCGCGCGTCCGATAACCCAGCGTCGGCTTGCCCCATGGCGTTACGGGATGACGGCCGGACGACGCTTTCCCCTCGCCGCCTCCATGCGGGTGGTCGACAGGGTTCATCGCCGTTCCCCGGACGGTCGGCCGTTTGCCCAGCCAACGACTCTTGCCCGCCTTTCCGACCGACAGTATCTCGTGCTCGGAATTGCCCACATACCCGATAGTGGCCTTACAGGCCAAATGCACCATTCGAACCTCGCTCGAGGGTAGTTTCAACTGCGCGTAATCGCCTTCTTTTGCCACTAGCTGGGCAGACGTCCCCGCTGAGCGGGCCATCTGCGCGCCCTTGCCGGCCTGTAACTCGATAGCATGAACTATCGTGCCGAGCGGCACGCGTCTCAACTCCATGGCGTTGCCCGGCTTGATATCGGCTTCCGGGCCTGAGACAACAGTGTCCCCGACGCTTAACTTTTGCGGCGCCAGGATATACCGCTTTTCTCCGTCCGCATAATATAGTAGCGCTATCCTTGCGGAGCGGTTCGGATCATATTCAATCGCCGCAACCTTAGCCGGGATATTATCCTTCTTGCGCTTAAAATCGATTATCCGATATTTTCGCTTGTGGCCGCCGCCGATGTGGCGAGTCGTTATCCGACCATTCGCGTTTCTCCCGCCTGTCTTAGTTAAAGTGGTCGTCAAGCTCTTTTCCGGCTTTGACTTTGTGATCTCGGCAAAATCGGAAATGGTCGCAAATCTTCGTCCCGGTGATGTCGGTCTAAACTTTTTTACGCCCATAAGGAGTTAGCTGACCCCGCCTTCGAACATCTCGATTTTGTCCCCTTCTCTTAAGGTGACAATCGCCTTTTTCCAGTCGGCCCGACGCCCGCGGGTCCAACCTTGACGTTTCATTTTTCCTTGCATATTCATCGTGTTGACTCCGAGCACGCCCACTTTAAATATCTCTTCAATCGCCTGGCGTATCTGCGGCTTCGTAGCTCGTTTGTCGACTTTGAACGTATATTTTCTCTGGCTTGCTAAATCGTAGCTTTTCTCGGATATAAGTGGTTTTACAATTATTTCTCTAGCGTTTGGCAATTGCCAACACCTCCGTGACCCTATCCATCGCGCCCTTTGTCATAACCAATTTGGCGCAATCGACCAGATCATATGAGTTTATCTGAGATGTCGATAAGACACGCGCCCGGCGCAGATTGCGCAAGGACTTGATGGCGTTTATGTCATCCGCCATCACGACCACTGTGACTTTTTCGTTCCCGACCAATTTCAATAGAACTTTAGCCGCTTCCTTGGTTGCCGGCTTATCGAGATCGAACTTATCAACGATCACAAGACTATCGCTCTGAGCTTTGGCGCTAAATATAGAGCGCAAAGCCAACTTGCGAATTTTTTTTGGGACTTTCTGCGAATAGTCCCTCGGCGTCGGCCCAAAAACCGTCCCGCCGCCTTTCCATAGGGGCGACCGGATGCTTCCCGCCCGGGCGCGGCCTGTCCCTTTTTGCTTCCATGGTTTCCTGCCGCCACCCCGGACCTCGGCGCGGGTCTTGGTGCTGGCTGTCCCCGATCGCGCCCCAGCCATCTGGGCCTTTACAACTTGGTGCACTACCCCGATATTCGCCTTGATACCAAAGACCGACGACTCAAGGTTTATGTCTTTCAGTTTCTTGCCTTTTGAACTAAAAAGTCCGACTTCCATTACGTCCGTGCCGCCCTTTGCGTCTTCTTGATCAGCACCAAAGCCCCGTTTGGCCCCGGCACCGCCCCTTTTATCAGGAGGATATTCTGCTCCGCGTCGACCTTGATTATCTTGAGGTTTGAAATAGTGTTCCTGGCATTGCCATGCTGACCCGGCAATTTAGTGCCCTTTATTACCCTCGACGGCGTTGCCGCCATGCCGATTGACCCAGGCGCCCGATGAAAATGCGCCCCGTGGCCTCCGGGACCGCCCTTGAAGTTCCATCGCTTCATAACTCCGGTAAACCCTTTGCCTTTGGACCAGCCAACCACGTTCGCTCTTTCACCTTCCACGAAAGTCTCAACCGTCAATTCCTGGCCAAGCTTGAAGCTTGCCGGATCATCCACCATGAACTCCGCCAGGTGACGCTTGGGTTCAACTTTAGCTTTGTCAAAATGGCCCTTGGACGGACGATTTACGTGCTTCTCCTTAGCGACACCAAAACCGATCTGGATCGCGCCGTAGCCGTCCGTGTCGGTTGTTTTGATTTGCGTCACCACACAAGGCCCGGCCTCAATGACGGTGACCGGAATCAATTGGTCACCGTCTCCGAAAACTTGCGTCATGCCTATCTTTTTACCTAATAAACCTTGCATATTTTTCCTCACACACGCCTTTAGATTGCTTCGGCCCAGTTTGTCGTTGCCTCGCAAAGACGAACTGCTCTCTCGCCGCCTCCCGGAACGCGCACCTAAACCCCGTTGCGAACCCTGCTTTTTGGAGCGCTGCAATCTCTCGTAGGCTAATAAACTAGAGCTTTATTTCAATGTCCACGCCGGCGGGCAGATCGAGACGCATAAGCGAATCGACTGTCTTGGGCGAGGGATCAAGGATATCGATCATCCTTTTATGGGTGCACATCTCAAAGTGCTCCCTGGAGTCTTTGTTGACGTGCGGTGATCTGATAACACAATAGAGACTCCGCGACGTCGGCAACGGAATCGGACCCGCGATAGTCGCGCCCGTCCGTTGAACCGTTTCAACAATCTTTTTCGCCGATTGATCGACGATTTCGTGATCGTATGCCTTTAACCTAATACGTATCTTCTGACCGGCCATTTATTTCACTTACCCATCCTGCATCCTGCATCCTAGATTCCTGCTTCCGCAGGAATGACAGGCCACTGATATTTCTGACTTCCGACTACTTAATTATCTGCGTGATCCTGCCCGCGCCCACGGTGCGGCCGCCTTCGCGGATAGCAAAGCGCAGGCCTTCTTCCATGGCGATCGGGGTGATCAACTCTACGGTCAGCTCGACATTATCGCCGGGCATGACCATCTCGGTCCCCTCGGGCAGAGTGGCTATACCGGTCACGTCGGTCGTCCTGAAGTAATACTGGGGACGATAGCCGTTGAAGAACGGTGTGTGGCGACCGCCTTCCTCTTTAGAGAGGATGTAGACCTGGCACTTGAAATTGGTATGGGGGGTGATAGAGCCTGGCTTGGCCAGGACCTGGCCGCGCTCGACATCCGTGCGGTCGATACCGCGCAGGAGCACCCCGACGTTGTCGCCGGCTTCGGCGTAATCGAGAAGTTTTCTGAACATCTCAAGGCCGGTGGCGATAGTTTTCTTCTGCGCTCCCATGCCGACTATCTCGACTTCCTCGGAGACTTTGACCTTACCGCGCTCGACCCGGCCGGTGACGACGGTGCCGCGCCCGGTGATGGTAAAGACGTCTTCTATCGGCATAAGAAACGGCTTGTCGACATCGCGCACGGGGGTGGCGATGTAGGAATCGACCGCTTCCATGAGTTTGTGGATCGGGCCGCAGTCGGGACAATCTTCCTTACCGCAACTGTGCTCGAGCGCCTTGGTCGCGCTTCCGGCGATGATGGGAATGTCGTCGCCCGGGAATTCGTAGGCGCTCAAGAGCTCGCGCACTTCCAGCTCGACAAGTTCTAAGAGCTCGGGATCGTCGACCTGATCGACCTTGTTAAGAAAGACCACGATATAGGGGACGCCTACTTGGCGCGCCAGAACGATGTGCTCTCTGGTCTGGGGCATCGGGCCATCGGCGGCCGAGACCACAAGTATCGCCCCGTCCATCTGGGCGGCGCCGGTGATCATGTTCTTCACATAATCGGCGTGGCCGGGACAGTCGACGTGGGCGTAGTGCCGCGCTTTGGTCTGATATTCCACGTGGGCGATGGCAATGGTGATGCCGCGCTCTCTTTCCTCCGGAGCGTTGTCGATGGAGTCAAAACTTCTCTCCTCGACTTCTTCTCCCGACGCCTTCAAGCATTTGGTGATGGCAGCCGTCAGCGTCGTCTTACCATGGTCGACATGACCGATGGTACCGATGTTCATGTGCGGCTTGGTTCTTTCAAATTTCTTTTTTGCCATTTGAGCCTCCCTGTACTAACTATTCGCGGCGGCTAAAGATAGCTCGCCTTGTATTTTGCTGATTATTTCATTGGCTATGTTGGCCGGCACTTGCTCGTACCGGTCGAATTGCATTGAAAAAGTCGCCCTGCCCTGAGTGCGAGACCTGAGGTCCGTAGCATAACCGAACATCTGCGCCAAGGGCACCCGCGCATTTATGATCTTAGAGCCGGCCCGCGTATCGACGCCTTCGATCCGACCACGGCGGCTGTTCAAATCGCCCATCACTTCGCCCATAAAATCTTCCGGCACCACTACTTCCACGTCCATCACAGGCTCAAGCAAGACCGGATGGGCCTTTTTGGCCCCGGCTTTGTAGGCCATCGAGCCCGCGATCTTGAAAGCCATTTCCGATGAATCGACATCGTGATACGAACCTTCGACCAACTTGATCTTTACGTCGACCGTCGGATAGCCGGCCAGAACGCCGTTTTCCATCGCTTCGATAATGCCTTTTTCAACAGCCGGAATATATTCTCGCGGTATAGACCCGCCGACTACCTTATTCTCAAAAATAAAGCCTTCGCCTGAGCCGCTCGGCTCTATCGAGATAACCACGTGCCCGTATTGGCCTTTGCCGCCCGTTTGCCTGACAAACTTGCCTTCAACGTTGGAAACGACCCGACGGACCGTTTCCCGGTATGCGACCTGCGGTCGCCCGACATTAGCGCCGACGTTGAACTCGCGCAGCAACCTGTCGACAATAACCTCTAGGTGCAGCTCTCCCATGCCTGAGATAATCGTCTGATTGGTCTCTTTGTCCACTTTGACCTTAAAAGTCGGATCTTCCTCCGCCAACTTGGCCAGGGAGCTGCCCAACCTGTCTTGATCGACCTTGGTTTTCGGCTCGATGGCGACAGCTATTACCGGAATCGGAAATACCATCTCCTCCAGGATCAACGGATGGGCCGGATCGCAAAACGTATCGCCGGTGGAGGTTTTTTTCAAGCCGACCGCCGCGCAAATATCCCCCGCGGCCACTTCTTCCAGATCTTCGCGGTGGTTGGCGTGCATGTGTAGGATGCGTCCGATGCGCTCTTTCTCCCCCGTCGTGGCGTTGTAGACATACGAGCCCGCCTTCAGGGTTCCGGAATAGACCCGAAAGAAAGTCAGCTTTCCGACGTAGGGGTCGGTCATTATCTTAAAAGCCAACGCGCAGAACGGTTCATTGTCGTCAGCGCGTCGCTCCTCCTCATTATCCGTCTTCGGATTTATCCCGGTGACCGGAGGCACATCTTTAGGCGACGGCAAATAGTCGATAATCGCGTCAAGGAGTGTCTGGACGCCTTTGTTCTTAAAAGCGGTGCCACAGACGACCGGAGTGAGATCCAAGGCGATTGTCGCTTGCCTGATAGCTTTCTTTACCGCCGCCGGATCGATGGCCTCACCCTCCAAATAGTTATGGAGAAGTTCATCGTCATATTCCGCCACGGCTTCCATCAGGTGGCCGCGGTACTCTTCAGCCTCGTCTACCAGGTCGGCGCTTATGTCTTGCTCTTCCCACGTTTCACCTTTTTCATCGGTGTAAACGACGGCCTTCATGCTAACGAGATCGATGAGGCCTTTGAAGCTGTCTTCCTGGCCTATCGGCAGCTGGATAGCGACGGGCTTTGTTTTCAGCCTGTCGCTCATCATCGCCAGGACGTTGGAGAAGTCGGCGCCGACCCTGTCCATTTTATTTACGAAGGCGATCCGCGGAACGCCGTACTTGTCCGCCTGACGCCAAACCGTCTCCGATTGAGGCTCAACCCCTTCGACGGCGCTGAATATAGCGACCGCCCCGTCTAGTACACGAAGTGAACGTTCGACCTCTACAGTGAAGTCCACGTGCCCGGGCGTATCTATAATATTAATTTTATTTTCTTTCCAGTAACAGGTGGTGGCAGCCGACGTGATGGTGATGCCTCTCTCCTGCTCTTGCACCATCCAGTCCATGACGGCGGTGCCTTCGTGGACCTCGCCGATTTTATAAGTCTTGCCTGTATAGAAAAGTATCCGCTCGGTAGTCGTTGTCTTACCGGCATCGATGTGCGCCATTATGCCTATGTTTCTCGTGTTTTCTAAAGGATATTTCATCTACTTTTCTGCTTCTCTCTTTTCTGCTTCTCTCTTACCACCGATAGTGCGAAAACGCTCTATTGGCTTCAGCCATTTTGTGCAAGTCTTCCCTCTTCTTGATTGAGGCTCCTTGACCTTGCGACGCTTCGAATATCTCGGCCGCTAATCGCTCCGCCATTCTTTTTTCCCGTCTGGCCTGCGAATAACCCACCAACCACCGGAGCGCCAACGTGGTCGCCCTTCGCCCCGACACTTCGATCGGCACTTGGTATGTGGCCCCGCCGACCCGCCGCGATTTTACTTCGAGGACCGGACGGATATTATCGATAGCCTTTTTATAGACCGTCATCGGGTCGCTGCCGGACTTTTGACCGACGATGTCAAACGCTTCATAGACTGTGGCCTCGGCTATACTCTTCTTTCCCATCTGCAAAACCTGATTCACCAGCTGTGCCACTAACTTATTACTATATTTCGTATCCGGGATTATCTCCCGTTTCTGGGCCGGGCCTTTTCTTGGCATTCCTTATTTCTCCGTTTTCGCGCCGTACTTGGACCTGGACTGCTTGCGATTGGCCACACCGGCCGCATCCAAAGCAGCCCTGATAACTTTATACCGAACCCCCGGCAGGTCTTTAACGCGGCCGCCGCGGATCAAAACAATCGAGTGCTCTTGGAGATTGTGCCCGATTCCCGGAATGTAGGATGTCACTTCCATCGCGTTCGTCAACCTGACTCGCGCTACCTTCCTTAAAGCGGAATTTGGCTTCTTCGGCGTCGTCGTGTAAACGCGCGTGCAGACTCCGCGTTTTTGCGGCGCCCCACGCAGAGCCGGCGTCGTCGTCTTCTTTTCGATCCGGACTCGTCCCTTACGGACAAGCTGTGAAATTGTCGGCAATTACTTCCCTTTCATACAAATAGCTGGGCAAACAGCCGTTTCCCAGCCACAGCGAGAAAATATATCATCTTTTCCCACCATTTGTCAACGACCGCTTGGGCTTTCTTCAGGGGACACCATCCATGATCAGCAATGACCTGCATTAATTATTGCAAGCGCAACCGCTGTCATGATCGAAACGCCCAAGCGATGGTGTCCCCATCAATAAGCTATTATTACATCTCCACCGGGTGCTCGTCCGAGGGGTTCCCTGAAGCCGCCGATTCAACCATTCCCTCATCTTCCGGCCCCGGCTCGGCAGGCACCGCGGTGAAGATATCCTCTTCCTCAGCGCCTTTGTAGACCGGACGAATACTTCGGTATCGACTCATGCCGGTTGAAGCCGGGATCAACTTACCGATGATAACATTCTCTTTGAGGCCCAGAAGCGGATCGACGCGACCCGAGACAGCGGCATCTGTAAGCACCCTTGTTGTTTCTTGAAATGAGGCCGCGGATAAGAAGCTCTCCGTCGCCAACGACGCTTTGGTTATCCCAAGCAAGACTTGTTTGGCCACAGCGGGTTCACCGCCTTCCGCGACTGTCCTCGCGTTTTCGTCTTCGAACGACCGTCTGTCGATCAATTGGCCCGGAAGCATATCCGTATCCCCCGGTTCGACGACATTTACCTTGCGCAGCATCTGGCGGACTATCAATTCGATATGCTTGTCATTGATATCCACACCTTGCGAGACATATACCTCCTGGACCTCCTGGACCAGGTATTGCTCGACGGGCCGGCTGCCCTTGACGCGCAGGATGTCATGAGGATTGAGCGAGCCGTCGGTTATCTGGTCGCCCGCTTCGATTTTTTGCTTATCGGCAACACGCAGCCGGGTCCGCCTGGAGACCGGATAGGCTTTTTCCTTCCCGTCGGCCGCCAAAATCACTACCTGCTTGAGCTTGTCGCTTTCCCTAACTTCAACAATCCCTGAGACCTCGGCCATAATAGCCTCGCCTTTAGGTTTTCTGGCTTCAAATAACTCAACAATACGGGGTAGACCGTGGGTGATATCTTCGCCGGCCACACCGCCTGTATGGAACGTGCGCATCGTTAGCTGCGTGCCGGGCTCGCCAATAGACTGGGCCGCGATTATGCCGACAGCTTCGCCGATGTCGACGGTTCGACCGATAGCCAGACTATAGCCGTAGCACTCGCGGCAGACACCGTAGCGGGAAGCGCACGTCAAGACAGATCTGACAAACACTTCACGCGGTTTAGAGCCGGCCGCCAGCTCCGCCAGCTCCGCTTTTCGGATCATCTCGCCTTTCGAGATGATGATTTCGCCGGTTTTGCCGTCCGCCAAGTCTTCTAAAGCCACCCGGCCGACCAATATCCTGTTCTCTTCGCCTTCGCTATCGAGCAGAGGCAGATTGATACCTTGATCGCTACCGCAATCATCCTCGCGGATAATAACGTCTTGGGCGACATCGACCAGACGCCTGGTCAAGTAGCCGGAATCAGCGGTCCTGAGCGCGGTGTCGGCCAGACCTTTACGAGCGCCGTGGGTTGAAATGAAGTACTCGAGGACTGTCAGCCCTTCGCGAAAGTTAGCCTTGATGGGCCGATCGATAATGTCACCCTTAGGATTGGCCACCAGTCCTCGCATCGCGGCCAGTTGGCGGATCTGTTTGATGTTACCGCGAGCGCCGGAATTGGCCATCATATAAACCGGGTTGAATCTATGAAAGTTCTTTTCCATCGCCGCCGAAACGTCTTCGGTCGCCTTGGTCCAGATATCGACGATTCTTTGGTGGCTCTCATCGTGCGTTATCAGCCCGCGCCGGAACTGGTGTTTTATCTTTTCCACATCTTCTTCGGGTTTGTCGAGGATCTTCCATTTTTCCGGCGGTATCTCAATATCGTCTATCCCGATGGTGATAGCGGCCTTAGTCGCGTAATGGAAGCCTAAGAATTTTAACTTGTCGAGGAGCTCCGCCAAGATGCCCGAATCATACGTTTCCGCACAGTTCTCTACCATTTTGGACAATTCTTTTTTGGTGACATCATAGTTGACAAAGTCATGTCCCTCCGGCAGCGCTTGATTGAAGATGACCCGACCGACAGTAGTCTCGACCCTCTCCCCGTTCAGTCTGACTTGGACCGTCGCGTGCAAGTCCACACAGCCGGTCTCGTAGGCCATGACCGCCTCTTCTTCACCGCTGAAAATCTTGCCTTCGCCCGGCACATCCGGCTTGGCCGCTGTCAAATAGTATATGCCGAGAACCATATCCTGAGTCGGAGTGGTTAACGGTCGGCCATGGGCCGGCGACAATATATTGTTTGCCGATAGCATCAACACTCTGGCCTCGCTCTGCGCTTCAACCGAAAGAGGCAAATGTACGGCCATCTGATCGCCGTCAAAATCGGCGTTGAACGCCGTACAGACAAGCGGATGTACCTGGATAGCTTTACCTTCGACCAGGATCGGAATGAATGCCTGGATACCCAGCCGATGAAGCGTCGGCGCCCGGTTGAGCATAACCGGATGGTCTTTGATGGCATCTTCTAAGATGTCCCAGACGATCGGCTTGGCCCGCTCGACCATTCTCTTGGCATTTTTAATATTCGGAGCGTGGCCCAGATCGACCAGCTGCTTCATGACAAACGGCTTAAACAGCTCCAGAGCCATGACCTTTGGCAGACCGCACTGGTGGAGACGGAGCTCGGGACCGACAACAATAACCGACCGGCCCGAATAATCGACCCGTTTGCCTAAAAGGTTTTGCCTGAAACGACCTTGTTTTCCTTTAAGCATGTCGCTGAGCGATTTTAGCGGTCGGTTTCCCGGACCGATGACCGGCCGGCCGCGTCTGCCATTATCGAAGAGCGCGTCTACAGCCTCTTGAAGCATACGCTTTTCGTTATTTACAATGATTTCCGGAGCGCCGAGATCGAGCAATCTTTTAAGACGGTTGTTCCGGTTTATGACCCGGCGATAAAGGTCGTTCAGGTCTGAGGTGGCAAAACGCCCACCGTCCAACTGGACCATCGGCCGCAGATCGGGCGGGATCACAGGAATAGCGTCGAGAATCATCCATTCCGGACGGTTTCCGGACCGCTTAAACGCCGAGATGACTTTTAATCTTTTAACGGCCCGACCCCGTTTTTGCCCTTTCGACTTCTTGATCGTCTCTCTCATCAGAGTGCCTTCACCATCAAGGTCGAAGGTTTCCAGAAGTTCTTTGATGGCTTCAGCGCCCATACCGCCCTGGAAATAATCGCCGTATCTCACTCTTAAGTCACGGTAGAGGAGCTCATCGCCGACCAATTGCTTAGCCGTCAGACCGCGAAATGTGTCAAATGTATGACGCAACCACTCAACGCGCTCCTTGGCGTCGTTCTTGGCCGCGGCTATTTCCTTGCGCATTTCCGCTTGGGTCTTTGGCGTCGGCTCTTCTTCCATCATGATCGCGGTTGCTTCCCCGGCCGGATCGGCCTCCGCTTCGGTAACGGCTGCGACCTCGACAGGGGCCTTCTTGGCCTTTTTAGGTTTCTTGCCTATTCCCAAGCCCTCGGCCACCATTTTGTCCAGCTCGATGGTTAACTCATCGACCTGGTCTTCAGCTCTCGCGCTGATCTCCTGGGCCTCTTTTTCCATCTCAGTCTTGAGCGTTTCGAGATCTTCATCACGCCGCTCGTAATCGACATCGGTTATCAGGTATGACGCAAAGTAGAGAACTTTTTCCAGGTCTTTCGGGGCAATATCGAGAAAATATCCCATGCGCGAAGGGACGCCTTTGAAATACCAGATATGCGAAACGGGGGCCGCCAGTTCGATATGGCCCATCCGATCGCGCCGCACCTTGGCGCGAGTGACTTCCACACCGCAGCGCTCGCAGATTATGCCCTTAAACCGGACACGCTTGTACTTGCCGCAATAGCATTCCCAGTCTTTGGTCGGGCCGAATATCTTCTCGCAGAACAGACCATCTTTTTCCGGCCGCAAAGTACGGTAGTTAATCGTTTCCGGCTTCTTCACCTCGCCGTTCGACCAACCCCGGATCTGCTCCGGCGAGGTCAGACCAATTCTTA
Organism: Actinomycetota bacterium; assembly: GCA_030679975.1. Taxonomy (GTDB): domain Bacteria; phylum Actinomycetota; class Aquicultoria; order CAJVYJ01; family JAUVQD01; genus JAUXSL01. The sequence continues at coordinate 11,174 of JAUXSL010000120.1, forward strand.
GCGCGTCGAAGTTGTTAACGTCCAACAAGCGTCGTCCCCCCGTAATAATCTATTTTCCATTTTCTATTCTCTATTCTCTGCACGTCTCTACTCTTCTTCCGGTTCTTCGGCCTGTTTTTGAATACTGCCGATATCCAAGACATCTTCATCTTCTTTTGACGCCGACGACACTTCGCCCCTCAGGTCGATACCAAGTTCAGCGGCGGTCTTGAAGATATCCTCATCAACCTCGACCAGCTCGATCTCTTTGCCCTCGTCAGTTAACACTTCCACATCGAGACAGAGACTCTGCATCTCCTTAACCAAGACTTTGAAGGACTCGGGAATTCCCGGCTCGGGGATATTGTCGCCTTTAACGATCGCTTCATACGCCTTAACGCGACCCAGGACGTCATCGGATTTGACGGTTAGGATCTCCTGCAAAATATAGGCGGCGCCATAGGCTTCGAGCGCCCAGACTTCCATCTCGCCGAATCTCTGCCCGCCAAACTGGGCTTTACCGCCCAGCGGTTGCTGGGTCACCAACGAATACGGCCCTGTAGAACGGGCATGTATCTTGTCGTCGACTAAGTGCAAGAGTTTTAGAATATAGATATAGCCGACAGTTATCGGCTCGGAGAACGGCTCCCCGCCGCGACCGTCGAAGAGAATAGCCTTGCCGTTTTCCGGCAGACCGGCTTTCTTGAGAGATTGTTTTATGTCCGCTTCGTTAGCGCCATCGAAAACAGGCGATGCCACAAAGATCGGCTCTTTCTCACCGCCGTTTTCGCTCCACCCGGACATCGCGGCCCAGCCGAGATGGGTTTCGAGCACCTGGCCGATATTCATCCGCGAGGGCACGCCCAAGGGATTCAGGACAATGTCGACGGGCGTCCCGTCGGCCAAGAACGGCATATCTTCTTCCGGCACGATTTTTGAGATCACGCCTTTGTTTCCGTGACGCCCGGCCAGCTTGTCGCCTTCCGAGATTTTTCTCTTTTGGGCTACATATATCCTGACGAGCTCGTTAACGCCGGGTGACAGTTCGTTGCCGGCTAAACGCGAGAAGACTTTGACGTCGATAACCCGGCCGGTCTCGCCGTGAGGCACTTTTAAGCTGGTATCGCGCACTTCCCTGGCTTTTTCGCCAAAGATGGCCCGCAAGAGGCGCTCTTCGGCGGTCAACTCGGTTTCGCCTTTAGGCGTGACTTTGCCTACCAGAACATCTCCGGGTCTGACTTCAGCGCCGACGCGGATTATACCGCGCTCGTCCAGATCTTTTAGCGCTTCTTCGCCGACATTCGGTATCTCCCTGGTTATCTCCTCGGGCCCAAGCTTGGTATCACGCGCTTCGACCTCGTGTTCTTCGATGTGAATCGATGTGAGCACATCTTCCTTGACCAAGCGCTCGTTTACAATGATGGCATCCTCGTAGTTGTAACCTTCCCAAGGCATAAACGCGACCAGGAGGTTCCGGCCGAGAGCCAACTCGCCCTTGTCCGTAGACGGGCCATCCGCGATGACGTCACCGGCCTTGACCGCCATGCCCAGTTCCACGATGGGCTTTTGGTTTATGCAGGTGCCTTGGTTTGAGCGATGGTATTTTTGCAGGCGATAATGTCTTACTTCCCCGCCCCGCTCCTCAATATCGATAAAGTCGGCCGCGACATCGACGACTTTTCCGCCCTTTTCCGCGATAACGACTTCTCCGGTATCCTTTACCGCCCGATGCTCCATACCGGTGCCGACAATAGGCGCTTCAGTCTCAAGCAAAGGAACAGCCTGACGCTGCATATTCGAACCCATCAGCGCCCTGTTGGCGTCATCGTGCTCGAGGAACGGAATAAGCGCCGTGGCCACGGAGACCGTCTGACGTGGCGAAACATCCATATAGTCGACGAGGCCAGGTTCGACCGTATCGACCTCTTCACGAATGCGCACCAAGACCTTGTCCTGGGTAAATCTACCGCGCTTGTCTATAGTCGCGTTTGCCTGGGCAATAATATATTTATCTTCTTCGTCCGCGGTCAAATAGTGAATATCTTCGGTCACGACACCCTTTATAACCTTGCGATAAGGAGTCTCGATAAAGCCAAACTCGTTAATACGGGCATACGTGGCCAGTGACCCGATTAGACCGATGTTCGGACCTTCCGGTGTTTCGATCGGACACATCCGGCCATAGTGTGACGGGTGGACGTCGCGGACCTCAAAACCGGCCCGCTCTCTTGAAAGACCGCCCGGCCCGAGGGCGCTTAGCCGTCGTTTATGAGTGAGACCCGCCAACGGGTTCGTTTGATCCATGAACTGTGAGAGCTGACTTGAGCCAAAGAACTCTTTTATCGAGGCGACGATCGGCCGAATATTTACCAAAGTCTGAGGCGTTATTGTTTCGATATCCAGAGTGGTCATGCGCTCTCGAACGACCCTCTCCATCCGCGCCAAGCCGATGCGGAACTGGTTTTGTATGAGCTCGCCCACAGAGCGCAAGCGGCGGTTGCCGAAGTGGTCGATATCGTCTATCTCTCCGACCCCGCCTTGCAGACCAACCAGATACTTGACTGTCGTCAAAAGATCCTCGCGGGTCAGCGTAGACGTATTGACATCGGTATCGAGGCCGAGTTTCTTATTCAGTTTATAGCGGCCGACTTTGGCCAGATCGTAGCGATTCGGATTAAAGAACAAGGTTTCCAGTAACGACCTGGCGCTCTCAACGGTCGGCGGCTCTCCGGGCCGAATCCGCTTGTAAATCTCGATCAGGGCTTCTTCTTGAGATTCGGCGTAGTCTTTTTCCAATGTATGCCTGATGGATTGCGCGTTATCGAACAGCTTCAGCAACTCATCGTTGTCTCCGAAGCCCAGTGCTTTAAGCAATATGGTGACCGGTTGCTTTCTCTTCCGGTCGATACGCACGAAGACCGCGTCCCGCTTGTCGGTTTCCAGCTCTACCCAGGCCCCCCGGCTCGGGATGATCTTGCAGGAAAATAGCAATTTATCCGTTGTTTTTTCCATTTCCCGATTAAAATAGACGCCCGGCGACCTGACCAGCTGGCTAACGACCACCCGCTCGGTCCCATTGATAACGAACGTGCCTTTCTCCGTCATGAGGGGAAAGTCCCCCATGAATACCTGCTGCTCCTTGATTTCACCGGTCTCTTTATTCAGGAAACGGACCCAGACAAAAAGCGGCGCGGAAAAAGTCATGTCTTTTTCTTTACATTCTTCGACTGAATATTTGACATCACCAAATTCGTAGTCACCAAACTCGATGGCTAGATTGCCTGTGAAGTCTTCAATTGGAGATATATCGCGGTATGCCTCTTTGAGGCCTTGGTCTAAAAACCATTGAAAAGATTGACGTTGGATGGCGATAAGGTTCGGGGTTTCAAGAATGTCTGGTATCTTTGCAAAACTCAGGCGACTACGTATACCAGCAGGTTTGGCCAATAAGATCACTCCTTGGGTCCACTAAGTGGCAAAAAGGCAACAATGCCCGAGCGTAGCACTATAAAATCAGTGCGTCAACTGATTTGGGCATTGAATACCAAAACTTCTTTGTGTTGCATATAATGTACAACATTTTCCCCGGTCGCGCCAGAGTCAAACCAAAACGTACCGGAAATATCTAGCGAGAAAAGGCCCCCGCCGGGCGGGGGCCTTTTCTCACACAGGTTTCTGCTGAACCGTAAGCCGGCTAAAAACTATTTGATCTCGACCGTCGCGCCTGCTTCCTCTAGTTCCGCTTTGGCCTTTTCCGCCTCTTCTTTGTTGATACCTTCTTTAATCGCCTTGGGAGCTTCATCGACCAAGGCTTTGGCTTCTTTCAATCCCAGACTGGTCAGCGTGCGCACGACTTTGATGACCTGGATCTTTTTGTCGCCCGCTCCCGTTAAGACTACATCAAAAGAAGTCTTTTCTTCAGCAGCCTCGCCTTCGGCTGCCCCCGCTCCGGCCGAAGCAGCAGCGACGGCCACAGGGGCGGCTGCGCTGACGCCGAACGTTTCTTCCAAAGCTTTTACCAGTTCTGAAAGTTCGAGCACCGACATCTCTTTGATGACTTCAATGAAGCCTTCCGTCGTCATTTTAGTTTCTTTTGCCATTTATCTCACTCCTTATAAGCCTATGTCTAACATCTAAGTCTACGTCTGAGATTCCTGCTTACGCAGGAATGACATTTTTGTCTTAACTCTTTTGCTCCGCTATCCGCCCTAAAGCCAACGCCAACCCACGAATCGGGCCGTTCAAGACGGTTGCTAGGCCCACAATCGGCGCTTGTAGCGTCCCGGCCAGTTTTGCCAGCAAGACCTCGCGGGACGGAAGTATAGCCAACGACCGTATCGCCGCCGCGTCGATGACCCGGCCCTCGAGCAAGCCGCCTTTTACGCTCAGCTGAGCATGTCTCTTGGCGAAAGACGATACCAATCTCGCGGCGGCTATCGGATCGTCAAAGCCAAATGCGATAGCTGTCGGACCTTTTAGATACTCAACCAGATCTCCAAGTTGGGCGCTGTTGACCGCCCGCTTGGAGAGGGTGTTTTTATAAATCGTAAACTCGACCCCCTGGGCCCTAAGCTCTCGGCGCAACTCAGCCAACTCATGCACATTCAAGCCTCGATAGTCGGTTAAAACGGCAGCGGTGGACCGCTTGAGTTTGTCCTCGACTTCGCTTACTATCGCTGCCTTCGCGGCTCTCTTTTCAGCTCTTAGCATTTTGTACCTCGCTTAGAAATATAAATAGCCCCTGCCGTGACAGCAGAGGCTTAAGTGTAATCACTTCTCTTTAAGCGCCTCGGCAGGATTCTTAAGTTCCGCTCACCGGAACCCCTGCTGTCTTAAGCTGTGGCCGACTTTATCAGACCCGTCGTCCACCTGTCAACTTACCCAACCAAATCTATTTTCTATTCTCCATTTTCTATTTTCTGTTCTTACGCCGTTTCTTCTTCAAGCAGATGACTGGTTTTCGCCGGATCGATTTTTATTCCCGGGCCCATTGTTGTCGACAACGATATAGTTCGCAAATATTTGCCTTTGGCTGCCGAAGGTTTAACCCGGATGATCTCATCCAGTAACGCTTCATAGTTCTCAGCCAATTTACGCTCTTCAAAGGAGACTTTACCGATGATCAAGTGCATGATAGCAAACTTATCCACCCTATATTCGACTTTTCCGCCCTTGATATCTTTGACCGCTTTGCCGACCTCGAAAGTGACCGTTCCTGTTTTGGGATTAGGCATCAGGCCTCGGGGACCGAGCACCTTGCCCACTTTGCCGACCTTGCCCATCATATCGGGCGTGGCGACAGCGGCGTCAAAGTCAAGCCAGCCTTTTTGCACTTTCTCGACCAGGTCGTCACCGCCGACAGCATCGGCTCCGGCTTCCTCGGCTTCTCTGGCTTTGTCGCCCTGGGCGAAAACGACAACACGCGCCGTCTTACCTGTTCCATGTGGCAGGACGACCGTTCCGCGCACTTGCTGGTCCGCCTGTCGAGGGTCGACACCCAGACGGATGTGCACCTCTACCGTCTCATCAAATTTGGCGGCGGCGATTTCTTTTGCCAGACGAACGGCGTGAAGCGGGGAATACAGCATCTCCCTGTCGACTTTTTCAAGCGCTACTTTCATTCTCTTAGCGGTTTTCATCATATCCTCCGTGGTATTAGCGGCTGATTCTCTCAGCCTCCCAACCTCTTACTCCAACTCTACGCCCATGCTCCGCGCCGTGCCGCCGATGATTTTCATGGCGGCTTCGATATCGTTGGCATTCAGGTCCGGCAATTTGAGTTCGGCGATTTCCCGAAGCTTAGCCTGACTGACCGTGCCGACCTTATTCCTGTTTGGTTCCGCCGAGCCTTTTTCCACCCCGGCCGCTTCCTTAATCAGCACCGCGGCCGGCGGCGTCTTAGTGACAAAACTAAAAGAACGGTCTTCGTACACGCTTATCTCAACAGGAACCACTGTGCCCGTTTGAGCTTGAGTCTGCGCGTTGTACGCTTTGCAGAACTCCATGATATTGACACCATGTTGGCCGAGCGCCGGCCCGACCGGCGGCGCCGGATTGGCTTGACCAGCCGGTATCTGCAGCTTTATCAGGGCTATTACCTTCTTAGCCATTGGTACTCCTTAGTTCTTACGGGTGAGCCCGGACTCCTCCCTGCTCTTACAGTTTTGCTACTTGACTAAAAGAAAGCTCAACGGGCGTTTCCCGCCCGAATATCGAGACGAGCACTTTCATCTTGCTTTGATCCATATTGATCTCTGAGATAGTCCCGGTGAAATCGGCCAGCGGCCCGTTGATGACCTTCACTGTCTGACCGTCGCTAAACTCGGTCGTCGGCTTGGGTTTGCCCGCCGCCACCCGGTGAAGGATCTTATCGACTTCATCTTCTGACAACGCGGTGGGCTTGGCGTTCGAGCCGACGAAACCGGTCACGCCGGGCGTATTGCGCACGACGTACCACGAATCATCTTCCAACTCCATCTGGACCAGGATATAACCCGGGAAGACCTTCTTTTGGCTGACGACTTTCTTGCCCGCCTTGATCTCCATTACATCCTCGGTGGGGATGATCACCTGGAAAATATTGTTTTCCATATCCATTGAAGCGATCCTATGCTCCAAGTTGGTCTTTACCTTATTTTCGTATCCGGAGTATGTGTGGATAACAAACCAGCGCTTCATATATCGGTATAAACTCCTTCAATTACGCGTCCCTCTAACCGAGGAACGCTGTTATCGTTTTAGCAAAAATAAAGTCAAATACGCCCATGAACAACATAAAAAACACCAGAGCGGACAAGACAACAATGGTGGCGGCGGTTATCTCCGCGCGCCCGGGCCAAATAACTTTTCTAAACTCGTTGCGGACATCTCGCACATATTGCGATACGACCGTCAGCGGATTCTTTCGCTCCTTTGGCGCGGCCTTTTTTTTCGGCGCGGATGAATCTTTTATTTTTGACAACGCCACTTTTGCTCCTCATCAGGGGCGCCATAAAGGTTATCCCCTTGTACGTTAAATATCCACAAAGCTCAAGCCAAAAACGCAGGCCTGGAGGGATTCGTCCCCATCGCTCACCTGGCGCACAGCGCGCGCCTACGGCGGCTTGCGCCGCCTAACGTCTCGCTCTTCGGACGGGAAAACCCGATGTTTTCCCGCCGATACCACCCTTTCCTAACGGGTGATTACGGGGAAATTGCGCTTTCCCCGTAAAACATAACCCCTACAGGGGTTCGAATCCCTCCAAACGCAGGCCTGGAGGGATTCGAACCCCCAACACCCGGTTTTGGAGACCGGTGCTCTACCAATTGGAGCTACAGGCCTAAATAGGGAACTCTTATAACGACGCTATCTTGTTTCCCTGTGCAAAGTGTGATGTCCGCACCATCGACAGTACTTTTTCATCTCAATGCGATCGGGGTCATTCTTCTTATTCTTATTGGTCGAATAGTTCCTGCGTTTACACTCGGTGCAGGCTAATGTAACAAGTACGCGCACTCTTGCTCCCTTCGAGCCGACTGGCACAAATACTGAGTCTATTATCTACCCGGCCCGGTGTCAATATAATGCTACTTAATTATC
>JAUXSL010000127.1 GCA_030679975.1 Actinomycetota bacterium
CATACCGGATTTGCAGCCGGAGCGGAGTACTTAGACAGGCTCCTCGGTGGTATAATGTCTTAGTTTTGGGGCGATTAGCTCAGGGGGAGAGCGCCTGCTTTACACGCAGGATGTCGGAGGTTCAAATCCTCTATCGCCCACAGCGCCGCGGATGGCGAGAGTTCAGTATTAGCTAATATTTAGCGCTTGTTTTATCTTGAAAATCTCTTGGCGTTGGCTTTCAGATTCACGCTCAATGCGCTTAACCCACTCCGTGGTGAATATGCGTTCTTGGTCAAGTCGTCCGACCATTTTAACGACATGATCTAGAGTCTCAGTAATTTTCCGCCCGTCTTCTTTTGTCAGTATCGATGTTTCGATATTCTGTAGGCGATCATCCATTTCCAAGAGCTTGTTAATTATCTTATTTTCTTCCATGAATTAATCATAAAGTCGGTTGGTAACTGCGTCAAGCAACGTAATTAATAAATTGTTCGAAGCTTATCCGCTAGGGCCCACGACCCAGCGTAGCTGGGCCAGAAACCACCGCTCGCATATCCTTGCAATCAAAGAGTATTATTAAACAAGCTGAATTCGACATATGAGGGCTGAAGCGATGAATATTATTGAAACCAAAAACCTGACTAAGTATTACGGAAAATCCCTTGGCATCATCGATGTCAACTTAAGCGTTGCCGAAGGCGAAATTTTTGGTTTCATCGGGCCTAACGGCGCCGGAAAGTCGACAACTATCAGAACTCTCCTCGGACTCATCTATCCGACCGGCGGCAGCGCCACGATTTTTGGCAAAGACATCATAAAGTTTGGCCCGGAGATCAAAGAAGAAGTCGGATACCTGCCCTCCGAGGTTTTTTATTACGACGACATGAAAGTCATCGACCTCCTGAAATATTCAGGCAGTTTTTATAAGAGAGATCGGAGCGTGATCGACAAAAGGATCAAAGAACTTGCCGGCATCATGGACCTCGATCTCACTAAGAAAATAGACGATCTGTCCTACGGAAATAAAAAGAAAGTCGGCATCGTGCAGGGCCTCCTCCATCAGCCGAAATTGATCATTCTCGACGAACCGACCGGCGGCCTCGATCCCCTGATGCAGCAAAAATTCTTTGACCTCTTAAAAGAGGAGAATGAAAAAGGCGTGACGATCCTCTTTTCCTCGCACATCTTAAGCGAGGTCCAGAAATTGTGCGACCGGGTGGCGATCATCAAAGAGGGCCGGATCATCAAGGTCCAGAGGATCAGCGACCTGATCGAAAAGAACTACAAAAGGTTCAAACTTCAAACCGCCGCCAAAGCGGAGCCGGAAAACATAAGCATCGACGGGGTCAGCGATCTCAAGATAGAAGGCACCACCGTCAGTTTCTTATACAAGGGCCCGATCAACGAGATCACGAAGAAGCTCGCCTCGCTGGACTTGACCGACCTCTGGGCGGAAGAGCCGGATCTCGAAGAGATCTTTCTGCATTACTATCAGAAGGAAGATTGACCGATGAACATCTTTCTCCACGAATTACGGGCTTATCGAAGATCGACGATCATCTGGACGGTGGCGCTGGCCGCCTTGATCATGCTCTTCATGATGCTATTTCCGGCTTTCACGAAAGATGTGGCGGAAACAAAAAAAATCATCGGCGGTCTCCCACAGGCCGTTAGGGACGCGCTCGGGATCCAGCTGACTGATTTTTTCACGATCTTCGGTTTCTACGCCTATCTTTTCTCATTCGTCGTGCTGACCGGGGCGATCCAGGCCATGAACTTGGGGACGTCGATCATCTCTAAGGAAGATAGCGGCAAGACCGCTGAATTTCTGTTGACGAAACCTGTAACCCGTCCCCAGGTGATGACCGCCAAGTTGCTGGCGGCGCTGACCACGCTGGCGTTCACCAACGTAGTTTACTTGTTTGCCGCCGGAACCGCGGCCGGCGCCGCCGCGAAAGAGCCCTTCAGCATGAAGATATTTATTATGGTCTCGCTCACTTTATTCTTCGTGCAGCTGATGTTTTTGGCTTTGGGGGTTCTGGTTTCCGTGATCATGCCGAAGATAAAGTCCGTGATAGCCGTCTCGCTCCCGGTGGTCTTCGCCTTTTTCATCATCGGTGTGATCGGCTCGATTCTCGACAACGAAGCCAGCCGATACGCGAGCCCGTTCAAATACTACGATACGCCCTATATCGTTAAGCATGGGGCCTACGAGTGGCGATTTATCGTGATCGAGATAATTTTCGTAATCGTCGCCGTCGCTGCCAGTTATGTGATTTTCGCGAAAAAAGATATCCGGGCGGCGTCATGAACGTATTTCTTAGAGAGCTGCGGGCCCACCGGACCGCCCTGATATTCTGGTGCATCGGCATGTTCGCCATGGTCGGCTCGGGCATGGGCAAATACGCCGCGTACGAAAGCTCCGGCACTTCGGTAAACACCCTGGTGAGACAGCTTCCCCGGGCGGTGCAGATTATCCTGGGGATGGGCTCGTTCGATCTTTCGAAAGCCATCGGTTTTTACGGCGTTCTCTACCTGTACTTAATAGTGATGGCGACCATTCACGCCGCGGTGCTCGGCGCCGAGATTATCTCCAAGGAAGAACGGGACAGGACGTCGGAATTCCTATTCGCTAAACCGGTTCCGAGGACGAAGGTCATCACCGCCAAACTTCTGGCCGCCCTGGCCAATATGATCGTGCTCAATTTGGTCACGTTGGTTTCCTCCATCTGGGTAGTCGATTATTACAATAAGGGCGGGCGGCCGGTCACTGGTGATATCGTGGCCTTGATGGCCGGAATGTTTTTCCTGCAATTAATCTTTTTATCGATTGGTATGTCAATCGCGGCGATCAGAAAGAAACCGAAATCCGCTGCGTCGATCGCGACCGCCGTCCTGCTGGCCACCTTCATCCTCTCGGTCGCCATCGATATCAACAACAAGCTCGAATTCTTAAAATACCTGACGCCCTTTAAATATTTCGACGCCCAGGATATCCTTCCCGACGGCCGGCTTGATCTTGGCTACGTTGCCTTGTCCGGAGGTATTATCATCGTGCTTTTGGCGGTGACATACCGGTTCTATGCAAAGAGAGATTTAAGCATTTAAAAGAGGGCGTTGGCGAGATTCGGCGGCTGGTTTTTTGTTATCACGTCGAACCGGTACCCCTGAGATTTTAAGAAGTCGATTATGACCGGCAGAGCGACCACGGTGTCCGCATGGGTATCGTGCATCAGAATGATCGGCGGCGTGCCCGGCGGCAGAGCCGCCACCTGGGCCTGGACGTTGCCGATCATAGTCTGGGTGGTGGCGCCCGGTTCCGTATCTCCCGAATTTACCGTCCACAGCGTGGTGCGGTAACCGGTGGTCGGCATGACCTGATAGAGGGTGGCGTTGAAGTTACCGGCGGCGCCTCCGGGCGGCCGGGTTATTTTTGGCCTGATTCCGATAATGCTGTTGATCAGGTCCTCGTTCTGTTTCAGCGACCCTAAGTAACCGTCCGGGGAAGGCCCCCCGTATAACTCGGCGTATCTGTGACTAAAAGTGTGGTTGCCGATCTGGTGGCCGTCATAATAAGTATTTAGAAGTATCTCCGGGTGGGTCTGCACTCTATATCCGACCACAAAGAAAGTCGCTCTGACTTTGTAGCGTCTCAAGACCTCGAGGACCTGCGGCGTGTATGTCGCCTCCGGCCCGTCGTCAATGGTGAGATAAGCGATTTTTGGCGGAGCCGGCGGCGGCGGGACCAAAGGGATCCGCCGGTCTTTGAGGGCGGTTCCCGCCGCGGACGTATATGCGCCCATCGACCACAGTCCGACAACGATCAACGTCGCCAGGACAAATTGTTTAGTTCCCCCGCGCCCGCTTGTGAATTTCATCTTAACTACTTGGATATCTTTCACAAGCCGCGCCGCCTAAACTAAAAGGGCGCTATTCCACAAAGGTCAGGGCGGCGCCGGTCTTATCGGCCCGTCCGGTTCGGCCGATCCGATGGACGTAATCCTCATATGTCTCCGGCAGATCGAAATTGATCACATGGGTTACGTTGTCGATATCCAAGCCCCTTGACGCGACGTCGGTGGCGAGCAAGGCCTGGATCTGGTTGTCCTTGAACTTATTCAGCGCAAGTTGGCGCTGGCTTTGACTTTTATTTCCGTGAATAGACGCCACATTAAAACCGCGGGCGTGGAGCTGTTTCGATAATTTTTCCATGCCCCATTTTGTCCGTCCAAAGACCAACACCTTGTCGAAACCATCTTTAATCAGTAGCTCGTGAAGGACTTCGATTTTTGCCCGGCCGTTGGTCTTAATAATATCTTGGTCCACATTTTCCGAGGCTTTCTCCGATTCGACGACCACAAAAACCGGGTCGACGGAAACGCTTCGCATTATATCTATTACCTTATCCGTCGTCGTCGCGGAAAAAAATAGCGAGTGGCGCTTTTCCGGTAAGCGGTCGACGATATGCGTTACGTCATGGATAAAACCCATATCGAGCATTCTATCCACTTCGTCCAAGACGATCGTGGAGAAATCGGCAAAATTAAGCTTTCTTCTCTGGTCCAGGTCCTTCAACCTTCCCGGGGTCCCGATGACGAAATGCGGTCTCTCTCTTAAGTCATCGATTTGACGGTTTATCGACGCTCCGCCGATGCAAAGAGCTCCGGACAACCTTAAGCCCCGTCCGAACAACTTCAGTTCGTCGTGGATCTGGGTCGCCAACTCGCGGGTGGGAGTGACGATTAAAACTCTGGAGCTGTAGTTATTGATGACTTTATCGATCAGCGGGATTAGAAACGCCGCCGTCTTGCCCGTTCCCGTATTGGCCGTCCCGACTACATCTTTGCCGGCCAGAATATGAGGAATGGCCTGGTCTTGGATGGGGGTCGGGTTGATGTATCCCCTGGCCCGCACGTTCGACTTTATTCGTTCATGGACCGGAAAATCATCAAACTTATGTGAGGACACATATTCGACCTTAGGCTGGTTCGGCACGCCTTTCTTCACTAAAGATGACGGGTCGAAAGACGTCTGCTTTTTTCTTTTTGCGGCAGGCCGTGGCTGGCTCCGGAACCGGTCGCGATTGTTCGAATTTGAGTACGCGTAACTTGACATAGACAAAATACCTCATTTTTAGTAAACAGAAATGGTAAAAGACAAGAAGGGTGAACTCAACGAGCTTAAACCTGATGACTGCTATCACATAATCAACCTATGAATCATACTACGCTTAGTAGGTAATTGCAAATTATCAGCTCTCGTTGATATTTTTTTCCGCTCCGCGTTTAGTCCCGGATCTCCGTGGTATATAAGAGAAGTCATAAGTTGTGAGCGGCATCGAGGTCGTGGGTGTCGCATTATTTATGCCCAAAAGGTTAACGAGGGGGAAGAAAAATTGCCAAACGAGATCCAGAGAAAGCACTTTACGGAACAGGAAGCGGTAGTCGAAGAGGCGCTGACAACATCGCTGGACTATCTAGTCCGCGCTCATAACAAATTTGGCGCGGCTATCCAGGACAGGGAGCTGCAAGAAGAATTCGCGCAGGGAATCGGGCGGGCGCAGGAAGTTCTGGCAAAGCTGGGCGTGGAATCTTAGCTTCGCCCCCTTAAACGACGCGTCCATCCAACATTCGCACTATCCGCTTGGCGCGTCGGCCGACCGATTCTTCGTGGGTGACAATGACCAGGGTCTTTTTCCCTTCGCCCCAGATATCCGTCAACAAGTCCATTATCATATCGCCGCTCTTTGAATCGAGGCTGCCGGTCGGTTCATCCGCCAGGATAATCCTGGGTGAGTTGGCCAAGGCGCGGGCGATAGCGACCCGCTGGCGCTCGCCGCCCGATAGTTGGGGCGGGTACCCCTGGGCGCGTTTGCCAAGACCGACGAGCTCAATTAGGTCCAAAGCCTGCCGGCGCCGCTCTCGCGCCCCCAACCGGCTTTCGAACATCGGCAGGATGACGTTTTCCAGGGCCGTCTGCGCCGGTATCAGGTTATGCAGTTGAAAAACGAAACCGACGGTCCGCGCGCGGTAGGATGTCAGGTCCCGCCCGGCCATCAGGTCTTGACCGGCTACGGACAGACAGCCCGAATCCGGATGATCAAGGCCGCCGAGCATATTGAGCAAGGTAGATTTACCGCTGCCTGAAGGACCCATAATGGCGACGAATTCTCCATCTGCGATATCAAGGTCGATACCGTCTAGGGCCTTTATCCGGTCGCCGTCAAAGTACTTTCGCAAAGCGCGGGCCTTAATGATATTACTCATAGCGCAGCGCCTCCGCCGGCGAAAACCGGGTCGCGCGCCAGGCCGGGTAGAGACCGCCGCCAATGCTGACCAAGACACCGACCAAAACGGCGCGCTCGAATATCTTAAATGAATAGTCGGGCACGAGGAAGCTCTGGGCGACGGGGTAGGTCATGATGAAATGAATGACGCCTAGACCGATGGCGATGCCGACTCCGATAGACAGGACCCCCAGCAAAAACGCTTCGCCCAGGATCATCGTGAGCACCCGCCGCTTTTTCCAGCCGACGGCCCGCAGGATGCCGATCTCGCGAGTGCGCTCGAAGACACTCATCATTACCGTATTCATAACCCCGATACCACCGATGACAACCGCAAGTACGGAGATGGCCGTGCTGGTGAAATCCATGATCTCCATACCTGAGTCGACCGAGGAAAAATCCTCGACCGACGCCAGAGTCGTAAGGTCGCCGTCGAACTTTTTCTCGAACTTGTCCGTAAAACTTTCTATGTCGGTGACTTTGTCCGTGACCTTGACCAAGACCATCGTCACCTGGTTTTCCTTTTTGTCCATTTTCTGCAGATTGGCAAGGGGGACCAGTCCGCCCCCGTCTTGCATCGGATTGCCGGTTTGAAAGATGCCGACGATCTGGAAGTTCTTGCCGCGCACCGGCAGCGTGTCGCCGATTTTCAAGTCAAGGTTCTTCGCGGCGATTTTGCCGATCACGAGTTCATCTTTGCCATCGTCAAAAAAGCGACCTCGTGTCAGGTCGGCCTCGATCGCGCCGATGTCCCGGCGGTCGATGCCGAACAAGGTAAACATAGGGTTTTTCGGGGTTTGGACAAACCCGAGCAAGACCCCGATCGCGCTCTTGACCCCAGGGGTGGCGCGGATTTCCTTAAGTTGGTCGCGGGTTATCGAGCTAAAACTGAAGTCGGCTACGTCGCCTTGTGCGACTGTGAAATCCGCCTCGCCGGTCTTAATGATCTTCTCCATCGTGTTTGAGAGACCGCCTGTAATGATGCCGAGCGTGACGATGGTGGCGATTCCGAGGCTGATGCCGAGCACAGTCAGTATGGTCCGCGACTTCCGCCGCCAGAGGTTTTTGATTATCAAAGCAGCGAAAGCAAGCATCAAGTTATTATAGCTAAGCCGCTTCCCGCTCTTCAACCATGTCGACTAAGATGCTTTCGGTTAGATTAAAGAAGTCATGCACTTGCATCTTGACCGAGTCCATATGCGTGCCGCCGCTGAACAAAATCGTGTCATGGGAGAGAAGCCGCTCGTCAATATAGACGGGCAGATCAAGGAGCTCTCCTAAGGGCGGGACGGCGCCCAGCTCGAATTGGGGGAAGTCGCGGCTCATCTCATCTTCCAAGGCCAGGCGGGCGTGCTTGGTGCCGAATACCTCGCGGATCTTCTCCTTGCCGACCTTGCGCGACCCGGGAATGACGACGAGCGCTTGATCTCCGGCTTCATGGGTAACATGGATAACCAAGGTCTTGGCGATCTCGTCACCGGCTATCCCGAGAATATGGGCCTCCTCGATAGTGCTGAATACTTTCGCGTGCGGAATGGCCTCGTAGTCGACGCGCTTGCTGTCTAAATATTCTTTTACTTGCGGGTTGATCGCCATCTTCGACCTCCATAAACAATCAGCAGCCTTCATATAGTATTGTTCCCGTTAGCTGTCTTTAGTGAACTTCAGTCCGAGCCGGCGGCGCCTGCCGGCGCCGGAATAAAACATTTGACATGTAACATCAATGATGTAACATGGGCGATGTCACAGTGGTACTGGTAGGAGGATCTATTGTCCACGGACTTTATGACCATCGATCAACTGGCAAAAGCATCAGGTACGACCACACGCACCATAAGGTTTTATGCCCAAGAAAAACTCCTGCCGGCGCCGGCCAAATTCAATGGCAGGCTGGCTCTCTACAACGACGAGCACTTGGAAAAACTAAAGTTGATCAAAAACCTTAAGGACAAGTACGTGCCTTTGGCCCACATAAAAACGATCTTTGCTCAGCCCGAGAAACTCGCTCAGCTGCAAAAAAAGCTGGAAATCGGGGGCGAAACTTTTGCGCTCCTGGGTTATCAACCACCCGCTTTGAGCGAAAAAAACTTGGCTAAAAAGAGCGGTTTGACGCTTGAGGAGATCACGGCGTTGAGGGTAACCGGCTTTTTCTACCCTACAGCCACGGAACGGGGTCCAATGTACTCCGCCAACGATCTGGCCATCGCCAACTTGCTGAAGACCTTCTTTAAATTCGGTTTTGACCTGCGCGACCTCGGTTTTATCCCGCAGGTACTGGAAAAAATGGCCGCCACTTTGTTTGAATTGGGCCATGACAAGCTGCACAATGTTTTTCACGGCGAACCAGCTGAAGCGATGGCTTTAATTAACGGCATGGCCAAAGCAAATCAAGAACTTATAAGCTTGCTGTACCAGCAATTCTTAAGACGGGCGATTGATAAGCATCATATCGCCAAAACCGGGAAGGAATAACAAATGCGAGGGCGCTTTATCTTACCGGTGATAGTTGTTTTAGCCATTCTGGTATTACCGTTTCTGGCGCGGGCCGACGGCGTGACCGGGGCCGGGGTCATCGAGGAGGGCCGAATAAATATTTCATTGCCCCAGCTTCAGCCGACGGCCGGGGGTGTCTTCGGCAGGGCCGCCTCGGCGACATCGACGGCCGGCCCGGCCCCGCTTGGCCGGGTAATACTCTATGTCGGCGCGGGCGACCGCGTCGGAAACGGCCAAAAGTTGGCCCGCCTCGATAGCGACGTCTGGCGTTTGGCCGCCAAGCGCGACAAGGCGACAGTGGCTAGGGCCGAAGGCGGCTTGTCCGTGATTAAAGACCGCTTGGCGGAACTTAGCGGCAAGAAAAGCGAGTTAAGACAGGGCTTAGGCCGGATGCAGTCAGCTTTGGAGCAGGCAAAAATAAAGGCGGCGCTCCAAGTCGATGTGGCTAAGCAAACAGCCGGGCGATCGCTCGAGCGGTGGCGGTGGACGACGGTGCGCGCGCCGCGCGCCGGTCGCGTCTTGGCGCTAATGGCCAATAGCGGCGAACTTATCTATCCCAATCAGACATTGATGCAGCTCGGGACCGGTGAGTTTGATCTCAAACTCTATCTCGATCCGGCTACGGCCGTCCGCGCGCGGCCGGGAATGAGCGCCAGTGTCTTTGTCGACGCTTATCCAAGTCAACCGCTTAAAGCTAAAGTAACTCGTTTGGTCCCCGAGGTAGAGCCGGCGCCGACCAACCTGGCGACTGACGTGATACGCCTTTTTGACGTGCAAGCGGTCATCTTAAGGGTAAAAGACCGCGGCGGCATTCTTAAAGCCGGGTTGCCGGCCGATGCCGTCATAAATTTTAAGTAGATGGAGGAGAAAATGCGCACACGGATATTATTTCCAGTCATTGTTATCGCTGTGGCCGCCGCCGCGATATACATCGCGGTCTCCCGGCCGGGCGCGCCCAGCCGGTTCTCGGCCTCCGGGACGATCGAAGCGACGGAGGTCAACGTCGGCACCCAGGTCGGCGGCGCCTTGGTCGAGATAGGCGTCAATGAAGGTGACAAGATCAAGAAAGATGACCTAATCGCCAGGACCGATGATTCAATATTAAAGAGCCAGTTAAGCCAGGCCGATGCCGGCCTTGATGCCGCCAAAGCCGGGGTTGAGCAAGCGGCGGACGGCACCGACGCCGAGCGCGCGGCGGCCGATGCCGGCGTCAAGCAAGCGCAAGCCGTGGTGGACATAGCTGGAACGCAACTTGGGTTTACCTCGGTTCGCGCTCCGATCAATGGCGAGGTATTGAGTGTTCCCCATGCCGCCGGGGAAAACCTTACCCCGGGTTCGCCGGTCGCTGTCTTGGCCGACCTGGACAATCTTAAAGTCACGGTCTACGTTCCCGAGGGCGAACTGGGCAAAGTTAAGCTCGGCCGACAAGCGGAGATTTCCGTTGATTCAACCAGCGCCAAGTTCACCGGGCGGATCACCCATATCGCCGAAGAGGCCGAGTTCACGCCGACTAATATCGAAACCAAGGACCAACGCGTCAAGCAGGTCTTCGCCGTCACGATCGACGTGAAGAATATCGGCGGGCTGCTTAAGCCGGGCATGCCGGCGGACATCAGCTTTAAGATTTAACGATATGCCGGAAGCCATCAAGACAGAGAACCTGACCAAACGATTTGCCGGCCTCACCGCTGTCGAAGATATAAATCTGGCTGTGCCGGCCGGCGAGATATTCGGCCTGGTCGGCCCGGACGGGGCCGGCAAGACCACCCTTATCCGTCTGTTGGCGACGATCCTTCTGCGCTCCGACGGCGACGCGCAAGTCGGCGGTTACAGCGTTACCGACCAAGCGCAGCTTGTCCGTCCGCTGGTCGGCTATATGTCCCAGCGCTTTACTTTATATGTCGACCTGACGGTCTTGGAAAATCTGCGGTTCTTCGCGGATATCTATCGGATACCGGCGGATGTGCGGGCGAAACGGATCGAGGAACTGTTGGCCTTCAGCCAACTGACGGGATTTACGGAGCGGCCGGCGGGTCAACTTTCAGGCGGGATGAAACAGAAACTGGCGCTGGCCTGCACGTTGATCCACGAGCCGCGAATTTTGCTGCTCGATGAACCAACGACCGGCGTCGACCCTGTCAGCCGGCGTGATTTTTGGAAGATACTTTCCCGGCTTCACCAGGACGGCGCGACGATCTTTGTCGCCACTCCTTATATGGACGAGGCTGAACGGTGTCAGAGAGTGGCGTTGATGAAGGACGGCAAGATTGTGCTCTGCGATTCCCCGGCAAACATTAAAGCCCTGGTACCGGGCGAGGTGGTCGCTATCGAAGTCGGCGACGCTCATCAAGGGGCCCGGGTTTTGCGCGAGCACCCTCTGGCCATGCGGGTCGATATGTACGGCGAGGTATTGCACGTCTACACAGATGACGCCGGCGTGGCCCTGCCGGGATTCCGCCGCCGCCTGGAAGAGGCCGGCATCGGCATCGTCTCCATCCACCCGGTCGAGCTGTCGATGGAAAACGCCTACATTCATCTGGCGGGACGGATCGGAGGGCAAACATCGTGATCGGAGGGCAAACGTCATGATCGGGCGGATATTCACTATCGCCGGCAAAGAGCTGCGCCACGTCCGGCGCGACCCGCGGGTTTTGATGACTATCTTCGCCATGCCTTTGATTCAGTTGTTGCTTTTTAGCTACGCTTTAAATTTTGACATTAAGAACATCAACACCGCGGTGCTCGATTACGATCACACGTCCGCCAGCCGCCGGTATATAGGGTCTTTTACCAATTCCGGCTATTTCAAGGTCACGAGCTATCTAAAAAATCCCGCCGCGATAAATAAGGCGATCGACTCCGGCGCGGTGAAAGTCGTATTGACAATACCGCCGGGCTTCAGCGACCGGCTGGCGGCCGGCCGCACTGCCGGCGCCCAGGTTTTAATAGACGGGACCGAGCCCAACACAGCTGTCTTCGCGCGCAACTATGCCACCGCCATAAGCCAACAGTTTTCCCGTAACTTGGTTCTGTCCGTTATGTCCGGCCGAGGCATTGATGATGCGGCGACGCTGTCGCCGCTAGAGATCCGCAGCCGGCTCTGGTACAACCCGAGCGCGCGCAGCGTCGTCTTTATTCTGCCGGGGCTGATAGTCGTCATCATGACGAACATAGCGGTCGTCCAGACGGCGCTGGCGGTTGTCAGGGAAAAGGCCCAAGGGACCATCGAGCAGTTGATCGTCTCGCCGGTAAAAAGTTACGAGCTGATGATCGGCAAGATACTGCCGTTTATCGTTATGGCGATGATGGACCTGGTTATCGTTTCAGCCGTCGGCATTTTCGGCTTCGGGGTGCCGCTACGCGGCAGCCTCACTCTCCTGCTGGCGGGGTCATTGCTTTTCACGATTGCCGCTCTCAGCATGGGCCTCTTGGTTTCCGTTGTTTCCGAGACTATGGAGGCCGCGTCGCAGCTGAGCTTTTTCGTGTCCATGCTGCCCGCTTTCATCTTGTCCGGTTTCATTTGGCCGATCGAGAACATGCCGCCGGCGCTACAGTTCATCAGCCGGCTCTTCCCGGCCCGATATTTCATGGAGATCGTCCGCGGTCTGTTTTTAAAAGGGGTAGGGCTGGATATCCTTTGGCCGGACTTTTTGGCGCTGGCTATCTTTGCCGTGGTCATGATCGGCCTGGCGGCCGCCAACCTGAAGGAGCGGGCAGGATAGTGCTCAAGCGTTTATACCAACTGATAAGAAAAGAGTTTCTCCAGGTCAGGCGCGACCGGCTGATGCTGCCGATGATACTTATCGTGCCCATCGTCCAACTGGTCATGTTCGGCTACGCGGCCACCACGGATGTCAAAGATATAAAGATGGTCGTGCTCGACCGCGACCAAAGCGACTTGTCTCGACGGCTGACGCGAGAATTCACTAACGCCGGTCTCTTTGTCATCACCTCCCGGGCCGACGACGAGGGGCAGATACGGCGGGCTCTCGATAGCGGGTCGGCCCAGATCGCTTTGCGCTTGCCGCACGGGCTGAAAAGCGATGTCTGGGCCGGCCGCCCGGCCGCCGTTCAGATTATCGTTGACGGGTCAAATTCCAATACCGCCGGTATCGCCCTCGGGTACGCCAATCAGATATTGGGGCGTGAATCCAGCCGCCTGGTCGCGGCCAAGCTGGCCCGGTTGTCGTCCGGCTCCGGATTGCCTCAGGTCGATACCAGTATCCGGGTCTGGTACAACCCTGAAACTAAGAGCGTCAACTACATGGTGCCCGGCTTGATAGCGATAATATTGATGATAAGCGCCATGTCCAACACCTCCCAGGCGATTGTGCGGGAGAGGGACCAGGGGACGCTTGAACAGCTGATAGTCACGCCGGTGCGCCGGGCCGAGCTTATTCTGGGCAAGATCGTCCCTTATGCCGTCATCGGGCTCATACAAATAAGCGTTATTTTCCTGGTCGGGCTGGTCTGGTTTAAGGTCCCGTTTCGCGGCAGCGTCTGGCTACTGTACGCGTCGGCGATAGTCTTTCTCTTCGCGGCCCTCGGGCAAGGTTTGTTTGTTTCAACGGTCTCGCGCACCCGGCAGCAAGCCATCATGGCGACGATGATGTTTATCATGCCGGCGATGATGCTTTCCGGCTTTGCTTTTCCAATCGAGAATATGCCGGCGCCGATGTATTACCTCTCTTATCTCGTGCCGATGCGCTATTTTCTCGTTATTCTCCGGGGCATTTTTCTAAAAGGGGCGGGGCTGACGATCTTATGGCCGCAGATGGCCTTGCTTACCGTATATGGGGTCGCGATATTTTTCTTAAGTGTCAGCCGGTTTCATAAGAAATTGGGGGACTAGGGTGGCAGGATGCAGAAGTATGTCATTCCCGCGCCAGGCACATGTCATTCCCGCGCCAGCGGGAATCCAGGGGGATGATATAAATATCTAACGCTATTATCGTCGATTCTCTAACTAAAAAGTTTGACGGCTTCACCGCCGTCGACGACATCTCGTTCACGGTCGGACGAGGCGAAATATTCGGCTTTTTGGGCCCCAACGGTTCGGGTAAGTCGACAACCATCCGGATGCTCTGCGGAGTCCTGGATCCGACGGCCGGCCGGGCCGAGGTGCTCGGCTTTGACGTTTCCAAAGAGCCGGACGAGATAAAGCGGCGCATCGGTTATATGTCGCAAAAATTCAGTTTATACGAAGATCTGACAGTCGCCGAAAACCTGGCATTCTACGCCGGCATCTACGACGTCTCCGAGGATGTCTTTGCCGAGCGTCGCTTGGCCATCCTGGAGATGGCCGACTTGAGAGGCAGAGAAGACGAACTGGCCGGCAACTTGTCGGTCGGTTGGAAGCAGCGCCTCGCGCTTGGTTGCGCCATCGTCCATCAGCCGCCTATGCTCTTTCTGGATGAACCGACCGGCGGTGTCGATCCGATCGCCCGTCGCCACTTCTGGGACCTTCTATACGACATGGCCAGGGAAGGCGTTACCTTGTTTGTCACCACCCACTATATGGAGGAGGCCGAACACTGCCACCGGCTGGGTTTTATTTATGACGGCAAGATTATCGCTCTGGACAGCCCGAAAAAAATAAAAGAGCGGTTTGCGGACCATATTATCGAGATGGTCTGCGACGACCAGGAAGCGGCCCTGGCGCTTTTGGACAAGCATGAACGGGTTAGGAATGTCTATCTGTACGGCGCCGCCGTCCACGTCAATTTCGGCGATTTTACCGGCGGCGCCGCCGAAGCCGGGAAAGTCTTGAAGGCCGCGGGCCTCCGCGCCATGAACGCGGCTCCGGTCTCCCCGTCGCTTGAAGACGTTTTTGTCAGTCTTATTGAGCGGGCGCAAGATTAAAAAAGCCCTCCGTGGCGCAACCAAAAGTGGGGTAAACAGCTCATTGGAGCAGCCCCTTAAAAGAGGACATTTTTAACGAGTTAAGGAAGAGGACATTTTTAACGAGCTTTGACAGTCGATGTTTAGGCATGTTGCTATTTGATTGTCGCCTGTGATAATTTTATTCACGCAATTGCGCCTGTAGCTCAGTTGGATAGAGTGACGGACTACGAATCCGTAGGTCGCAGGTTCGAATCCTGTCAGGCGCACCACATAACCCCTCCATCCGGCCTTTCGCGGCCGATAGGCATCCGCTCACATACTTAGAGATTGACCGGTCTACCCTTTGGGGATTAATGTAAAGGCGCAAGATGTTTTAAAGGAATGAGTCTGATGCCTTTAGACACGAAACTTTCTGCTTTCAATACCGCGACAGCCTTTGAGACCGTCGAGCAAAAAACACGGACGGCCATTCTTATAATAACCCTGGCGATGATACCCGCTCTGATCGTGCCGAAACTCGTAGAATTGCAGCCGCCCGCCCAAACCTTTCTGAACTTGGCAGTCTGGGCTATCTGGGCCACTATCGCCACGGACTACTTGGTAAGGCTAAAGTTGTCCACCGATAAAAGACTTTTTTTCAAAACCAACATACCTGAGCTATTGATCGTGGCCCTGCCGCCCGTGCGCGCGATTGAAGCCGTTGGCGTGGCCGCCACGCCGACTTTATTGCGCCTCTTGCGTATCAGCGCCTTCTTGTCGACCGGCATGAAAAATATGAGGCGGTTTTTTCGCCATCATGAACTTCACTATGTCATGCTCATGACACTGATCGTCACCTTTGTCTCCGCCGCTCTAGTGGTTGATTTTGAGAAGGCCGCGGGCCCCGGCAGTCATAATATAAAGACAATGGGGGACGGTTTATGGTGGGCGCTGACGACCATAACCACGGTCGGTTACGGCGATATTTATCCGACAACCGCGGGCGGGCGGGGCGTGGCCGTTTTTCTAATGGTCACGGGAATAGTCTTTTTCAGCCTGCTGACCGCCAACATTGCCGCCTTTCTGGTCTCGGAAGATAGAGAAAGCCCGCCCGAAATGCGCGAGATAATCGAGCGGCTGGGGCGGATAGAGAACCGTCTGGCCCGGGAATCCAAACCATCTGACAATTCTTAGCCGCGCCATCTCCCATGAGCTTTAAACTCGACAGCGGCAAAAAACTGAACAACGGCATTGACACGGCGGCGATGTACGGCAATGAAGAGATTGTGGGAGAAGCCCTCTGGTAAGGCGAACCGCTGTCTAGTAAAGTAATCGTTAATCGGTTGCGTCTTGCGCGTGAAAACGTTCAGGCCGGGGAATCATCTCATAATGCTAAGAGTCAGAACTTTTTTAATAATTATTCTCCTAGTCATCTTATTGCCCATGGTCGCTCTGGACTTCTATAACTATGAGATAGGCCTCAATCAACGACGGCAGATAATCCTCGACCGCAATGAGGAGGTGGCTAGGAGCGTGGCGGTCGGCTTCCGCGCTTTTATTTTCCAGGCGGTGCAGACGGAAGAAGCGGGAGGTTTGGCGATTGCGGAAGGGGCGTTTCATGGCGACCAGGTGACGCAATATCTAAAAGAGTTGCAGATACATAATCCTCACTTGACTTCAATTACTTACTTTTCTCCGGCCGGCAAGCAGATTGCCTCCAGCTCCAAAGAGTTAAACCCTATACCTCAGTCAAGCCTCCGCGAGATAAGCAGAGGCCCGGCTTGGTTTGTCACTCCGTTGCATCTCTCGCCGCGCGGGCGCGGGACGGAATTTCATGTAATATCGGAAATCCGTATAAAGGGGCGGCTTGTGGCGCTGGTCTCCGGGGTCATTGAGGACCGGATGGTTTTCGATTTCATTAAAATCAGAATCGGACAGGCCGGCAATATCGGGATTATCGACAACCGCGGGCGGGCTGTTGCCCTCTCTTTCCGGCGTGACCTTACCTGGAAAGAACGCGACCGCCTGTTTATCCCGAGCATCCGCAGCGCGCTTAGAGGACGGCTGGCCACCATAAACAGGTTCCGCGATCCCCTGGGCAATGTTGAGCGGATGGGCGCCTCCGTTCCCATCAAAGAGTTGGGTTGGGTAGCCAACGTCTTCCAGCCTGTCAGCGAGGTATTGGTCCCGGTCCAGCAAGACGCTTTATTCGAGGCCGGTACTTCCCTGTTGGTTACCTTGGCGGCGCTGGTGTTTGTTCTTCTCGTCGGGCGCGTGATGACCAAGCCGATAATGGATCTGGCGGCGCAGACAGAACCCTTTAAGCACGGGGAATACAGCCATCGGCTGCCGACTGGTTTCAGGGTCAAAGAGATCAGCGAGCTGGCCCAAGTGCTCAACTTAGAAGCCGCCGAGACTCAGAAGCGGTTCGAGGTGGAGCAGCATATCGCCGGAGCGTTGCAAGCTTCGCTCTTGCCCGTTGAGCCGCCGGAGCTGCCCGGCTACGAGATAGGCACCCGTTATGCCTCGGCCACCGAGCACGCCTTGGTCGGCGGCGATTTCTATGACTTTATCTTTCTGGGCGATGACAAAGCCGGCATTGTCATCGGTGACGTTCAGGGCAAGGGCGTAGACGCCGCGGTCACGACCGTCACCACTAAGTTTGCCTTAAGAGACCTGGCGGTCGGGCATCCTTCACCGGCGGCGGTCCTTAAGATCATGAACAAGATCTGTTGGCGGGAACTGATGCCTGAACAATTCATTACCTTGATCTATTTGGTCTTAGATATGAATAAGGGAACGATCGAGTACGCGAGCGCCGGCCATCATCCACCGATAATCTGCACAGCCGATGGTTGCCGCTCGTTTACGGAAAACGGCACGGCCCTGGGGATTTTAGAAAATGCCGAGTTTAACATCGGCCGCGAACGTCTTAGTGCGCGGGAAACGTTGGTGCTGTATACCGATGGCATTATTGAAGCCAGGCTAAAAGCGGACCTCTTTGGCCTTGACCGGCTGAGCGAGGTCGTGGCAAAAAACAGTGGGTCGGCCCCCCAGGACATTTGCGAGCTCGTCTATAAGGCTGCCATCGACTTTGGCGGCCACAAGCTTCACGATGATCTAGCGCTCATCATCATGAAGCGGACCGGCGCCGGCAGGCAGGCCGCGCCGCCAAGTGAGCGGGACAATAGTTAAGGCCGCCAGCGCTGAAAAGGCCGCCATCGACATAAATCCAAGGCGGTAGGAACCGGTGGCGTCGCGAAGCCGACCGACTATGGACGGCCCCAGCAGTATGCCGGCGTTTAGACAAGTCGATAAGATGCCAAAAGCCACCCCTTGGTTTCTTCTGTCCACGATCTCAGCCGGCAGGGCGAACAAAGGCGCCGGCAGCAAGGCGGCGGCCAGTCCTAAAATCACCATTAGGGGCAGCCGCCAATCGGGCGCGGATGGTAAAGCGAGGTATATGAGTCCGGGAATGAACGCGCCGGCGATGATGAGCAGCCGCTTGCGCCTGACACCTCCCATGAACGGCCCGATTATCGGGCTGACTATTAAAGCCCCCCACATAATAAAGCTGGCCAGGAAAGCGGCAGCAGAGGCTTTTAACCCGAGGCTCTGAAAATAATCAGGGGAAAAGGTTAAAAAGGCGATGGCGGCGGCGTTAAACCAGAGCCATGCCAACCCCACCAACCAAATGGAGCCGCCCGCCGAGCGTAGAGAGTGGGCAATGCCGCCCGGCGGCTGTTTTATCCAGCCCTCGGGGCGATAGATAAGCAACGCCAATGCCGCAAAACCGGCCAGAGTAGAGACCGCCACGGCTGGTCGCCAACCCCATTTGACGCCAACGGCGCTAAGCAGGGTAAAGCAGATAATAGTTCCGATGGGCATGCCGGTGTTGTATATTCCCATGGCCGTGCCGAGCCTGCGCCCCTCGAATGTGCGGCTTATTAGGCTGGCCGCGATGACCACCAGGGTCATGGCGCCGACGCCGGAGATCAAGCGGCCGATCGCCAACCACGTAAAGTCCGGGGCGCCGGCGACCACAAGCGTCCCGCTTATCGTCAAGCCGGCCGCGATGATACCAACGCGCCTTGGTCCGTATAGATCGGTTAGCCAGCCGCCCGGAATGGTCAAGAGGATGCCCGGCAAAGCAAAGAGACCCATTAAGAGGCCGGCCTCGGCATGGTTCAGCTTCAGATCCCTCATTATCAATCTGAGGAGGGGCGGCAATGACTGAAAAGCAAAGGCAAAAGCCAGCAATGAAGCATAAGCGAGGGCAAAAGCCAGGCGCTCGTCGCGGCCCGCATCCTTTTCGACGGCTGCTAGGACGGCTCTAACCCAAAAATCAACCCGGCCGCTCCCAGCAGGCCGGCGCTATTTTCCAGTTGCGAGATGACTATAGGGATGTCCCGGCTGCGCGGGTCGATGACAATCCGGCGGGCTGATTCGATAATGGGATCCATGACGAGATCTAATGAGGACGCGACACCGCCGCCGACCACCACAACTTCAGGATCGAGGATATTGATAAAATTACCGATACCGAGGCCCAGCCACCGACCGACTTCGGTCATTATCGTCACAGCTTCAGTGTCGCCGGCGCGGGCTGCTTTGGCGACCATCGGGCCGGTGATGATCTCCGGGTCGCCGCCGACGCTCCGACTCAGGGCCGATTTTGTCTTTGCGACTACCGTTTCTTTAGCTAAACGCTCTATAGCCGTGCCGGAAGCTTTGGTTTCCAGGCATCCCCGATGGCCGCAACCGCAGACCGGGCCATTTGGATCGATCACCATGTGGCCGAATTCGGCCGCCGCGCCCTTGGCGCCTCTGTAGAGCCGGCCGTCGATGACGATGCCGCCCCCCAGGCCGGTGCCGACGGTCAAGCCGATAAAGTTCCGGTATCCGCGTCCGGCGCCGGAAAGGAGTTCTCCCAATACGGCGCAGTTGGCATCGTTGTCGACGTTGAACGCGAGCTTAAATTTAGATTCGAGGTGTTGTTTGAGGGGTTCTCCGGCCAAAGCCAGGTTGGGGGCGGCGACTATCTTCCCGGCGGCGTTGTCGACCATCCCGGCGACGCCGATCCCGGCGCCTAAGATATCGTCATAAGAAGCAAGCGCTTCGGTGATTATCACTTCTAGAGCGGTAAAGATGTCCGAGGTTGTCGCCGGGGTCATTACCTGGCGCCGGGTCAGTATCGCGTAATCATCCGTTATCAACGCCCAGGAGATTTTGGTCCCACCGATGTCGACGGCAATGGCCTTGTTCATCGGCGGTCTTTAAGAGATGGCTTCCTGCTTCGAGTTTTCAGCTCCGAATACGACAACGCGGTTGCGTCCGCCTTCTTTAGCTCGATAAAGGGCTTCATCGGCCCGGTCTATGAGCTGCAGATCGTCGTCGGCATCGGTTGGGTAAGTGGCCACACCGGCGCTGATGGTGCATGTTCCGGTGCCGCTTGTGGCCCCGAAATCGCTGATCTCCACGCCGGCCCTGATGCGTTCGGCAACTTCCTCGGCCGCGCCGTGGCTGGTGTTGGGCAGCAGGATGGCGAATTCCTCGCCGCCGTAGCGGCTGACGATATCGACGCCGCGCACTTGCACTTTAAATATCTCCGCCATGTGCTTTAAAAGCTCGTTGCCTTTTTGGTGGCCGAATTTATCGTTGAAGGGCTTAAAGTAGTCGATATCGAGCATAATCAATGACAGCCGGCTGCCGAAACGGTCGGCGCGCTGGCGCTCCTCGTCGAGGCGGTCGATGAAATAACTGTAGTTATGCAGGCCGGTCAGGCGATCGACCATTAAGAGACGACCGAGGTGTTCCTGTTGGAAATGCTGGCGCGACGCATACCAACCGATTACACCGGCCATCAAGGCCAGCCGGCTGTAGTCGAGCATCATGCCTGATGTGCTCGGAATAAATTTCAGCCCGACGGCGATGGACGCGATAGCGCCTAAGGCGGCGCCGGGAAGATAGAACGCGAACGCGGCCAAGACTGTGAGGATTTCAAAGAGGTGCCACACTTCTTGCTGCCGGCCCGGATAAACAAAAATCTGCACGAAGGCGACCGCGAAAAATCCTGCTATTATTGGGGCTAGAACAAAAAGTCTTTTTTTCTCCATGGCTGTTTCTTTGTTTTCAAAGGGATTAGTAGACTTAAGATATTGTATCATAAAGATTAAATCCTGGCTTAAGGAGTGTGTTTTTTGGATCAGGACTTAGCCAAAAAGCTGAAACAGACCTTTATCTTCTCTGAATTTACCGATGCCGAACTTCAATCGGTTACATCTCTCGTGAGTGAGCGGCTCTTTAAAAAGGGCGCCACGGTATTCCATGAAGGCCAGCCGGGCATCGCTTTCTATATCATCAAGAGCGGTCGCGTTAAGGTCTTTAAGCTGGCCGAAGACGGGCGAGAGTTGATCCTCGGGATTTTCGGCGACGGGGCCTTATTTGGTGATGTGCCGGTCTTTGACGGCGGACCTTACCCGGCGGGGGCCGCGACACTGGTGGATACCAAAGTCTATTCGATAAATCGTGAAGATTTCGAGCGCTTGGTAACCGAGCATGCGGAGACGGCTCTGAAGATCATCAGGGTCTTAGGGCGGCGCTTGCGTCAAGCTCACGGCTTCGTCATGGATATCGCCATGAAATCCGCCCCGCAGCGGCTCTCTTCGTTACTGCTGAAGCTGGTGGAAGAATACGGTGCTCAGGCGGAAGAAGGCCTGGTCCTCGATCTGCCCTTGACCCGCCGGGAGATAGCCGAGTTAATGGGCGTCTCGCGGGAGACCGCCATCCGCGAACTCTCCAAGTTCAGCCGGGCCGGCACTATCAAGCTCGACGGCAAACGCATAATCATCCTCGATGCCGCCAAACTCAGGCTGTGGTCGAAAGCGTGACAAACCTCACTTAAACCAGTGACGTTCGTCATGTAAAATTATCCGCCGCAGTGGTAAAAATAGAAGAAAGAAATGTCTGGGGACACCATCAAGTATTTAATTTGAACTACAAACGCCGGCGTCCTTGCACAAATTTTAGTCGGGCATCATCGGATAAGGATGGTGTCCCCATCAAAGGAGAGACAACATGGAAGAATCAGCTGAAACTAAGCAGTGTTTTGTTTGCCAATCGAGCGGCGAGGATAGGGTCCTGCTCGCTTGCGAGCAGAAGGGCGAAGCTAAATGGGTCTGCGTCAGATGCCTGCCGCCGCTGATACATGAAATGGATGGAGGGAGGCACTAAGATGGAGATCACAAAAGAGATGACGATCGGGGAAGTGGTGCGGCAGTTCCCGGGTACGGTAGAAGTCTTTAACCGGCACGGGATGGGTTGTCTGGGCTGCCCGGCGACCCAGTTTGAAAATGTCGAGCAGGGCGCTATCGTGCACGGCATCGATGTCGAGCAGTTGGTTAAAGATTTAAACGAAGCGGCGTGACTTAGGTGTTGATCCTGGACATCGTCGTTCACTGGCTCCATCTGCTGGCGGCCTTTACCTGGGTCGGCGGTCTCATATTTGTGAATGTCGTCCTGACGCCGGCGATGCAGCCAAAGGGCATCCCCCCACAGTTTGTGAGGTTGATGGGGATGGAGCGCTTTCGGGCTTTTGCCTGGGGGAGTATTATTATCCTGGTCATTACCGGCGTCTATAAGGCCGTCCAGACCGTGCCGGATATTTCGGATTTGACGACCAGCGCATACGGGTTGACCTTGTTGATAAAGATAACGGCGGTCGCGATGATGGTCGCGATCACCGTCGTCAATTCGATAGTCCTGCGCCGCCGGATAACGCAGGCTCCAGCCGGACCGGGCGGAACGCCGCCGGTGGAAATGCAGACCATGGGTAGGCGGTTAGTGATTTTATCCCGGCTCAATCTGGGTCTCGGCCTGCTGGTAGTGTTGCTGGCCACGATGTTGAAATTCGGGCTGTAGTAGAAGGTGATGTCGATGGATAGAAGTTGTCCGGGCGCGGATAACGTAAAAATACCCGAACTTGAGATACGAGAATGTCCCAAGTGCGGCGGCGAGGTGGAGTTTTTCACCCGCGATAAGAAATCGACTTGCGCCGACTGCGGCGAGGTGGTCTTTCGGGAGGCCGGACCATCGTGTATCGACTGGTGCCCGGTGGCGTCGACTTGCTTTCCCGGTCTGGTAAAAGAAAAAGCGGCCCAGAAGAAATAACGGCATCGGAGGACGCGGCCCAAAGCTTCGGATGCAAGGCTGACGAACGCGGGGTCCCCGCAAGACGGACTTTGTCTTGTGGGGTGCAAGTCCGAGGCGAGGGAGCGTATGTGCTATTACGTGACCGAAACGAGGGCGAGGAAAACGCCGCAGACGGAGTTTTCGGCCGTGTCCTAAAAGGCGCACTCCCCGGCGGCGCACTCCCCGGCGTACTCCGCGCCGGCGCGAACCGGTTCCCTCCGTTTGCGGGACTTCTCGCCGCTGATATACAAGACCTGCGACCTCTTACTGCCATATCGGTAGACGGTTATACCTTTGCACTTCAATTCAAACGCTAATTTATAGATGCGCGCGACGTCGTCGAGAGTCGCGTTCGCCGATAAGTTGACGGTCTTGGAGACCGCGTTGTCGGTCTGCTGTTGCCAGGCCGCCTGAACGCGCACGTGCCAATCGCCCGGAATGTCGAATGTGGTCAAAAACAGCTTTCGGATATCTTCCGGGATGATGTCAAAACTCTGAATGGAACCAGTCCGCGCTATCTCCTCGATCAACGCCTCACTGTAAAAACCGCGCTCTTTTGCCAAGCGTTCGAAAATAGGGTTGACTTCCAACAACTCAAGATCGCCCATGGCTTCCCGCATGTAAGAGACGGCGAAGAGTGGCTCGATGCCGCTGCTGGTCCCGGCGATTATACTGATGGTCCCGGTCGGCGCCACAGTGGTGACCGTAGCGTTGCGCAGCTCAGGCAAGCCCTTCTCGGGCCACCAACTCAGTTTGAAATTTGGAAACGAGCCCCTGATGCCGGCCAACTCGGCGGAGAGCTGAAGGGCCTCGGCTTCGATAAAGCCGGCTATCTTAGCCGACAGCTCCAGCGCTTCTTCAGAGACATAGGAGATACCCAGGAGGATGAGCATCTCGGCAAAGCCCATAACGCCAAGGCCGATCTTGCGGTTAGCCAGCGTGATTTCGGTTATCTCCGGTATCGGGAGTTTGCCGGCATCGATGACATTGTCGAGAAAATGGACCGCCAGTCTCACGACCCGTCGCAGTTTCCCCCAGTTAACCGCGCCGTCAACGACCATTTCCGCTAGATTAACCGATCCGAGGTTGCACGATTCATAGGAAAGCAACGGCAGTTCGCCACAGGGGTTGGTGCTTTCAATCAGGCCGAGCCGGGCCAGCGGATGTCTCCGGTTGACCTCGTCGATGAATATCAGCCCCGGGTCACCTGTGCGCCACGCCATCGCGGTTATCAGGTCAAAGACCGCCTTGGCTTTCAGTTTTCTTACCTTCCGATGGGTTCGCGGGTTGATCAGCCAGTACTCTTCATCCCGCTCGACCGCCTTCATAAAACTATCAGTCACCGCGACCGAAATATTGAAATTCGCCAGCGTATCTTCCTTCTCTTTAGCGGTGACGAAGTCGATGATGTCGGGGTGATCCACGGACAAGATGCCCATATTGGCGCCCCGACGGCGCCCGCCTTGCTTTATGATCTCGGTCGCCGCGTCATAGATCTTCATAAAGGAAATGGGCCCCGAAGCTACTCCGGCGGTGGTTTTGACTGCATCGCCGTTTGGCCGGATGCGGCTGAAAGAAAAACCGGTGCCGCCGCCTGATTTATGGACTATCGCCATGTTTTTTAAAGAGTCGAAAATCCCGTCGATAGAATCTTCTATCGGCAGGACAAAGCAGGCCGACAGTTGACCTATCTCGGTGCCGGCATTCATCAGGGTCGGGGAATTCGGTAGAAACTCGCGGGCGATCATAAGCTGAAAGAAGGCGGCTTCGGATTCCAGCGCGTCTTGACCAAACCGCGTATCGACGGCGGCCACGACTTTAGCTACCCGTTCAAACAGCTGTTTTGGCGTTTCGATGACGCGACCGTCATCGTCTTTTAGCAAGTAACGAGCACCGAGCACCTTGAGCGCGTTAGCGGTTAGTTTCATATCGGGACCCCGAGTTGGTTTATAACCGTTTTCAGGGGCGGGCTATCCGGGAGCTATTTTCCGCGTTTTTGTTCGTACGCGGTAATCTGGTTTTGGAGCTTGACTTTCAGATCGCCAAGCGGCTGTTTAGCCTCGACTTTACGGAGCAGCTTGATCGCTCCGTCGTAATCGCTCTGGGCGTCGGCCAGTAAATATGCTTTTCGCACTTTAGCGAAATCGGAGCTTGGATCCGCTGCGATGGCTTTATCGAATTGAGTTAAAGCATCGTTTTGCCGGCCCATATATTCATATGCCATGCCCAGGCCGGTCAGCGCATCCGCATTATTCGGCAAGAGAGTGACAGCTCTTTGAAAGTTGGCCGCGGCGTCTTCATATTTGCCCGCGTCAAAGAGGGCGAATCCGAACTCGATAATGGTCTGAGCGTTATTGGGGTCTTTGGCCAGTTGGTCCTGGAGGGTCTTGACTTTAGCGGCCGCGTCCGGCGCGGTCTGCTGAGTAGAGGTAGAGGCGGACGGAGCCCCGGTGTCGGCATTCTGGTTGGTGGTAATTAAAAAGGCGCCCATCAAGCCGAAGACTATCAGGAACCAGACACCGATAACAATAACTTTAGTATCGAGTTTCGCCGCCGTCGCCTGAGCGTACTCATCCAGATCGGAATCGACTCTTGAATTTTTTGCCTTTGATTTTGACGGACTCTTAGCCACAAAGTATCTCCAGCGTTCAGAAAAATCTAGCGTGTTTTTACCGTTAATGCAAACATAATGGACCGGTACATAGTCTGATGATACCCCCAGGGGGCATATTAGTCAAGCCGCGGCGGGCGGCCTGTTACCTCTGTGGTTGTTTCCGCCATCATGCGTTTGAGGTCGGGGAAAGCTTTAGGCCTGACAAAACTCTCAGTCTTGAACGTAGCCTCGCCTGGGGTGACGATCGATACATCAATCCGCTCGGGCCTGATGTCGATCACGCTGTAAGAAGGTGTTGAGAAACCGCGCGTCCGATGGGTGGCGGCGGTGCCGCTATTTACGAGCAGGAGGTCTCCGACTTGCCAGACATATGGAACATGCTTGTGCCCGCATAGAACCAGATCGACGGAAGCCTCACGCAGCGTGGCCAGGACATCGCCGGCATCCAAGACAATATTTCTTTCACGCCCGGTCCCGGGTACGCTGACGAGATGATGATGGAGGATAAAGAGCTTAAAGTCGTCCGGATCGTGGAAGTTCTGTTTGATCCAGGCGTAATGTTCGCGCCCGATCTCACCGTCGTTAAGGTCCGGCTTGCCTGAGTCGGTAGCGACAACCCGGATGTTTTCCTGCACCCGGTTTCCCCAAGAGACGCCGAATGGAAACGATAAAGAAGCATCGCGCGGGCCGAATAAATCTTCAAAGTGGACATAGCCGACGTTCCGGCAATCATGGTTGCCGGGGACTACGGCTTTCCGCCGGCAATCTATTAGGTCCATGTATTCTTTCGCGGCGACGAATTGTTCCCGGTAGCCGTCGGCGGTGAGGTCGCCGCCGACAACGACGAGGTCGGGTCCCAACTGGTTTATCTCGTGAATGACCAGCGTCAGGAGTTTGGAATCGAACCGCGGGTCGCCGCAGTGGATGTCCGACAGAGCGACAATTCTATATACAGGCAGGGGTTCCATGGAGTTCCTCTTATCTCTAGGTCATACACATATATACCCATTGAGCCCGGTTTTTGCAATCCATTGTCCCTGTTGGTAAGCTTACACGCGGTGGTGAACAATGGCATCATATGAGAAAGATATCGATAAGATACTGGCCCGCTTAAAGCGGATCGAAGGTCAGATGCGGGGCATCCAACGGATGGTCAAAGACGGCAAATACTGCGTCGATATCCTTACACAGCTCTCATCGGCGATCGCCGCGACCGAAAAAGTCGGCTTGATTGTCCTAAAGGACCACATCAAAGGCTGCGTCCGTGATTCAATGACCGGAAAAAATGCCGACGAGCGCATTGACGAGTTGGTCGTGGTGGTAGAGCGCTTCCTAAAGACCTGACTACAGTCTACAGTCCCCTGTTACTTGCCAAGAACGCCAACCCCAAGTAATATAGATGGCTGCTCTTGCCGATATAGGGCTAGACGTCTCTTAAATACTTAATTAAGCAGGGGGTTTATAACTGATTGCAGTAGGTAAGCATGGGCGCGGGTTGCCGGCGGCGCTGTGGATAGCGATTGTTGTCGGCATCTGGCTGACGGCGATCTTAATAGCGGTCATGATCGGTATGCGTTTGACGAGCGGAGAGATAGAGAAGGCCCAGGCCCGGATGGAGGGCCAAGCGCGCGAGATCGAGCTGATGCAAAAAGAGAATCGCGTTCTCTCCGGACAGATCAAGCAGCTCAAAGAAACCTCTTCGACCCTCAATCAAATAAAAGAAAAAGTCTTTCAGATAAATCAGCGCCGGCTGTCCCTGGTCAAGTGGGCCGCTCTTCCCGACCGCGGCGGCAATTGGATAAATCGCATTGATAGCTATTTGGCGCGCACGCCGTTGACGGGTCAAGGCCGCACGTTTTACTTGGCCGCCGTCGACGCCGGGATAGAGCCGCGGTTGATGCCGGCTATCGCTATGGTCGAGTCCGGCGGGGGTCGCGCCAACGCCAACTCCAACAACTTCTTTGGTCGCAAGGCCGCCGGCGGCGGCTGGGCGGGCTGGTCGACCAAGGAGATCGCCATCCAAAACCAAGCTCATTACATCTCCAAGATGTGGGGGCGGACGAGTAGTCCGTTTGAGATGAAGGGTTATGCGACCAGTCCGGTTTGGAAAGGGAAAGTCGCCCGCGAAATGGCCCGCATCTAAACGCGCCTGAAAGGCGCGCCTGCCGCGTTGTCCTCGTCCTCGGTTCAGTCACGTGCTT
This sequence comes from Actinomycetota bacterium, assembly GCA_030679975.1. Taxonomy (GTDB): domain Bacteria; phylum Actinomycetota; class Aquicultoria; order CAJVYJ01; family JAUVQD01; genus JAUXSL01. The sequence goes on from JAUXSL010000127.1 coordinate 27,590, forward strand.
GATGCACGCTCCTTCACCTCGGACTTCGTCCGCCTTGCATCCGCACCTTTGATGCGCGTTTGGTCGTGGCCGGCCGGCGGGTCGTAGCCGCACCTGATGCGCGTTTTGCCGGGGCTGAACGGGGGCATAGACCCCCTATGCGACTTGATCCAATGGAATATCAAATGCTCGTCGAAGGATCCCCGCACATGATATGGCGATGCGGGGCGGGTGGCGCCCGCGACTATTTCAGCCGCGTCTGGCTGGAGTTTACCGGCCGAAAAATCGAACAAGAACTGGGTGATGGGTGGCGCGAGGCCATCCACCCTGAAGATATCGCCGTGTGCGTCAAGGCATATGCCGATGCCCTCGACCAGTGCGGCCCCTATGAAGCCGGCTATCGCCTGCGCCGGCATGACGGCGAGTGGCGGTGGGTCAGCGACAAGGGCGCGCCGTTTTCCGATAAGGGAGGCCGCTTCGCGGGACTTATCGGCAGCTGTGCCGATGTTCACGAACAAGCCCGGACCGATCATCTAAAAGACTTGGCGTTGGCCGATGGCCTGACCGGCCTGTACCGGCGGAGATACTTTGAGGAACGTCTCGATGACGAGATCAGGCGGGCCAGGCGTTACCATGCCGACTTGTCTCTGATAAAACTTGACGTGGATGATTTTAAGAGTTTGAATACGAGGTTCGGCCGCCCGGCCGCCGACAAAGTGCTCAAAGCCCTGGCCCATATCGTCCGTGAGAACACCCGCAGCCATGACATAGCCTGCCGTTTTGGCGGAGACGAGTTTTGTATCGCTCTGCCGTATGCGAAGGTCGCTGACGCGGAAGTGACGGCCGTGCGTATCGGGGAGCTTGCCCAAAAAGGTGTTATCACCTTTGATCGGCAGTCGATAGAGTTTTCTGTCAGCTTCTCCGTTGTCGCCTTAACCGATGAGATCAATGCCGGCAAACTGATCAGCAAAGCCGACAAAGGCCTGTTTGAGGCTGAGCACGGCCGGGGCCGCGCCGCTTAGAGAAAAACGGGGCTCGCAAGAGCGTAGCGGGAGCTTGACCATCTGGTCCACGGTCAACGCGAACCTCATCACACACCAGAATTTCGGCGTCTATTAGAGAGGGCTATGCCGGATTATGCTAAGCGGAAGCAGTGGTTGCTTGAAAATGGTGGAGGATTCTAGTTTAAATATAATTGTAGTTGTTATTTTTTATTGCTTTTGGCTGATTTAATCAGAAGCTCACGTTTTTTAACGACATCTGGGCGAGTTGCTTGCGGCATGGCCGCCGTTTCTATGATTCTAGCATAGCTTCTTTTGTAGTCTGAGATATTAAGTTCATCGATTGCCAACTTCATCGCACTTGGCCGAGGGCTTTCTTTAGGCATATGTTCCTCCTTTGTCGATATTATAATCTATCGGCGAAAAATTGCAGTTGCAGCTAACACATGCTGCGCTCTGTGGCGCTGCTCAGAGAAGGTCGCAGTCAAGCTCACAAGGCCTGTTAGCCCTAGTACGATTGTGCCAGCCCTCTTATTGGCATTCATTAAGGCATAGAGGTCGAAATGATATTTCTGCGTAATGAAAAGAGCCCCAAAAAATATCATTGTCGCGATGGTTGAAACAGCAAGATAACTGAGCCAGATCCAAGTATCCGTTTTAAACCGAATAAAAAGGTGGATTTGATTAAACGACTTATCATAATTATCAGCGGGCCGATTGACGCTTTTTCTTAGCATCTGATCATAGTGCTGGCGTGTCGAATAGAGGTGCAATACGCTACGTCCGCTGTCGACCCTATCGAAAGCTTCATTAGTGCTGGCCCGAAACATAGGGAACAAAGCCGAAACAGGCCGTCCCTCTGTGTCAAGATAGTTGAAACAGTCCCTTCCCTTTAATTATTGTAGAGGGCGAGGGGGTTGTAAATGAATAACGGCAGCAAGGAGAAGGCCGGAACCACAGGGATCGGTTTAGTTGGACCCCAGTGGACCGAGGGCGAGCGAAGCGAGCCCGAGGGACAGGCTGGGCCGATCAAACCGGACGGCGATCTAAGTAGCGCGCAAGTTCCGAATCCGGAAGTTACGGAAAAGACCGTAAAGCGCAAATTTTCCACTGACTACAAAGCCCGAATAGTCAGAGAGGCGGACGCCTGCACCGAGATCGGTCAGCTTAACGCCGATGGTTTCCAGCCCCAGCCCCTTGGTGTTCGCCGCGCCGCCGGCCGCCGCCAGGAGTTGCCCGCCTCGGTACTCGCGGGTTTCACCGCCGACATCGACTCCGGCAGTTCCTCGAGTTGCAGCGCTTCGACATTGGTTAAATAATCGACTCGGTCGATGCCTTCGATCGGCGGGATGAATGGGGAAGAGCCGCCGGCGATTATGATTTTCTCGCCCCCAATCGACCGCCCGTTAACGGATATTTCATGCGGGCCGGCAAAAATCGCCGATCCTTGGAACTTGGTCAGGCGGGGGATGTCATTTAGCGTTTTTTCATATTTGTCATGCCTTAGCTCCGCGACCAGTCGGCGTTTTTCTTCAATTGCTTGACGAAAATCCAGCCCCAGGTTTTCGGCGCCGGTGATCGACCGAAAATTATTATGCTTGGCGTAATAATAGATTTCGCCCGCCCGGAGCAGATGTTTGCTGGGCACGCAACCGACGTTGACGCAGGTGCCGCCAATCGTCCCGCGTTCGATTAACGCGATTCGCACGCCTTCGCGGGCGGCCCTGACGGCTGCCGCCGCGGCCGCCGAACAGGCCCCAACGATGATTAGATCGAAATTTTGCATCACCCTGTTTTACCCTTCCGCCGGTCCTTCCGCGCGGCGGCGGTATTAAAAGCGTGGACGGCGTCGATCAGGGCGGTGTGGACGAACAGTTGGGGGAAGTTGCCGAGAAAGTGGCTGGTGGGCGCGTCGATTTCTTCCGCCAACAAGCCGACGTGGTTGGCGCTGTCGACTATCGCCTGGATAAACTCCGCGGCAAAATCGAGCCGGCCGAGCTTAATGAAATGAATCGCCAGCCAAATCGAGGCGATGGCGAAAGCCCCTTCGCTAACGCCGAGAGTTTCGTTGCCCCATTTGAACTGGTACATCAGGCCCTTGTGCCCCAGGGTGTGGATTAACCGGTCGGCGGTCGACCTAAGGCGCTCGTCGGTGGCGGGCAAGAAATCGTAGACGCTCATCAGCAAAGCGCCGGCATCCAGTTCGGTTGATCCAAAAGCCTTGGTGAAGCTGTCCAACTCCGGGTTAAATGTCCGCGCCCCAGATTTTCGGCGAGATCGTTCCGGTTAATTCGCCGTAGCGGGCGGCGCAAAGGAGCGCTTTGCCGTAGACGTCGAGTTGGAACTGGTCGGCCGCCCCGTTGCCGATTCTCACCGGGGCCGATCCCATATATCCCTCCAGCCCGGGAACGACCCGCTCGCCCTTTAGGCGCTCTCCCGGCCGCAGGGTCCAGAGAGCCGCGGCTGAGCTTTCTTTTATTTCAAGAGAGGATGAGTTGTGCAGCTCAACCAGCCCGCCCGCTCCCGCGGCGATTAGCGAACAGGCTTTCCGTCGAAATGTCGGGGGGACGTTTCCGTAATTAAAGCGGGGCGCGAAAGCGACTTCGATTTTCGTTTCTCCGGAGACGCCCGTTAGGCGGCGGTATAGTTCTCGGCGCCGCCCGTTGACGGCCAGAAAATCCACGATCTCGGCGCGGCCGCCCGGGGTTTCGAACAGGGCAACCAGGACATTCGTGTCCGGAACATACGCCTGGCTTGATTGGTAGCCGGCGATTGGAGCGACACTGAAGCGGCCCCCTTTTTCGTCATCGAGAACGGCGCCGAAAATGGACGGCGAATCGAACCGCGGCCAACACAGCCAGTCGATCGAGCCGTCCGTCCCCACGAGCGCGGCCGTGTGGGAATCGCTGATCAAACCGTAATCGCGAATCGGGTGTTATATGTCTTTGCCGGGCCCCCGGCAAACAAGGAAGAGCGCGATGGAATCAACAGGGCGGTTGGTCTCCAATATAACAATCGCCTGTAATGTATTCCAGATTTTGCCGATAATAACTTAGTACGGCTGGTCGCCGGCGGAAAAATCGCCGCCCGCGGGCTCGGCCGATAATTGAGGCGCAAGCAAAAGGTTTTAGGAAGGGAGCTGAGGTTGGTGAAAATAAAGTCCATTAGAGCCAAGCTGTTGATCACGTTGCTGGCAATTTACACCATCGGAGGGCTGGCCATCGGCATAAACCAGTATTTCAGCGAGCAGGCCAGGCTTAAGACGATTTTGGACGAGAAGGCGTCGAGATCTTATGAAGTATTCTTTTCCCAGGTCAAAAGTGACGAGGAGGCCCTTGGCAAGACGCTGACGGGTCTTGCCGGGCGAGAGGAGTTTCTGGCGCTCTTGGCTGAAAAGGATCGGGACGGCCTGCTGGCTCAAACCAAGCCGCTTTTTGACGAGTTAAGGTCGAAATATCGGATAACCCACTTTTATTTCATCGACCCGTCCGGGGCCGTCTTGCTTAGGGTTCATAAGCCCGAGCAGTACGGGGACGTTCTGCAAAGAATAACCTTCAAGCAGGCGGAAAAAACCGGTCAACTGGCCAGCGGTATCGAGATGGGCAAGAACTTCTTCTCCTTAAGAGCCGTAATGCCGGTTAAGTACAAGGGCAAGTTTGTCGGTTATGTGGAACTGGGCCAGGAGATCGATCACATCTTCCCGGCCTTCAGGGAACTCACGAACGACAACGCCAGCGTGTTTCTCACTAACGTCTTTATCAAGGGACAAGCCATCGAGATGGTGGGCGAAAAAGTCGGGGACTTCACCTTGCTCGACTCTTCGGACGAAAAGCTGGCGGTGGACGCCGCCTCGATGGTTGAGTTGGCCGGCGGGCTCGACGACTTTAAGACTATCCACCTCAAGTCAATAAAGTCGTACCAGGTTGTCGGCGTCGGGCCGTTCGCGGACGCCGGCGGCAGGGTGGTCGGGGTGCTGATGGTGCAACACGACTCCAGCAAGTTCGTCGCCGACGCCATGGGGACGCTCTGGCAGTCAACCGTCATCTTCGGGATCATTTTCTTGATCGCGGCCGCCGCCTTGGCGGTGCTGGTCAACAGGAGCGCTATCGACCCCATCCTGCGGCTGGGGAGCGACGTGGGCCAGATAGCCCAAGGCAACCTGACTGTTAAGGTGAATGCCAACAGCGACGACGAGATCGGCGCGCTCGCCAAAAACATGGACAATATGGTGAAAAGTTTGCGCGGGCTGGCGATTGAGATGAAAGAGGCCACGGGCGACATCGCGGCAACCGCCGCGGAACTGTCGGCGGCCACGACGCAGAATAACGCCAGCGCCGTCAAGCAAGCGAGTTCGATAAACCAGGTGACCGTGAGCGTCGCCGAAGTCAAACAGACCGCCGGGCAGGCCGGCGATCTGGCGAAGTCGGTGGCCGAATCGGCTCAAGAAACGGCGCGGGTCGCCGAGGTCGGCGAGGGAGCGGTCCAGAACACCGTTGGGAGCATCAAGGAGATCAAAGACACCGTGGAGTCGATCGCCAAAAGCATTCGGTCGCTTAGCGACCGCACCCAACAGATCGGCACGATCATCGCCACCGTTAACGATATTGCCGAACAATCGAAGCTGCTGGCGCTAAACGCGGCGATCGAGGCGGCGCGCGCCGGCGAGCACGGCAAAGGGTTCACTGTGGTCGCCGCGGAGGTCCGCAGTTTGGCCGAGCAGTCCCAGCAAGCCACCACCCAGGTCAAGGCGATCCTCGACGACATCCAGGCCGCCACTAACCAGGCGGCGATGGCCGCCGAGGAGGGGACGCGCCGGGTGGAGCACGGGGTCAAGCTGGCCAACGAGGCCGGCGACAGTATAAAGCAGTTGGCCGAGAGCGTTGACAAGTCGGCCTCTGCCGCCCAACAGATTGTCGCCTCGGTTTACCAACAAACGGCGGGGATCGATCAGATAAGCTCGGCGCTTGACGGAATCAACCAGTCAACGTCCCAGTTTGTCTCCAGCGCCAACCAAACGGAGGGCGCGGCGCAAAACCTGAGCGATCTGGGCGGCAAGTTGGAGCGACTGGTCGCCCGGTACCAGGTGAGCGAAAACGGCGCCGATCGGGTTTCCGACCAGGAACCGGAATCGCTATCGGAATATGAGCGGGAACTTTTAAACGAGCAGGTCCCGAGTTAAACGGCAGCCAAGCCCCAAAAAACCGCCGAAACCGAAAGTTAAGATTAACGACCTGCTGGTTTACTTGGAAGGCTTGCCGGCAGACAGCGCGATCCGCAAGCGTTTGACCGCGGATAAAATGCTCAGAATCAAGCGATATATTGACGAAATCCTGTATCTCGATTACGTCATTCTCGGCCTCAAAGAGGACATCGCCCTTAATGGAGAGATCGAGATTTACAAAAACAGCGCGCAGCAGACCCGGAGAGCGAACCCGGCTTTGACGACACTCATTGACGTGATAAAGACCTATAATCAATTGCTCCGGCAAGTCTCCGAGTTGATACGCAGCGCCGAGATCGAGGTAGAAAAACAATGGTAGACAACAAACGCCTGCAGAGCGGCCCAAAAGAGCCGCTTTGCATTTCCCCTGGTAACGGCGTCTCTGAGACGGCGCGTAAGCGTCTCTTAGCAGGTCGGCAAGGGTAAACTACCTGGCATTAAGGCCGACATGGAAGCGTTTGCCGAGTTTGCGTATTGAACCCGTCATTGTGCCAGCGATATCTCCGCGCCTTTAATCTCCACATACTGCCCGGCTGAGGCCTGAACGTAAAAATTGCCAGGCTCGTTGCCGTTTGCAATGATGTTTTCTCCGTTTGCATCTCCCGATACTTGCCAGTATGCGCTACTGCCGCTCGGCGTGCCCTTGTATCGGCCCGCTGGGATATCTGTTCCAACAAGATAAACCCCGTCCGAAAAGGTAGTTTTCGACTTCTCGGCCTCAACTTGTTTCTCGGCTGCAACCTTGCCATCGAGCTCGGCCCGCACCGTCTTTAGGGTCGTTGCCGCCTCAGTGGCTTTAGCGAGAGCCGCGTCTTTTTCTTTCTTCAGTGATTCATTTTCTTGCCTTAAGGAATCGATGTTTACCGTTGCTGTTTTATCGGACACAGCTATTTCAGCAGGCTTTTGGCTTGACTCCGAGGAGCTTGCGCCAACAGAAACGCCGATGATGAACGCTATTCCCGCAATCGCCCACCACCGCTTGTACCAAGGCGTTTTAAAGGTTTGTTCTTCAGACATGATGCCCTCCCGTTTCAATCGACCATTTCGCTGCCTGCCGGCTGATCTTTTGGGAGAACTTGGTTATGAGGGAGCGATTAGCCAATTAGAACTTAAACCATGTGTCGGCCTGGTGACAAGAGAACAAGCGTTTGCCGAGATGCCGTGGAAGCACTGATTAGCCATTGCAACCTCTTTATTTCACGGGAAATCGATGCAGCTTTCGTAATTGTTTGGCCGGCATCTTCTCAGGCGCCGGTAGGTTTTTAAGCCGCCTCTGAAAACACCATATTTATCGATTGCCGTAATGGCGTATTGTGAGCATGTGGGGTGGAAGCGACACTTGCCAGCGCCGAGCCGCGGTGAAATCTTCGCCTGATAAACCTTGATCAATATTAAAACGCTAGACTTCATGCTCGATGGTTGTCTTTGTTATTGCCCTTGATCCGCATTGTGGGCACTTTGAAAGGTCAACCGTTTTCTTATTTGGTAAGACGGAACAACAACCACAGCAAGTTAGGTCCTTGCCGACGTTTTGCATTTGCTTGCCGAGGTTTTGGATCGCGTCCTGCTTTCCATAATAAGAAACAGCGCCACATGCTTTACAGGTTACTTCAGTCTCTTTTATTTTGCCCATCGCTATCCTTCCACAGAAAATTAGCTTATCACAGGGCGATTGCTTGTCAATCAACCCTCGGAATAGGCCTTATCCGCGTCGCGGAATGACGATTTCGGCTGCACCCTATTTGCACCCCAAAATCTAAGGCCTAGAACCATTTTACCGATTCTAGGCCTCTGAACTGGTGGGCACTGGCAGATTTGAACTGCCGACCTCTTCCGTGTCAAGGAAGCGCTCTCCCCCTGAGCCAAGCGCCCGAAATAACCCCTTTGAGCGGTTCAAATCCGCTCTGAGGCGACGAGCGGATTTGAACCGCTGTACAAGGTTTTGCAGACCTCTGCCTAACCACTCGGCCACGTCGCCGAAGTAAAAAGAAAAGAGCGGATGACGGGATTTGAACCCGCGACCCTCACCTTGGCAAGGTGATGCTCTACCACTGAGCCACATCCGCGCGTGCTGAAAAATTTTATCATTGACTGTCTAGTTTGACAACGAACTGGCGCGATAAAATGTACCCGCTCAACGAAGTATCGCCGGTCTAGTAATATATCTCTTACTTCTTTGGTATATAATCAATCGTTGATTTGTCAATTTAAACGAGCGGGGCGCGATCGTGAGCAAGCAGCCCCGGCCACGTAAAAAGTGAGGTCGATTTATGGCTACGCCCCAGCTTGAGGGAGATTTAAAAAAACTGCACGTTCAGTCCCGGCAGGACCGCAAGAAAAAGCGCGGCCGCAAATGGATGATAATTGTCGCCTCCATTCTGGGGGCGCTGGTTTTAGGCATGGCGGGCGGCTACATGTGGTTACTTTCTTTACAGAATAAGATGCAGCTCAAACCTAAGGACGCTGAGAAGATCAACAAGGTTGTGGCAGCCCCTCAAGGGGATGGAATAAATATTGTTCTCGCCGGGACGGACAGGCGCGCGAATTGGACCAGCTCGCGCGCCGACAGTCTGATGTTCATTCACGCGGACAAGAAGACAAAAAAGATATATATGCTGTCGATCCCTCGCGATACACGGGTGATGATTCCGGGCCGGGGCATGGACAAAATCAACCATTCGTGGGCATTTGGCGGCGCGCCGTTGCTGATACGTACGGTTTCGGATTTCGTGAACCAACCCGTCAACTACTACTTTCAGGTAGATTACGGCCGTTTTGAAGAGGCGGTTAACGCTATGGGCGGCGTTGATTTCGCTACCGACTTATCCTTTTACGATGGCGAGCTGGGTGTGGCGGTCAGGCCGGGATTGCGGCACAGGGAAGGCAAAGAAGCCCTGGCGATAGTCAGGAATCGCCATGTCGGTTCGGGTGGCGGTGGTGACCTGGCCAGAGTGCCGGTACAGCAGCAGTTTATCCAAGCGATGATGGCCCAATCCATCAAGTCTTATGCCGATGTTCCGAGGATGGCTAATGTTGTCGCTTCTTACGTTAACACTAACATGGGATTAACCGAGATGCTGGCGACCGGGCGGGCATTCGCGGACAGTAGCCGCCAGATAGACATGGCGATACTTCCGGGCAAGGGCGTTATGATCAATCGTATCAGCTACGTGATTCCGGACCTGGGAGCCAAAGACACCTTGCTGTCGGCGATGTTATCCAATAAGCCGTTTCCCAGGTAGGAGCGGGCGGTTTTCGGCGCGTTCTTAATGGCTCCAGAGATAACTTACCAGTTCGTGCAGGCTATTTATGACCAGGCAATCGGCATTCGAGACAGTGCCTTTGCGGTCAAGTAAAACGGGGGTTATCCCGACGCTCCTGGCCCCCATGATATCGGCGTAGTAATGATCGCCGACGTGCATGGTCTCCGCCGCGCCCACTCCGGCCCGCTCCAGCGCCAGCTCAAAAATCTGCGGCTGCGGCTTTAGCAGCCCGACGTTGGCTGAGGAAATGACGAAATCAAGATATTTGGAGAGACCGGTCTCGACCGACAGGCTGGTCAGGCGCGTGTCCCAATTGGAGACCAGGCCGATCTTAAAGCCGGCCTCGGACAATCTGGTTAATGTCGGCAGGACGTCCGGATAAGGTTGCCACCGGTCCGCCTGCCCGAATGCCGTGTAGATGTCACTCGCCAGCTCGGTCGTCTCTTCCTGGAGGCCGGCGTCGTTTAGCATCAGCTCGTAGAGTTCAATCCAGAATTTGGCCGTATCCATCTCCTTCATCCAGAAGGAGTCGTCGCGCCGGTATTGGTCTTCATAGGCCTGGTCGGCCAGGGCCAAAGCTTGGCTCAGGCGTCCGGGATCGACGGTATAGCCGCGCAACGCCAGGACTTCCGTGCAAATGTCGACGACTGAAGGAAACGGTAGAAGAAGTGTATTGCCTACGTCAAAAAAGATCGCTTTGAAAGAATGTGACGGCATCGTGCTTGGATAATATCACTAGGCATCCTAATTTTCCACAACTATCGGTTTGGGAATAAACGATAAAGCAGAAGGAGTGAATATGAGAATAGGCATATTAACGGGCGGCGGTGATTCGCCGGCTACGAATGCGGCCATCAGGGCCGTCGTTAAAAAAGGCGCGGCGGACGGTCATGAGATTTTAGGAATAAGAAACGGCTGGGCAGGCTTGATAAAAGGCGATATCGCCCTGCTGAAAAAAAGGGAAGTCTCGGGTATTTTGCCGAAGGGCGGCACTATCCTGGGCACATCGCGCACCAACCCGTTTAAATTGGGGGCTGTCGATGAGATACACAAAAATATGGCTGCCCACAAGCTGGACGCGTTGATAGCCATCGGCGGCGACGATACGCTGGGGGTCTTGCACCGGCTGAATAATCTGCCGGACCCGGTGGTCGGGGTCGGCATCCCGCAGACGATCGACAATGACATCCCCGGCACAGACTATGCTATCGGTTTCGATTCAGCGACGGCCATCGCCACGGACGCCTGCGACAAACTTCACACGACCGCCGAATCACACCACCGGGTGATGATCCTCGAGGTGATGGGCCGGGACGCCGGGCATATCGCGGTCGAAGCCGGCCTGGCGGGCGGGGCCGATATTATCTTGATACCG
>JAUXSL010000002.1 GCA_030679975.1 Actinomycetota bacterium
CAATATCAAGGCGGCGCTGACTTCGCTCGTCGCCCAGCCGTGCTCTTCTTCATGATTACCGATGGCGCTCAAGACGACGGCGACCTCTTTCGGGGTCAGGCCTTTATTTTCCAAAAGCGGCTTGGCCAGCAAGGCCCCGGAAACCCCGTGAAAGCTGCGGCTGATGGAACAGCCGATATCGTGAAGATAACCGGCGATAGCGGCCAGGTCGGCCTGGCGCTCCGGAAAAGAGAGGTGGCGCATGATGTTGGCGCTGATATGGGCGACGAGGTCGGCGTGGCGAAAACCGTGTTCGGTGTAGCCGAGCGCCCCCATCGCCAGGCCGGCCTGCTCCAGGTAGGCCGTAAAAACAGGGTCATGTTTTATGTCGTCAAAGGTGGGGAGCTTGATCTGTTTCATAGGAGAGTAATTATAACCGGCGCCGCTTTGCGGCGCTAGTCCTCATCGCCGACACGGGCAGCCACGGCCCGGCGGGCTATTGTGATGGAAACCTCAGGCGCGACCTGCAGCTCAAGCGTCTCCGCATCGAGCGACATCACCACTCCTTGAATGCCGCCGATAGTCTCTACCCTGTCTCCCGCCCGCAAGCTCGCGACCAGGTCTTGACGTTGACGCATGCGGAGTTGCTGCGGGCGGATAACGAGAATATAGAAGACTCCGAAAAGCAGGACTATCCAGACCAGGGAAAATACTTGTCCCAATTCAAACCTCCAATTTACCTTTTCCATCAGTTTTTTCCAAATCGGCGATAAATCTATCAAGCCAGTCCCGATAGTCGCCGCGCTCAATAGCTTGGCGGGCCGAGCCTACCGCCTGGATGGTAAAAGACAGGTTATGCCAACTAAGCAAGCGCAAGGGAAGTATCTCTCCGGCCATGTATAAATGACGGATGTAGCTGCGGGAATAGTTGGCGCAACAGTAGCAGGAGCACCGGCTGTCAATCGGTCCCATATCGCGTTCATATCGCCGGTTGCGGATATTGACCCGCCCGCTCGACGTAAGAGCGGTGCCGTTTCGGGCGACTCTGGTCGGAAAGACCGAATCGAACATATCGACGCCCTGCTCGATGGCGCAGATGATGTCGACTACCGAGCCGACACCCATCAAGTACCGCGGTTTTTCCGGCGGGATATTCGGTGTGACAGCCGCTAAGATGCTTAGCGCTTCTTCGGCCGATTCCCCGACGGACAAACCACCGAAAGCATAACCGGGGAAATCGAGAGCCAACAGGTCCTCGAGGCTGCGCAGGCGCAAATCCGGATAGACGCCGCCTTGAATGATACCGAAGAGAGCCTGATCTTCCCGCTTGTGGGCCGCCCGGCACCGCTTGGCCCAGGCTGAAGTCAAAGCTACCGCCCGGGCAACGAATTGGTGGTCGCTGGGATAAGGAGTGCATTGGTCGAGCGACATGATGATATCGGCGCCCAGGTCTTCCTGGACTTTTATCGCCAGCTCGGGCGTGAAAAAATGCTTGGAGCCGTCGATAAGCGCCCGGAATTCGACCCCGTCCGGCGTGATGCGCATAATGGGACTGAGGCTGAATATCTGATAGCCGCCGCTGTCGGTTAATATCGGCCGGTCCCAATGCATAAACTTATGGAGGCCGCCGGCAACGGATACCAGCTTGTGGCCGGGACGAAGGTACAGGTGATAGGCGTTGGCCAAGACTATTTCAGCGCCCAGGTCGACCAACTCCTCGGGGGTCATCGCCCGGACCGAAGCCCGGGTGCCGACCGGCATGAAAACAGGCGTATCGATAACCCCGTGAGGCGTGGTTATGCGGCCAAGGCGGGCGGCGGTATTAGGGTCGGTTTTTATTACTTCAAATTTGAACATCATCACACCACCAGCATCGCATCGCCGAAACTGTAGAACCGATAGCCGCTCTCAATAGCCTCGCTGTAAGCATGCCTTATATTTTCCCGGCCGGCAAAGGCCGATACCAGCACCATTAAGGTCGATCTCGGCAGGTGGAAATTGGTCACCATCAAGTCGACGACTTTAAACTTGAAGCCGGGCCGGATGAATAAGTCGGTTCGCTCGGGTCCGGACTCGACCGCCCCCGAGGCCGAGGCAGCCGATTCCAACGCCCTGACGGTTGTCGTGCCGACAGCGACTATCCGCCCGCCGGCCGCTTTCGTAGAGCGGATAATGCCCGCCGCCTCCGGGATTATCTCATATGTTTCCGAGTGCATCTTGTGCCCGCTTATTGTAGCCGTCCGGATCGGCCTGAAGGTGTCCGGGCCGATATCGAGCGTCAGCTTGACTACCCCGATGCCGGCGCTTTGCAACTTGCGCAGGAAGGGCTTGGTAAAATGAAGGCCGGCGGTCGGGGCCGCGACCGAACCGGGTTTGGCGGCGAATACCGTCTGGTATCTATCATCTTTATCAAGCGTTTCGTGAATATAAGGCGGCAGCGCCAGTTTGCCGACCCTGGCTAAGGCCGCCGTCAGCGAGCCCTCGGAAAAGAATCTTATCAACCGCTTGCCGGCCTCCCGAACCTCGATGATTTCAGCCGCCAATTTATCGTCAAAAATGATGCGGGCGCCGGCCGGCAGCCGCTTGGCCGGCCGGCAGAGCGCCTCCCAATCGGTCTTATCGACCTCGGACAGGAGCAGAACCTCGACGGCCGCCCCCGTAGTCTTGCGCCCGAGCAACCTGGCGGGCCGCACTTTTGTCTCGTTGACGACCAGGCAATCGCCGGGCCTTAAATAATCGATCAGGTCTAAAAAATGACGATGCTCTATCCGCCCGTTGCCCCGATAGAGCACGAGCAATTTTGAAGCCGACCGCCTCTCAATAGGCCTCTGCGCGATAAACTCCGGGGGTAAATCGTAATCGAAATCGGCGGTAAGTAAATCTTCCGCCATTTACCGCTCCTTCTCGCTGAAAGCGCACCCGCAATATTTTTGCCGGTACATGTCGAGCGACTTTGACAGCTCGATGGACCGGCGATAAGCCGGCCGGAAATCCCGATACAAGAATTCTATGTCATGCTCGCCGCTAAGTTTGTCGGCGACTGCCCGCAGCTCATCATGATACTGATACGGGCTGAGGAGCAGGCTGGTGGTGAAGGCGTCATAATCGTCTTGAGCTGCCAGCTCCGCCGTGCGTTCCAGGCGCAATGTGTAGCACCGAATGCACCTGTCCGGTTTATCTTCATGCCCATCGACGGCGGCAAAATATTCTCGCACTTCATAATCGCCGGCAATGAGCGGAACCGAGTAGCGGCCGCAAAATCGCTCAAGATGACTTAGGCGCAATCGGTATTCTTCGACTGGATGGATATTCGGGTTATAGTAATACGCCGCCAGATCGTATCCGGATTGGCTTAAGTTTTCATGAACAGCCGTAAAGCACGGCCCGCAACAGACATGACTGAGAACGCGCATATTATTTCCTTTCCCGCTTAGTTTACCGACCCGGCGCTGCGGATGCTACTCTCCACCTTCAACCTTTCGCTTAAGTCCGCCGGGCCTGGAGCCGAGAAATACATGACAGTATCCGGCACGCAAGAGGACCCATGAATACGATCGAGTATATAGAAAAGCGCCGGCGCGAACTGCGCCGAATAAATTACTTCTTAATTTACCTGCTGGCCATGACCGTCTTCGGCATGTTCTTCTTTATCGACGCATTTAGCGGCCTTTTTGGCGCCCTTAAATATAATATTTTCCTGCGTTTCTACTTTATCACTTTTATCGCCGCCTTCTTGTTCTATATGGCTCAGAAGGAAAAACAACAAGCGAAACTGACGGCCCAGCTTATCCAGGAAACGCAAGCGACCTCGGCCAAACTCGCCAAAGAACTTCGCCATAAAGAGTTCTTAAGTGAGATAAACGTCTTATTGACGAACCTGGGCGATACCGCCGTTCTCGAGCAATTGTTCAGGGCCGCTTTAAGGTTTTTTGAAGCCGACGGCGGCGTGGTCGTCTTGCGCGATGGGACAAAAAGCTGGAAAAAGCCTCTCGTCTCTTTTCCGGAAGACACTAACTCTAAGGTAATCGACCAGATCGTCAAGTTGATCGGCCACACCGGGCGCTCGTTTGTTCAACCGGACCCGGCGTTCCCGGACCATAGCCCGATCAAGGGGGTCAAAAACGCGCTGGGCGTCCCCTTGCGCCTGGAGGGCAGGCTCTTTGGCATCATAGCGTTTTGGTCTAACGACCGGGTCGTACACGACCACAGCGACCTGAAAGTCCTTGAGTTCATTGCCCGGGAAGCAACCAACTCCAGGTTCACCATCGAGTTGGTTCAGGAGAAAAACGACCAGTTCAACGGGTTGCTGGCGCTGGTCGCCAAGGCTGCCGACGACCGGCGGCGCCTAAAGGACCGCACGGTCAAAGTGGCCCGGCAAGCTAAGGCTTTGGCTAAACAGATGGGGCTCCCACAAGAAACTGTAACCGCCGTCGAGATAGCGGCCATGCTAAAAGATGTGGACACAGTGATAGCGACCAAGATCGTCAAAGCCAACGGCGCAAATCAGTCGGCGCTGATTTTGAAATCATTTGATTTCCCTAAGCGCGTTACAGAGATATTAGCCGGATTATCGAATGGGAACGGCGATGGTAAGAAGAGCGCCGCGACTAAGACTATACCGATAGGCAGCCGGGTTCTGCTGGCAGCCGAGGCTTATGTCTCGCTGGCCACACCCGCCCGGGGCCGCGGCCCCTCGCCCGTCTCGGTTCTGGCTAAACTCAAAGCCGGCACCGGCTCTCTTTACGATGAGGAAGTTCTAGACGCGTTGCGCGAGCTGGTCTTACCGTTTGAAGACGAGGTCCCCGCACCTGCATGATAATTCACGTCCTTAAGCCTTTATTATACCTGCTGAAGGCCGAGGGAGCTAGATTATCTCGTCGACCAATCCAAAGCTTTTGGCCTGGTCGGCCGCCATCCAGACATCTTCACGCATGTCTTGTTCTATCTTAGTCAGTTTTTGCCCGGATGAGTCGGCCAATATCTTCGCCAACTGCGTATTCAACCGCTCGTAAAAAGTGAATGTGGTCTTTAGCTCATCGAACCGCTGATATCGACCGGCGGATATCTGATGCATCATCACCCAGCTGCCGCGGGTGCAAAACCGGCTGCCGCGCTCCCCCGCGGCCAGAACGACCAGCGCCATGGAAAACGCGTAGCCGAGACAGAAAGTCATGACCGGCGAGGTTATGGTGCGCATTGTCTCCACTATAGCCAGGCCGTCCAGAGCCGACCCGCCACTAGAGGAAATCTTAAGGATGATAGGCTCGCCCGCGTCTTTGGCCTCAAACTCAAGCATTTTTCGGACTACTTCTTTTGAACGGTCGGTTTCTATTTCGCCGAAATATAGAACGGTCCGCAGGTCGTCGAGTGTCCTGTTTTTCTCGGCTTCATCGAAGACTTTCCAGCGTTCGAATTCAGCCGCTTCTTTTTCCGTCAACTCCCGTCCGCTCAGATCGGTTTTCTTGACCACATACTCCCCCGCAAATCGGTATAGTGACTTTTACCCAATCGGGCAGTAGCGGCGCGCGGCGCGCGTCCGGGCGGGTTTTAAGTGGAATTCTTTTTAGCTTTCCGTACTGACCTGGTAATAAACCAGGCGGCAACGGGAAGGCCGAAAATGCCGGAGACGACGGCCGCCATAGTCGAGTCATCGGCCCTCTGTTCGGGGGGCTTATGGTCGGCGCTGTTCGTGTCTTTCGCGGCTCCGGTCTGCGTCTCTTCCATAGGCATGCCGGGCATCGATTCAGCCATGGCCACGGCCGGGACGATCAACAAAATCAGAATAAATACTATTAGAAGGAAATATAGCGCGGTCTGTCTCATCTGCACCTCTTTGATCCGCCTGCCTGAACTATACATAATATCAGCCGCGGGGGTTTGATTCAACAGGCCACGGCGGCGCTTACTCCCAGCGCCACATTTTGAGAGAGATAAAAAAGAAGACTACAGTGACAGCCACCAAGACCCACAGATCGGTGCTGATAGTTTTAAGCGAGTCGCCTTTTATCATCACCCCGCGCATAGCGTCCCCCAGGTATTTTAACGGCAATACCCTGATAAGCGGCTGTATCCAGGCCGGCGCGCCGTCGACAGGGAAAAGGACGCCGCCCAGGAACATCATCGGCATCGATATTATGTTGCTCAGCGTGTCGGATATTTCACGGTTCTTCGAGAAACTGGCGATGGCGAAGGCGACAGTCACAAACGCCAGCGAGCCGACGATGACGACAAGCAACAAGGTTAGATAGCTGCCGATAACATGGACATCAAATAACGCCCGGGCGACGCCGATCAACAGAGCCGCCCGCAGAATCGAAAAGAGGAGTTGGTTGGTGATCTGAGCGCCCAAAAAGGTCGTCAGCGGCTGGGGCGTCACTTTCAAGCGCCGCAAGATGCCGCGTTCGCGGTAATTGACGATGGTGCCGGCAAGCCCGAACATCGCCGAGTTCATCAAGGTCATGGCGATTATTCCCGGTACCAGGAAATCGATATAGCGCAAGTTGTTCTGCCGGACGCTGTGGCTTTGTAAAGCGATCAGCGACGGCGCCCGGCCGGCCGCGCGATCGACAAACCCTAAGACATTGGCGACGGCTCCTCTGGCTACCTGGGAAGCAAACGTCGCTGACGGATCGTAATATAAATCGACCTTGGCCGGTACCAAGGGCTTTGCCTTGCCCGCCGGCGCCTTCCGAGAGACGAGCGAAGCCGCGCCGGGTCTCAGGGGGTTGACGGGCGGCGCAAACGCGCTCATCCGGGCGGCTTCGTTGGTTTTGATCGCCTGCCCCAACTCGATCGCAAAACCGTCGCGAATGACCATGACGCCGTCTAAATTACCGGCTTTTAGCCTGTCTTTGGCGGCCTTGACTGTCGTTATCTTATATAACTGCACGACCTTGGCCTTGCCAAAGCCGTCGCTGACACTGCGCGATAATTTGGTTTGGTCGAGATCGACCACGCCTAACTTCGGCTTGGCTTCGCCGCCGCCAAAGACAACGCCGAAAAGACTCATCATTATCAACGGAAAGACAAACAGCCAGAACAACGCCTGAACGTTGCGGACCGTCATCTTGAAGTTAGCCGCCAACAGATCGAAATATTGCCTCAATCCCGTAGCCCCTTTCCGGTATGGTGGAGAAAGACGTCTTCCAGGTCCGCTCCTGAGACCGACAGGTTTTCAATCGCCGAGCCGGATTTTTGCGCGTGGCCGAAGAGCCCGACTATCGATCCCTGGACGTCGGAGGTGTGGAGTACGTAACCGTCATCAGCCTTAGAGATGTCGGAAGCGCCGGTCGCGGACTTCAACTCCGCCAGTTCAAGGTTTCGATCGGATCGAAAAGTTATTTTCACCTCGGCGCCCAGACCGTCGATCAGGTCTTTCGGCGTATCGATCTCGATGACGCGCCCCGCGTCCATAATGGCCACCCGACCGCATAGGACTTCGGCTTCTTCCATGTAATGCGTGGTCAAGACAATCGTCTTGCCTCTTGAGCTTATCTCTCTGACAACGTCCCAGAGCCGCCGTCTGGCTTGAGGGTCGAGCCCGGTCGTCGGTTCGTCGAGAAAGACCACTTCAGGGTCGTTCACTAAAGCCAAGGAGATAGAAAGGCGCTGCTGTTGACCGCCTGACAGTTCGTTGACCCTTGATTTTTGCTTATCTTTTAAACTGACGGCATCCAAAAGACCGTCGATCTTTTCACGAGTCAATCTCAGCCGATAAAAAGAGCCGAAGAGCGCCAGCATCTCCCTGACGGTCAAGTAATCGAAGAGCGCCGTTGTCTGCAGTTGGACGCCGATCAGCGCTTTTGTGGCGCCGGGATCAGGCCAGACCTGGATCCCCTTTATCGAGACAGAGCCGGCATCGGGCTGCCTGAGCCCCTCGATCATTTCAAGCGTGGTCGTCTTGCCGGCCCCGTTCGGTCCCAGAATGCCGAATATCTCGCCGACTTCAACGCCGAACGAGACATTATCGACCGCTTTTAAGTCGCCGTAGTTTTTTACTAAACCGTTCACTTCAATAACGTTCAACGCTTTACCCTCTTCGTCACTTGGTCGGAATACAGATTGCGTACAGCGATATATTATAAAGCTTTAAAAAAGAAAGTGGAGATATTTTTGACTTAAAACAATGGATTTTGAGGGGCGACGGGCGCGCCGAACGCCAGGCCCAAGTGCTTATAAGCCCGCTCGGTGGCCACACGACCGCGGGGGGTGCGCTGGAGGAAGCCGAGCTGGACGAGATACGGTTCATAGACATCTTCGATCGTCTCCGGCTCTTCGCCGAGGGCCACCGCCAACGTATTCAAACCGACCGGGGCGCCGGCGAATTTTTCCACCAGCGTCCGCAGGATGCGCTGATCGAGTTTGTCCAGGCCGGCCTCGTCGACCTCGAATAGTTTCAACGCTTCCCCCGCCAACGAACAAGTGACGCGACCGTCCCCTTCGACCTGAGCATAATCGCGGACCCGTTTTAAGAGGCGATTGGCGATTCTCGGCGTCCCCCTCGAGCGGCGGGCTATTTCATCGGCGCCGTCGCCATCTATCTCAACATCGATTATCGTTGCCGAGCGGCTGATTATCCGTGAGAGATCTTCAGGCGAATAATAGTCCAACCGTGAATTTACGCCAAACCGGTCCCGCAACGGCGAGGTTATCAACCCCGTTCTGGTGGTCGCCCCCACCAGCGTAAACGGCGGTATCTCCAATCTGAGCGACCTGGCGCTCGGCCCTTTGCCCAGGATTATGTCGAGTTCGAAATCTTCCATGGCCGGATAGAGGATTTCCTCGACTGTGCGATTGAGCCGGTGGATCTCGTCTATAAAGAGGACGTCGTGCGGCTCTAGACCGGTTAGAATGGCGGCCAGGTCGCCGGCCCGCTCCAGCGCCGGCCCGGAAGTTGTCTTCATGCTGACGCCCAGCTCAGCGGCGATGATAGCGGCAAGGGTCGTCTTACCCAGACCGGGCGGGCCGCAGAGAAGGACATGGTCTAAGACTTCTCCTCTGGCCTTGGCGGCCCGGATGAATATGGAGAGGTTCTCTTTAACTTGTTTTTGCCCGACAAACTCGGCCAGGCCTTTCGGCCGCAGGCTTTTATCGAGCTCGATGTCGTCTTGGCTGACTTGGGCGGCCAGGATTCTTTCTTCCATTTAGGCTCTTGCCAATCGCTTGAGCGCGAACTTGATATACCAGTCCACCGTTTGGCCTTCATCGGCGCCGGTCAGCGCGCCGGCGGCTTCCGAGGCGTCGTAACCCAGATTAGTCAACGCTTCCCGGGCCTCAGCTATCGCCGATGCCGGCCGGCCGCCGGCGACCGTCAGCGCCTCGCCCGACCCCAGTTTTTCCTTTAATTCCAAAACCAGTCTCTGAGCGGTCTTGCGACCGACGCCGGGCGCGCCGCTGATCAAGGCGAAGTCTTCCGTAACGATAGCTTGAGCCAGCTGATCGGGGCTTAGATGCGACAGAATGGTCATGGCCACCTTAGGGCCGATGTTGCTCACCCCGATGATCTGAATAAACAGATCTTTCTTGGCCTCGTTTTCAAAGCCGTACAGATTTATGGCGTCATCTTTCATCTGCAAATAAGTGAACACTCTGACTTCTTGGCCGACCGCCGGCAGCGACCCGAGGTCAGGAGTGGGCATCGTCAATCGATAGCCGACCCCGCCGGCTTCAATAACGGCGCTCTGCCCGGATTTAGCGATCAACAGACCGCTCAGGCTGGCTATCATCGGACGGCCGCCATTTTTCGACTGTGGGCGTGGCAGATGGCGATCGCCAGGGCATCGGCGGCATCGTCCGGTTTGGGTGTTTCCGCCAGCGCCAATATCGCTTTTACCATATATTGGACTTGCGCTTTTTGTGCGGCCCCGTAGCCGACAACCGCCTGTTTTACCTGCAGAGGCGTATATTCACCGACATGGCAACCGGCCTGGGCCGCCGCCAACAGAGCCACTCCGCGCGCTTGTCCGACGGCGATAGCCGTCTTGGCGTTGTTTGTGAAAAAAAGCTGCTCGACCGCAACCTCGGTCGGGCCGAAGCGCGCCAAAAGAGCGCTAAGCTCGTCATGTAATTGACTCAAACGAAGGTGATCGGCCTTGCCCGGGGCCGTGGAGATGACGCCATAGGCCAGAAGTTGTAACTTACCCCCGGCCGTCGAGGCGATAGCCCCATAGCCGGTTGCCGCTGTGCCCGGGTCTATCCCTAGTATGATCACATCGCGCCTTCCTATCCCGATACGAACGTATGTACTATATCAGAGCCCGGACTTGCCGTCCAGCCGCTTACTCTTCAGCCGCCACTTCTTCCATAACGGCATCGGGGATATCGAAATTGGAATAGACTTCCTGGACGTCGTCGGATTCTTCAAGCGCTTCGAGAAACCTCAAGACGCGCTTGGCTTCTTCTTTGTTAAGCGCTTGAGTCGATTTGGGCAGCATCGTCAATTCGGCCGAGGCATAAGCCATCCCCTTGTCCGTCAGAACACCGCGAACGCTGGCCAGCTCCATCGGGTCGGTCTTTATCTCGTAGTGGTCGTCTTCGGGGATCATATCTTCAGCGCCGGCTTCAAGAGCCGCGTCGAGCACAGCTTCCTCGTCCCCGACCGATTTCGGCAACAGGATGACCCCTTTGCGCTCAAACATCCAAGCCACAGAACCGCTGGTGCCAAGCTTGCCGTTATATTTGGTGAATATCCGGCGCATCTCCGCCGCGGCGCGGTTGCGATTGTCGGTCAGCGCTTCCACCAGAACCGCCACACCGTCCGGCCCATAGCCCTCATAATCTATCCGCTCGTACGAAACACCTTCGATCTCGCCTGTGCCTTTCTTGACGGCGCGGTCGATATTGTCCGCCGGCATGTTATAGCTTTTGGCTTTTTCGATGGCCGCCGCCAGGGTGGCGTTCATCTCCGGATTGCCTCCGCCTTCGCGGGCCGCCACCGTTATATAGCGGGAAAGCTTAGAGAATATCTTGCCCCGCTTGGCGTCTTCTTTGCCTTTCTTGTGCTTTATGGTCGACCATTTTGAGTGGCCTGACATCCGACCTCCCCTTTCATGACTTCTTCTATGAAATACCGGTGCAGACGCAGATCATTGGTCAGTTCAGGATGGAAAGCGCACGCCAGGAAACGCGCTTCTTGCACCAGCACCGCGCGCCCGTTATAACCGGCTAATACCCGTACGCCGGCGCCGGCATCTTCTATCCACGGCGCCCGGATAAACATCGCCCTAAAAGCAGGCGGCTCAAAGGCGTCAATGGATATGTCCGCTTCGAAACTGTCGACCTGGCGGCCAAAAGCGTTGCGACGGGCTTTGATATCCATCAGCCTCAAGAGGTGTTCGCTGCCTTCAACCGTCTCTTTGGCCAGCAAGATCAGACCCGCGCACGTTCCGAAGACCGCCAAGCCCTCAGCCGCTCGCCGCCGGATCGGCTCCAGGAAACCATACTCGGCCATCAACTTGCCGATAGTGGTGCTTTCTCCGCCCGGGATAATAAGCCCATCCACCAGCGCCAACTCAACAGGACGTTTGATCGGCAACGCCTTTGCCCCGCAACGCTCGATCGCCCGTTGATGTTCGCGGACGGCGCCCTGCAGCGCGAGAATGCCAATTGTGGGCGACTTATCTACCATCCTCGATTTTGAATTAAGTCCTCTGCCGGAATATCGCTTATTTCAAGCCCCGGCATAGCGTCGCCCAAGCCTTTTGACGCCTCAGCCAGAACTTTGGAATCATTGAAATGCGTCGTCGCCAACACGATCGCCTTGGCCCGGGACGCCGGATCCTCCGATTTGAATATCCCCGAACCGACAAAGACGCCGTCGGCGCCGAGTTGCATCATGAGCGCCGCGTCGGCCGGAGTGGCGATGCCTCCCGCGGAGAAATTGACGACGGGCAAGACACCTGTCTTCGCGACTTCAAGGACCAGATCATAAGGCGCGCGCAACTCTTTGGCCGCGGACGCCAGTTCTTCTTCCGGCAGGCCCTTAAGCCGGGCTATCTCGCCGTTGATAGTGCGCATGTGGCGCACGGCTTCGACCACATTGCCGGTGCCGGCTTCGCCTTTGGTGCGGACCATCGCCGCGCCTTCGCCGATACGCCGTAGGGCTTCACCGAGATTTATCGCCCCGCAAACAAAAGGCACCGTGAACCGCCACTTGTTGATGTGATGGCTTTCATCGGCGGGCGTTAGAACTTCGCTTTCATCTATGTAATCGACGCCCAGGGCTTCCAATATCTGCGCTTCGACGAAGTGGCCGATGCGCGCTTTAGCCATCACCGGGATGGTTACACAGTCGATTATCTTTTCAATGATGGACGGGTCGGCCATGCGGGCCACGCCCCCGGCGGCCCGGATATCCGCCGGCACGCGCTCCAGGGCCATGACGGCCACGGCGCCCGCGTCTTCAGCTATCTTGGCTTGCTCGGCATTGGTCACATCCATAATGACCCCGCCCTTGAGCATCTCCGCCAGACCGGATTTAACTCGAAAGGTCCCTTTTTCCGTCAATTTGACCTCCATAAATGCCTAATCCAATATCATACAAGATAGACATTTTCCCCGCAAACCGCCGATCAACGAGCGTGGCGAATGCGCACGGGGCCGCTGCTATACGACCGGGTCGAGTTGTTGCCGTCTGTCGCTATCGCGTAAACATGATAGAGACCGGGCTTAACCTTGCCCGTCTTCCATTTGAATTTATTGATGCCCTTCTTAACCGCCAGATTGGCCGCTATCAATCGGCCGTCAAAACCTTGATCGTCTAGATCGTAATATAGATCGACACGCGTCGCGCCCGATGCGGCGCGCTGCTGGCGCCACTTAATGACGAACTGTTTGTCGGCGGCGTCATCGGCTTTTAAGCTCACATAATCAAGATAAAACCGCCGTCGAGCCCGCCATTCCAGGGGATCGAAGCGAAAGTCGCGAACAAGCCCTTTCCAACCGATCGAACCAACATCCAAGCCGGCTGTGGTTAGATCGATAGTATAAGTTTGCCAGGACGGATAGGTAACGATGTCATTGATTGTTTGGTAAAGGTTCGCATTGGTATGATCCGACGACCAAATAAAGCGACCCATCGTGCCTGCCCCGTAATCGAACGGTCCGTCATACCGAAAGCGGAACGTCAAGCGGTGATACTTCTTGGCGTTGATAGGTTTGCGCACCTTTAAATGAATATATCCGTCCCCGTTCTTTGGCGTGGCCGACATGATGCCGCCGCTAAAAGTGACGTCCCTTAAGTTTCGCCAATACCAGACATCGCGGCGATCCTTCATATCCCAGGCATCGCCCATTTCAGAAGCAGCATAGTCTTGGCCGCCTTGATCGTCCGGCTCAAGCATCTTGATAAGCGGCATGGGCTCGATAGTGATGGGCTTTGAATAAGCGACACCTTCCGATGATTCCGTCGCGAAGTAGTAATTGCCGGGAGGATAAGCGCCTGAGTCCCATTGAGTGGTTGTCTGCGTCGCGCGGAACTTACCGATTAAATCCAAGACGCCATTGCTAAAATCAGCGTCGTCGTCAAGGTACACGGAGCTTGCCGTGCCGCTACCATCGGACTCGTTCCAGGCAATCTCCAACGGAGTGCTGCCGGCTTTATAAAGTCTGATCCAATCGAC
>JAUXSL010000011.1 GCA_030679975.1 Actinomycetota bacterium
TGCCGTCGGCCGTACGCACATAGATCATCTGCTTGGCGTTTCGTGCTTTCTTTGTCAATTGGATGACCCTGGTCCAGTTGTCGTTGCGATCGAGAACATATATCGGGGCCAGCGGCTTCTTGACGCAGACACCGGGCTCGGCCGTGATTTCAAAGGGCAGGTCGTCGTAGAGCTGCCGCATCGACCGGAGCGCCTTGCCCTCGCCGTCGCGCTTGGAAACGATAACGCTATCCCCCATGTAGGTATACGGCCGGACGATAAAACCGAGATCGTGAAGGTGGATGTCGCCCATCATGTGGGCGTTGGCCACGTCTTCACTAAAAACCCGGCGCAGGGCGAACTCTTTTAAAATAGCCTCGGCCAAAGTCTGGTTGATCGTTTCGGGGTTGTGGGTGGTGTTGCTGTTTTCTTTGTTGGCATTGTTGATGATCTGTTCGACATCGAACATCGGCAGGCCGAGATGGGAGTGCTTCTCATGCATGGTGCCGAGGCCCCGCTGGAGCAATTCGAGATCGATAAATTCCCTGATGATACTGGTCGTCACCGTTGCCAAGCCGCCGTCGACCAGGCGCTTCTCGACCGAGCCGGCGATCTCTTCGGCCAACTCATAGCCGGCCCCGACTTCTTTAACGAGCGAGTCGACGATCTTGCTCTTTTCCCAGATGTTGATTTCCTGCTGGGACGACGTGGACACCATAAGCGCGATATCCGTGGTATCTGATGACCTGCCGTTTGTCTTGATTACACTGATAACGGGGGCGGTACGGTTGGCGCTGGTCTTTAATTCATTGATGTTTTCTGGCACGGTTCCTCTCCTTGCACTTCAAGCACTGCTACAATATTTACCACAACTTAGACCATCTTCCCACAACATATTGTGGTGTCAAGGGTTTTTTTAGATAAAAAAAGAAGGCCTTCACGGCCTTCTCCAATAAGTCTTACGCGGCTTTTTTCTAGATCGATTTAGCCGGCAGCCGGCGGGTCGTCTTCTTTTTTCGTCGCCCCTACCTTGGCTTCATCTTTGTCTTTGGTTTCATCGTCGCCCTGGTTTGACTTACGCAGTTCCCGCAGGGTCGAGCCGATGGCTTTGCCTAATTCCGGCAATTTTTTGGGGCCGAAAATGACTAAGACAACTACTAAAATGATTAATAGCTCGGGAATCCCCAGTCCAAACATAGTTGAAAACCTTCCTTCACTCGAATTTGAGATAGTTTACCACATGGGCTGGGAGAATACCAGAATAGAAAATGGAGAATAGACTCAGTGGTCGGGGGCGCCCGAGCAATGAATGAAGTCGCGAAAATCGTCGTTAAGCCTGGCCCGCAACAATCTGAGCTCCCGGCCACACCCGAGGCAGACAAGCCCGACATCCATCCCCAGTTTAATAACCTTCCACTCATTGGCCCCGCAGGGATGCGCCTTCTTAAGCCTGACGACATCGTCCAGCGCCACCCTGATCGCGGTCATAATTAAAATATCCCCCTATATTCGATCCGGCGATCCGCCAGGAGCGCCTTGATCGCAGGCTCATCGGGCCGGGCAAACTCGATGGCCAGACCGCAGTCGGCGCTCAACCCCGGCGGCAGAGGAACGATGTCTATGGACAGACCTTCGTCTTCCAAAGCCTTCTCGGCCAAGAGCGCTTGATGGGTCGAGTTGAAGATAATAACAGGCATAAAAAACCTACTCTATAGTCAACGGCCGCCCGCTGTCGACCGGCCCGCCCCGATCTTGGCGGTATAGCCGCCGGCCGATACGAGTTCAGTCAGTTTGATGTCAACCGACGAATCGGCTTCCACACCCATCACCACTTAATTGTCCGGTTTTGATTTCAGTATAGCATTCACAGGGTCATAGAAGCCCGGATATCTTCCGCCTCCAGCCTGTTCTATTACTCCTGTAGTAGCGCAGCTCAAGCCGGTATGAGGCTAAAGTTTTGTCCGCTTGGACCGATATAAAAACTATTGATGCGAGCTTAGGAAGCGGTTCTTGTGCAAACAAGCGTATGCATGACAAGAAAGAACACGGACAAAGCTTAGTTTTACAAAAAAGGAGGGATAGATTGTGATAAAGAAACTACCACTAATTGTCGCGGTAGTCGTCTTAGTTATCGCTGTTTACGCGGTTGGGACGGCTGTGGCGGCCCAGGTCACAGTGGTCGTCAAGGGCGGACCTCTGTCATTGACGCCCAGCGCTGATCAAACGCTGGCCGACGCCGTCTTAGACGGTAACGACACTTCAACCACCGGTTCTTTGGGTGAACTGCAAGTCAAGGATGCTCGAGGCACCGGCGCCGGTTGGTACGTGACAGCCGCGGCCACGGATTTCGCGGAGCAGAGCACGGCAAACACAATCGCTGCCGGCGGCTTCACGGTTCCAGTCGCACCCGTTGTCACCACGATCGCCGGTAACGGCGGCGTAACGTCAGCGGCGGGCACTTTGAGCGGCGCGGGTTTTACTCTTCTCAACAGCTCGAGCCCGAACGGGCGCGGTCGCTACAGCGCTACCCCGGACCTGCTTCTCCAGGTTCCGGCGCAAACGTACATCGGTACTTATGCCGCCACCGTTACCGAAACGCTCTTGTCTTACTAGGATTTATAGCTATTAGCTTTACTTAGGGAGCCCCTGTTGGGGCTCCCTTTCTTTTCGCCGCCGCTTGCCTGCCGTATGTAACAGCTATTTTCGGGTATAAGAAACCCGTTTTATGAATTGAATCGGCGTCGCTTGTTAATACATTCATAAATGCCGATATATACATTGAATGGAAGTGATTGAAATGGTTCGCCGATTTCGCGCAATTCTTACAATCACCGTCATCACAGTCCTCATCGGGTCGCAAGCTCTTTTTGCATCTTCAAGCCTAGCGGCGCGCGTTACACTGACGGTCCGCGGCGGCCCCCTTGGTTTCGCTTTTGAAAAACAACCGCAACTGGCGCCCATCGATATGACCGGCTTAGATCAAGAATCAAGCGGCACGCTTGGCTTGATCGACCTTCGTGACGCGCGGGGTACCGGCGCCGGTTGGCAACTGACCGCGCAAGCCTCTGATTTTGTCAGCCGCGATGATTCAAACCATACCATTCCCACTACGGGCTTTAACATAAGCGCGGCGGCGCCGGTGACAACCATTGCCGGCAATGCCGCTCCACAAAGCTTCATCGGCGGGCTAAGCTTACCGCTTAAGCTGCTGGAGGCTGAGGCGAATACCGGCATGGGACACTTTCAGATAGAACCTCCCGTCACGCTGAACGTTCCCGCCGACGTCTTTGCCGGAACGTATGATTCCACTCTGACGTTGACGATTATTTCAGGACCGTAGTCGCACCCATTTGGCTCGGCTTGCGCCGACCTTTACTTTCAACGGTTAAATTGGTATCTTATGCCTCATGCTGAAAAGTGGCTATCCGGCAAAACGTCTAACACCAGTTGTCGCTTTTATTCTGCTTGCCGCTCTGATTTGGCCCGCATCGACTTTCGCTCTCGGAGTAGCCGGTTTCGACATCTACCGACCGAACGCAAAAAATCCCGATTCAGCTTTTCTTTTCAACCTGGAACCGGGTCAATCTCTGGAAAACCGCGTCGTAGTGAAGAACACCACATCTGACACGGTCCAGAATCTCCGCGTCTACATCGCCGACGGTATAGCCACCAGCAACGGCGGCATCACCCTAAAGGGCCGGGAGGAACCAAAGGCCGGCCTGGCCAAATGGATATCCATCGATTCAAGCGAGCAGATAGCGCTGGCCCCGGCCGAGGAACGCGGTATTACTTTTAAACTGCGCGTCCCTTGGTCGTCCGAATCAAATGAGAAGATAGCCGGCATCGTTGTCGAGCGGGCGCAAGCGCTGAAAAACCAGGCCGACAAGCAGTTTATGATCAATGTCCTGCCGCGGGCCGCCATTCTTATTACCCAGAGGTTGCCCGGGCCGGCCCTCGAGCGCTTAAAAATAGTCGACTTCAGTCAGGTCTGGGCAAAAAACCGCAATAAAGTGTTTAAGTTGGCTACAAAAAACACCGGGAATATCCACATTCGGGCAAGAGGACGTATAGATATTTACAATATGTTTGGCTCAAAATCCGATACGATAAGGTACGACCGCATGTCAACCATCTTCCCCGGAGCGACCGGTCGTATCCAATCGGAGTGGAAAAATACCCCGCCCATCGGTTATTTTACGGCGAAGGCTGTTATCAGTTACGGCAAAGGCAAATCGGACAGCCGCCAAATCAGTTTCTTGATCTTTCCTTGGTGGGTCTTGGCCTTCCTGCCTGTCCTCTGGTTCATCGCCCGCGAGCAACGGAAGCGCCGGGCCGCCAAACAGTTAAAGAAACTTGAGGCCGATCAAGCCGCCGCTGCAGCGGCGGCCATGGAAACATTGGAAGAGACAGTCGAGAAAATTGAGTCGGAAGCGCAGGCTTCGAAAACATCGACCGCCACTGCCGTTAAGGCTCGAACCCGGACCACGGCAACAAGGGCGACAACGGTAAAGGCAACTACGACCCGATCGGCCGGAACCAGTCGTAAGCAGCCGAAGGCGGCAACCAAGAAGGCGGCAACCAAGAAGGCGGCAACCAAGAAGGCGGCAACCAAGAAGGCTCCAACCAAGACCGCCAAGACCGCAAAAAAGCCGACCGTCGCCGCGACTGAAAAGAAAGCAACACCGAAAAAAGCGCCGGCCAAAAAAACCAAGCCGGCTAAAGACTAAGCAACGCCCTGAAATTTTCTTTTGCCGTCTGATTGTCCGGTTCAAGGCGCAAGGCATGCTTAAAATTCTCTATTGCCGCCGATTTCCGGCCCCGTTGGGCCTCGAAGACGCCTAAATCCACGTATGTTTCGGGCAGATAATGATTGAGCGCCAGACTAAGGCTGAAAGCCCGCGCGGCCAGGCCGGTAAAGCGGGCGTCGCGCCGGCTCAAATAGGTGTACAGACTGCCCAGGGCCGTGTAGAGATTCGCGTCCATTGGATCAAGCGCCTCGGCATTAGCGTAGGCAGTCAAAGCACTACGTAAAAGTGTCGGGTTAGAGTCCTTACTGTCTGTCGCGTCGATTTGATAACGGCGCCCTAAACGATAATAATACAAGCTTCTGACCCGGCTAACGGCGGCAGCCGACGCAAATTCTTTCCGGGCCAGCTCGAAGCGCCCATGCGTCTCGGCGCGCAGCCCATTTTGGAAGTGATAGTCGGCGACAATGGGCCGGACGCTGAATATGAAGAGTATGATCAGCGAGACGCCGGCGATGCCGATGACAGACAGCCACTGGGCCGCGATACCCGCCGGTGAATCAAGACCTACAGGACGCGTCGGTTCGGCCAGACCTAAAGAGAGCATCGCCACGGCCAAAACCAGCCAGAAAAAGACAGCCACCTCGACTTGACTGAAACTAAACTCGACCGCCGCCAGGTAAGCGATAAGGCCGGCGACGAGCGGCGGGCCTTCACCCGAAACCCGCGCCCCGAGACGCAACCATGATGCCCGCAGAAACATAAATATCAGCGCCAAGAAGGCGGCCAATCCGGTCAAGCCCAGGGTGGCGCCTACGTTGAGCAGGTCATTGTGGGCCTTATCTATGCGGGCCTGCGGCTCGAGCTTCTTGTATGCATCCGGCAGGTACTTAGGATAGACGACGACGAGGGTATCCGGTCCATAGCCAAACAGCGGCCGTTTGGCAATCAAGCCCAGGGTCGTTCGCCAAAGCCACAGACGAGTGCCGACACTGCCTTTATCCGTATCGAAGCTGGATATTGCCCGGTCGACCACCGGCGAACTGCTTTTGACATCCGAGGGTTTAAATATGTTAGCCGCCGAGAAGACGAGGACGACAAGCAAAACGCCAACGACCAAATAGCGCCGGGAAACGCCGCGTCCGACGGTCCCCGCCAGCACCGCAATCCCGGCGGCCGACCCCAACCAAGCGCCCCGGGAAAAAGTAAAGACCAATCCCGCCGCCATTACCACCGTTAATAACATATAAAGAAGGCGCTTCGGCGGGAGTAGCGGCTCGGACAGCCTGCCTAGCGCAATCGGTAACATTAAGGCCAGAAAAGTCCCCAGAAAGACAGCGTTGCCCAATGTCCCGGTGGCCCGGCCGACCGGCGCGCTGGAGAGCAAGATATCATAACCAAAGTATTGGCAGACGGCGTAGACGGATATAAGCCCGGCCGCGGCCAAACAAGCCGATACGACCCGACGGCCGTCTTCCCGCTTTAGATTGTTGGTCGCCGCGAAATAGATCAGACCATAACCGACCAAGGTGAAAACATCTTCATAGCGTTTGTAATGGCCGAAAAAACTCAGCGCCCGATCGGTCGAGGCGCCGGCGGCCAAGACAGCCGCCAACATAAAAGCCGCGACCGGCCGATCAAGAGGAGTCTTGACCCAGGCGATTCGGCGCTCAGCCGCCAGGCGGGCGACCCACAGCACCAGAACCAGGCCTGTGGCCAGGCGCAGGAGCGCGACTTTAGGCAACGTATATGAATCGGCCAAGCCGGGGACGATGACTAACGGTATAAAAAAAACCGCTCCGGTCAAAACCGCGGCAATAGCGGCACGCAGGGCCGAGGCTAGAGAAGCGGCCGAAAGCCCCGTCTGCTGCGTTATCCTCCGCCTCGGTTCAGTCACGTAATCGCACATACGCTCCCTCTCCTCGGCGTTCGTCTGCCTTGCATCCGGGGCTTTGGGCCGCTTCTCCCAATTTGACCGGCCCACAGGGTTTTCGGCCGGACCTCTAGGCCGGAGCGCCTTATGCTCACCTTGTCTATCAAAGCCCGATAATCGTTTCCGTCATGGTCGATTCATAGGTACCGGAAAGCGTTTGCGCCGGAACAAGCAGCTCCAGTGCCGGGCTAACTTCGTAATGGCCCATGCCGGAGCCGGCTGAGGCGTTCATGAGGGTCAATCCAGCACCGGCCAACGACCCGGCGGCTGTCGCCGGCGGCGCGGCGCCGCTAAGTATATCGACGGCCGGCGCCGTCGGTACCCAGAAGCCCCCGGCCGGAATGGTCATGGCGGGATTGCCCGCCATCTTAAAGTCGGTTGAAACGATGGCAACGCTCCACCCCCCGCCGGCGCCGCGACCGTCGCGCACGTTCAGAGCGCCTAGATTGCCGGTGGTCGAGGAATCCGTCCCGGACAAGGTCATCGGCGCCAACGAGGTGTCGAGACTGGGCGTAAAATCGAGCGTTGTGCCGGTTACATCGACTGTTCGACTCGCGGGTATGTTGGTGCCGCCGGCCGCGCCGAAAGCCGTAAACGGCCAAACTGAATTACCGCTGAGCCAGGGCGCCATGGCGTTAAAGATAATCGAAACCGTTTCGCCGTCGGCCAGGTCT
Organism: Actinomycetota bacterium; assembly: GCA_030679975.1. Classification (GTDB taxonomy): domain Bacteria; phylum Actinomycetota; class Aquicultoria; order CAJVYJ01; family JAUVQD01; genus JAUXSL01. The sequence continues at coordinate 7,332 of JAUXSL010000011.1, forward strand.
GCGGCGCCGTTGACGGCAGTCACCGTCACTGTTTGCGGTCCATCGGGGCCGGAAGGCGCGGCCGTGACATTCCACGCTTTGCCGGCCGGAGCCGTGACGGTATAGCCGGCGGTCGCGGTGGAGATATTGCTCCAACCCGCCGGGATAACAAAACTAACTTGATGAACCTGATCGGCGCCGGCGCCGCCATTGTGTGAAAAGGTTGCCCCAACCTGGCCGTACCAGCCGACCGGCACTGTAGCGGTCGACAGCGCCGAATCGGCCCGCAGATAAGTAACGTCTAGGGCCGGTCTCTCGGCGGCGGTCCCATTCTCCGCCGAGCCGAATCGGCCCCTTTGCCGGTTACCGCTATTTTCCACCGCGTCCTTTATCAGCCAGCCGAAGTTGGCGGCCGCCCCGGAGACCCAGGCGGCAACGTCGGTGAGAACATTCCAGCTCATCCAGCCGGCGACCGTCGGGGTCGACGCGGTGGGCGGGGCCAGGAAATCGCCTCCCTGCGCCGCCCAGTCCCACGGGCCGGTGCCGGTCCAATTGTTATTGCCATATTGGCGCTCCCTCCAGGTCGCGCCGTTGATCGCCGCACTGTTGATGTCGCCGTTGCCTGTCCCTTCCAGCCACGAATTGGTCACCCTGTGTACGCCATACGTGCGCTGGTTGTTCGGCAAATTTTGCAGGAATAGCCTGAGCCAGACGCTTTCGATAGTCGAGCCGGCCGGAATGGAAGAGAGATCGAATTGCGCGAGCGACCGGCGGTTACGGGCGCCACTGCGCGACTGAACCTCCAGCTGCGTATCGACACCATAATTTCGCGTCGGCGAATCCTGGCGAATCGTCGCATCTTTGGCTGCCGGATAAGTGGAAGTGATAATAACGGCATTCGCAACGGAAGGCTGGCCCAACAATAGAGCCAGAGCAATGACGCCACGTGCGATTATGTTTCGTCTGTGGCACCTTGAGCGTGTCCAAAAAGACAGTATCTACACCCGCTTTAGGAAAGCTTTACTGATAGATATGTTGGCCGGTCAGTCCCTTGATAGTATAGGTGCTCAGGCACGATAAGGCAATTAAGAGAAGAGAAAACAGAGAAACAGAAAATGGAGCCGTTCAGTAATGCAGGAGGCTTAAGAAACTGTCCGCATCCAGGCTGGCTCCACCAACCAAAGCGCCGTCGATCTCGGGCTCGTCCATTAGCTCGGAAACATTGGCCGGTTTGACACTGCCGCCGTAGAGAATGCGGACGGCTTGCGCCGTTTCAACTCCATAGCTTGAGCCGATTATAGCTCTGATGTGCCGGATCATATCGTTGGCGTCCTGGGGTTCGGCCACCAACCCGGTGCCGATGGCCCATACCGGTTCGTAAGCGACTATCAGGCGGTCCGCCAAGCTGCCCGTGACCCCGGTCAAACCGCCGGTGATCTGTTTGCCGATAACATCGCGAGCCGCTCCGGATTCCCGCTGCTCGCGCGTTTCGCCAACGCAGAATATCGGCTTTAAGCCGACTTCAAGAGCGGCCAGTATCTTCTTATTGACCGTGGCGTCGGTTTCGCTAAAGTATTGCCGTCTTTCGGAATGACCCAGAATGACATAGGTCACACCGAGCTGCCGGAGCATCAGCGGAGATATCTCGCCGGTAAGAGCGCCTTCTTCTTCCCAATTCATGTTTTGCGCGCCAAGGGCGATATTGGAACCTCGCGATTCAATGAGCGCCCCTACCCCCGCCAAGGCTGTAAACGGCGGGCAGACAACGACCTCAGCCCTCTCCGAACCGGTCAGTCCGGCGCCGATCGCCTGAACCAGCTCAACCGCCTCGGCCGCATCCTTATACATCTTCCAATTACCCGCCATCATGGGTTTTCGGTTGGACAAAGCTTCTCCTTACGTCGCGGGAACGGTCCTATCTTTATTATCTACCGGTCCTCCAGTGCCTCGACCCCCGGCAGCGGCGTGCCCTCCAGAATCTTCAAGCTGGCTCCACCGCCGGTGGAAGCAAACGAAACTTGCTCTTCAAGGTCGAACATCTTCAAGGCCGCCAGAGAGTCCCCGCCGCCGACGATTGAAAGCGAACTGTGGCGGGTCGCGTCTGTTATCGCCTGGGCGATACCTTTTGTGCCCTGCGAAAACTGCGGTATCTCGAAGACCCCCATCGGGCCGTTCCAGAAAATCGTCTTTGCCGACTCTAATGCTTGGCCGTATATCTCTATCGACGCCGGGCCGATATCGAGACCCAACCAACCGTCCGGGACGGATTTGGCGGAAACCACGCGATAGTTCGCGTCCGGGGATATCTCGGTCGCCGCCACAATATCTATCGGCAAATACAGGGCGACTTCGTTATCTCTGGCCTGGTCGATAATATGCTTGGCCAGCTCCACCTGGTTCTCCTCGACCATTGAATTGCCGGTGTTGTAACCCTTCGCCTTTAAGAAGGTGAAACACATGCCGCCGCCGACGACAATACCGTCAACCAGGTCCAGAAAGCGCTTGATCACGCCTATCTTGTCGGATATCTTATTACCCCCGAGACAGGCCATAAACGGGCGTTTTGGCGACTCGACCAGCTTTTTGAGAACGGAAACTTCTTTTTCCAGTAATAGTCCGGCCACGGCCGGCAGATACTCCGTCACCCCGACTGTTGAAGCGTGTCGCCGGTGGGCGACGCCGAACGCGTCATTGACAAAGACCTCGGCCAGGTCGGCTAGTTTCTTGGCAAAGACCGGGTCGTTCTCCGCCTCGCCGGGATTAAACCGGAGGTTCTCCAGGAGCATGATATCGCCGCCCTTTAACCATCTCGCGGCATCTTGGACCTCTGCGCCCACTGTCTCGTCCATCATCCGCACGTCCGTTCCCAGCAGCTCCGAAAGTCTGACCGCGACCGGCTTCAAGCTAAAGGCCGGCTCCGGTTTCCCTTTTGGCCGACCCAAGTGACTGCACAATATTATTTTGGCTTGTTTTTGCCGCAAATACTCGATAGTCGACATCGCCGCCTTGATTCGGCTGTCATCGACGACAGCGCCGTCGGCGAGAGGGACGTTAAAATCGACCCGCACAAGGACGCGTTTGCCCTTGATGTCGATATCCTCGATTGTCTTTTTACTGAAATACATCCGCGAAGCCGCTATTTCGCGCACCGCCTCAGCCCTCGCGCTCATCGAATAGCCGTCAACCAAGTCAAACACCGCCGGTTATATACTTAACGAGATCGACCAGCCTGGAGGAATAGCCCCATTCATTATCGTACCAAGACAATATCTTTACCAGGTTGCCGCCGCTGACCATTGTTGATAGACCGTCAAAAACCGATGAATGCGGATTGTCGACGACGTCGATCGAGACGATCGGGTCCTCCGTATACTGAAGGATACCTTTCATCGGACCAACGGCCGCGGCCTTCATGGCCGCGTTGACCGCGGCGATATCCGTGTTCTTTTCAGTCTCAACGACGAGGTCGACGATCGATCCGTCGGCCACCGGCACCCTTAAAGCGAGCCCGTCTAATCTGCCTTTCAGTTCAGGGACGACTTCACCGATGGCCTTAGCGGCCCCGGTTGAAGTTGGAATAATCGAAACCGCCGCCGCCCGCGCTCTCCTGGGGTCCTCATGAGTTAAATCCAGTATCCGCTGATCGTTTGTATAGGCGTGACACGTCGTCATAAATCCTTTGACTATACCGAAATTATCGAGCAAGACTTTGGCTACCGGAGCCAGGCAGTTGGTCGTACAGGAAGCGTTTGAGATGATGTGGTGAGAGGCGGGATCATAGCTGTCTTGATTGACCCCCAGAACAATGGTAACGTCGGGCCCTTTAGCCGGCGACGAAATAATGACCTTCTTCGCGCCGCTCGCCAAATGCTTGGCCGCGTCGTCCCGCTTCGTAAAAAATCCGGTCGACTCGATGACGACCTCGACCCCCAGGCTTCCCCAAGGTATCCGCGACGGATCCCTCTCCGAGAACACCTTGACCACCCGGCCGTCGACAACCAGTGTTTCTCCTTCGGCTTTCACCTCGGCGCCCAGGACGCCATGGACAGAATCGTACTTGAGAAGATGCGCCAGATCCTGCGGAGTGGTTAAATCATTGATAGCGACGACCTCGACCCCGGGGTCCGACATTGCGGCGCGAAACGTATTGCGCCCGATCCGACCAAAACCGTTAATACCGACTTTTACCGCCATATATCCTCCCTTTGACCAGTATTTTTTCCCCGGCGTCCGCTGTGGCAAACAATCGGATAATCACTTCAGCCCCGCGGCCGCCGCCCTTAAGCGGCGGACCCGATGGTAAGCCGCCGATTTTGTCAGCGCCGGCCGACATGCCTCGCCAAGCTCCTTGATGCTGGCTTGCGGATCCGCCAGCCTCGCCCGGGCCATCTCTCGCAACGCTATAGGCAGGTGGGCGATACCCATATGGTTTTCAATCTTCGCGATATCGCTCAACTGCTCCAGGGCCGCCTTGACGGCCTTGTTCAAGTTCGCGGTGTCGCAGTTGACCAACCGATTCACGGACTCGCGGACGCTTTTTAATATCCGCGCGTCCTCCCAGGCAAGCAAGGCCGAGTAAGCGCCGATCAAAGCTAAAAAATCAACGATCGCCTGGGCCTGCTTTATATATATCGTATGGTATCCGCGCCTCTCGGCCGATCCCGATTTTATATTGAACCGGGCCAGCAAGCGCCCGATAGTCTCGACCAGCATGTAATTATCGGTCAGCAGTTCCAGGTGATACTGGCCCTTTGGATTGCTGATGAAACCGCCGCCTAAGAAGAGACCCCTTAAGTAAGAGACGGCGCAACAACCCTGTCTTACCAGCCGGCCGGGCACATCTTGCCGCAGATTAAGCGAGTCGTCCAGAATCCCCAGCTCATTCAGAGCTTGGCCCAAGCGCGGCTGCCAATCAACGTAGACCAGATAGTTGTTTGCCTTGCTCAGCTTAGAGCGACGGACGGTAACTTTACCCGTGAGACCGTAAAGATCGCCAAGAAGGCGCAGGCCCGCGCGCGCGACCGCGGCATTATCAGTAGACAAGTGTAGCGCGTATCTGTCGCCGCCCAGAAGATGCAGGCTACCATCCATCCGAATCATAGCCGATAACTCGGCTACGCGGCAACATCTCCTGCCAGGCCATTGGTGAGCAAGCTCATCCTTCACTTGATTTGAAAAAGACATTTTAGAGAGCTTTCCTTAAGAATGCGGCCAATTTCTTCGCATCATGATGGGTCGGATACTCTTCATCGGTCAGGTCGGCGGCCGCGTGCTCCACGCCAAGTTTAGTTATCTCATGTTCGTCAATGACGATTGGAGCGGATCCGGCTGCCGCCAATTCCGCTAAGCGGTCGCGGGGCACCATCGTGTTGCTGGTCACAACCAGATCGCATACGCCCGCCCCGCCAAACCGCAACAACGCCGCTACATGATCGACCGCGGTGAAACCGTCCGTCTCGCCCGGCTGGACGGTTATGTTGCAAAAGAATATTTTTTTCGCCGCCGAGGCGCGGATCGCTCCGCCGACATCTTGTACCAATAAGTTCGCCAAGACACTGGTAAAAAGGCTGCCCGGCCCCATGACGATGGCGTCGGCCGACCCCAGTGCCGCCACCGCTTCGGGGTCGGCCGGGGCGTCCGCCGGTTCGATCCCGATTTTGACCAACGGGCGCAGCCGATTGGCCACATTGCACTGACCGGTGATCCGGCCGGCCCGGTTCGACCCCGGCCACGGTTTAACGTCGGCATACAAAGTAAGCGGTTCCACAGAGGCCGGCATGACCCGTCCTCTGGCTCCAATAAGCTCCCCGGCGACGCGCAACGCCCGGCTGAAGTCTCCGGTCAATTCTGTTAAAGCGCTTATTATCAGGTTGCCAAGGGCGTGGCTTTGCAACCCTTCGCCGCGGGAAAAGCGGTATTGAAAAAGGCGGCTCATCATGGCGCCGTTAGTCATGGCGACCAGGCAATTCCGGCTGTCTCCCGGAGGCAGAACATCCAGCTCTTGCCGCAGGCGGCCGGAGCTGCCCCCGTCATCGGCTACCGTCACAACGGCATCGACGCTCGGCATGATCTCAAGCATTGCCTTGATGAGGATGGGCATTCCGGTGCCGCCGCCGACCGCGATTAACCGGGGCCGGCCGGCATCCCCCGCCCCGCGCTTCATACTCGCTCGAAATCCTTACCGATATCCCGGTGCCTGATGATGATTCCGTAGCCCTTGTCGCGTAAAAATTCCGCCGTCGTCTCCGCGAGGGTGACCGACCTGTGCGTACCGCCTGTACAGCCCAGCGCGATATTGAGATAAGTCTTGCCTTCCTTGACGTAATTCGGCAGAAGAAACGTGAGCAGATCAAAAAACTTTTTGGTGAACCGGGTCGTTTCCTTGAGCGCCAGGACAAAGTTCCTGACCGGCTCTTCGCCGCCGTGGAAATATCTCAGCTCTTCAATATAGTGCGGATTAGGCAGGAATCTAACGTCCATAATAATGTCCGCGTCCAGAGGCATGCCGTATTTATAACCAAAAGACATGACCGTCACGACCAGGGTCTTCTGCTTTTCTATCCCCAAAAACGTCGTGCGGATTTTGTCGCGCAACTCATGCGCGGATAAGTTCGAGGTGTCGATGACCATATCGGCCTCGCCCTTGAGGCTGCTTAGCAGCGACCGCTCCCGCTGGATGCCGTCGAGCACCCGCCCTTCCTCGGCCAGAGGATGGGGCCGGCGGGTCTCTTTGAAACGTTTTACCAGTGAATCGTCTGAAGCCTGCAGAAACAGGACCCGGTAGTCGATATGCCGTTCGCGCAGGTATTCCAGGGCGATTTGCAGGTCCTCGAAAAAATGGCCGCCGCGGACATCGCTGACCAGCGCGACTTTCTTGACTGAGCTGCCCGGCAGGGCGCAGAGCTCGGCCATCCTGGAGACCAAGCTCGGAGGCAGGTTATCGATGCAGAAATAACCCATGTCCTCAAAACAGCGGGCTGCCTCCGACTTACCCGCCCCGGACAGTCCGGTTATGATGATAAATGAAACGTCTGAAGTGTCTCGTCGAGCCATACCGTTTACAACCTTACCATAGCCGCCCGGAGGGCGGCTATGGAACCGAAAGCCGATAGCCGAAAAATGGTGAGGCTTTCAGGTTCGGTCGGCTCTCGTTTTTCGGCTTTCGTAAAGATTTTCTCCTGCCTCCCCATTAATCCACCAGCCGCGATGAGACCCCGGTGCTGACGACACTGATCAACACCGCGGCCACGATGGCCTGCCAGAACCCTTGCAGCTGAAAACCGGGCCCGATGACCGCGGCCACGAAATAGAGCATCAAAGCGTTGATGACCAGCGCGAAGAGACCCAAAGTCAAGATGGTGAGCGGCAGGGAAAGTACGACGACAACCGGCCTGATGACGGCATTGGCGATAGCGAGAACTAAAGCCGCCAATAACGCGGCTTGAAAATCGGCCACGCGTATCAGCGAGGGCAGAAAATAGGAGACCCCGAAGATAACGCCGCCGGTGATAACCACTCTAAGAATAAATTTCAGGACCGCTCACCCCCTTCCAGCGCCAACAGCTTCGCT
>JAUXSL010000019.1 GCA_030679975.1 Actinomycetota bacterium
GGTCGAATAGTTCCTGCGTTTACACTCGGTGCAGGCTAATGTAACAAGTACGCGCACTCTTGCTCCCTTCGAGCCGACTGGCACAAATACTGAGTCTATTATCTACCCGGCCCGGTGTCAATATAATGCTACTTAATTATCCGCGTATGCGCGATTACGTGACCGAGCCGAGGTGAAGGATAACCCGGGGTCCCCGCAAAGCGGACTTGGCTTTGTGGGGTGGAGCGTCGCAGATGGGGTTTTAGGCCGTGTTCTAGAAATCCAGGTTGACGCGCTTCAGCAGCGCGGCATTCGAGACTACCGTCAGCGAACTCAACGACATAGCGGCGGCGGCTATCATCGGGCCGCCTTGCGGGCTGATAGAACTAAGCAAGCCAAAAGCCGCGACCGGAATGGACAAGGTATTATAGAAGAGCGCCCAAAATAAATTCTGCTTGATTTTCCTCATGGTCGCCTGGCTGAGCCTGATAGCCGTGACCACATCCCGAAGATCGTTTCGGACCAAGATAATCCCGCCGGTTTCCTTGGCTACGTCCGACCCGCTGCCGATAGCGATGCCGATATCGGCCTGGGCCAGTGCCGGGGCGTCGTTAATGCCGTCGCCCACCATGCTGACGACTTTGCCTTCCGCTTGAAGCGCTTTAACGGCTGCCGCTTTTTCCCACGGCAGCACGTTGGCCATAACGCGTTCGACCCCCAACTGCGCCGCGATGGCGTTGGCCGTCCGCTCATTGTCGCCGGTCATCATTATCACTTCGATGCCCATTTCTTTGAGCCGGGCTACCGTAGCCCCGGCATGAGGTTTAACCGTATCCGCGACCGCCACCACGCCGGCAAGCTGCCCGCCCACGGAGACGGTCATCGCGGTCTTTCCCACGCTTTCAAATTCCGCCATTTTTGGCTCCAAAACGTCGACCGCCACGCCGTTGTCGGCCATCAGTTTACGATTGCCGACCAGGACCGGGCGGCCGCCGATATCGACCCGTATCCCCAAGCCGGGGAGGGCCTCAAAGTGATCGGCGGCGTCCATCTCTATCCGCCGCGCTTTCGCCGCCTCGACAATGGCCCGCCCGAGGGGGTGTTCCGAGCCGACCTCGGCCGCCGCCGCCAGGCCCAGGATCTCGTTTGCCGCAAACCCGTCGGCGCCGATGACATCTGTCACCGACGGTTCGCCTTTTGTCAGGGTCCCGGTCTTATCGAAGACGACCGCTTGGAGTTTTTGGGCTCTCTCCAGTATCTCGCCCCCGCGGATCAAGATGCCGCTTTCGGCGCCCCGGCCGACCCCGACCATCAAAGCCGCGGGAGTCGCGATGCCCAGAGCGCACGGACACGAGATGATAAGGACGGCGATGAACGAGAGCAGCCCAGTGGTAAAATCGCCGGCGAGCGTCCAGCCGATCAAGGCCGCCAGCGCCGTAAAGACCACAGCCGGGACAAAATAACCGGCCACGGTATCGGCTATCCGCTGAATCGGCGCACTCGTGGCCTGCGCTTCTTCAACCATCCTGATTATTTGAGACAGGGTTGTGTCGGCGCCGACCCGGGTGGCTTTAAACTTGAGGTTCCCGACCTTATTTAGGGTGGCCCCAATTACATTGTCTCCGGGTTTTTTTTCCACCGGTATGCTTTCGCCGGTGAGCATCTTCTCGTCGACAGCCGATCGACCTTCGACCATGACGCCGTCGGTCGGTATCTTCTCCCCGGGGCGAACAAAGAGGATGTCGTCAACGATTACTCTATCAGCCGGGATCTGCACTTCTTTGCCGCCACGGATTACGTTAGCCATCGCCGGTTGAAGATCGATAAGCTTGCGGACCGCGGCGGAACTACGTTTCTTTATCGCTTCTTCCATATATTTGCCCAACAAGACAAAGGCGATGATTACAGCTGAAACGTCAAAATAGACCTGGGTGCGTTGGTCCGCCGGCAACCAGGTCGGGAAAAACAGGACTACGCTGCTGTATAGATAGGCGGTCGTCGTTCCCAGCGCTATCAGCACATCCATATTTATGCGCTTATTTCTTAGCGCTTGGTACGAACCGGCGTAAAAGCCCCAGCCGCCGAATATCTGCACCGGCGTCACCAGTACGAAGAGCCAGGAGGCACCGCTCATAAAAGGCAGGAAAGAAAAAGGCGTCCAGGTCAGAATAGTTGCGCCGGCGGCCAAGCCGAGATAAAGCCCGGCGCGGATTATCGCCAGGAGCAGGACGCCGGTCATCGCCACCGACACCCGCCGCTTTAAGGTCTTTAATTCCGCTTCCGGAGCTTCAAAAGTGCGGGCGCAGCTTTCCATGCAAAAATAGTATTCGCGGCCGTTTACGGTCCGCTTGATCGAGTGGTCTTTATCGACCAACATGCCGCAGACCGGATCGACGGCGGTGTTGGCGCCGGGGGCCGCTTCCGCGGGCATTTCCGACGGCGGGCCGGACATAGAATCCGTCCCCGCGTATTTTTCCGGGTCGGCAGAGAACTTTTCTCTGCACTTTACGTTGCAAAAATAGTACGCTTTCCCGTTGTATTCAAAGATACCGCCCGGCGGAGCGCTTTCATCGACCGTCATCTTGCAGATCGGGTCTATCGCCACGTGAACCTCCTAAATTATACCCCCTGGGGGTATCTGGAAATCCTACCACCGCCGGACGCCCCCGTCAAGGACCGGAAACTCACTGGGAATAGACGCCTGTCAGATGGGCTGCGGCTAAAATCTTGCCGGCCAGAGCAGTCTCAAAATCCTTTAAGCCGGTGTCCGCCTCAATATCGAGATGGTCGCCGTTCAACGCGTAGACGGTCGTTTTATAGCCATGCGCGCCCGTGCCGGCCGGCGGTCTGGCGCCCCCGTAACCCGAACGGCCATAGTCCGTATTGAGCTCCCAAGCCCCCGGCGGCATCTTATCGGTCAGGGATGCTCCGGCTTCGATCTCTTTGATGTCCGGCGGGATATCGATTACCAGCCAATGGACGAACGGCCCTGAAACAGCGTCGTAATCGACCATTATTAAGGCGAAAGAGCCTGCCTCCGGCGGCGCGTCTTCCCATTTAAGCGGGGGCGAAATATTCTTACCCAGCCCGCTTTTCACCCCGGTATTGGCGTATTCATCCGGCAATCGGTCGCCGTCGCTAAACGTGGATTTTAGTATCATCTTGATCCTTTCGTACCCCTTACCCCGGTTTCCGAGCTCGGGGAGAGACACGGCCGGCCTAACCGGAGAACCGGCTGAGGATAAACCGGACCAGCCTATTAAAAAGGCTGCTTGTTTTGCCGGCGACGACCTTTATCCTGAGACGGTCCCCACTCTTATAGACAATCTTAGTCGACCGCCTGGCTCGCGCCAAGACCGTAACGCGATAGACTCCCGACCGAGGAAAGACGACTCTCCAAGCGACTTTTCTTGTCCGCCGGGCGCCCAATGTTCCCAGAGTCTTTGTCGCTTTGGAATGCGCGGCCCGCGGGACGATATATATTTTGATCGTGCCGGCCGTCAAGCGCGATTTGCCTGTATTTCTGATCGTCGCCCAAACATAAGCCGGCCGGCCTTTGATGACCGTCTTATGCTTCAAGACCTTCACGCGCAAAGGAGATTTGCGCACGGCAAATGTGACCGGGCCGCCGGCGTTGGCTTCGCCGTAAGCCGACAGCGACATTAACATAGACAGTGCCGCTATCACTAACGCTTGGAAGCGTCGATATCTTCCGATCTTATGTCTCAACCTTTTTCTCCATTTTAAACGTATAGCGACGCCGTAAGAATCGCCAAGCGACTAAAAACAGTCCTATGATCGCCAATAGCCAAG
>JAUXSL010000032.1 GCA_030679975.1 Actinomycetota bacterium
AGATCGCCTCCGGCTATTTCGGCTGGGACGAGATCATTCACGCCTTGCCCGAGATGCAGGAAGACCCATGCGCCATCGAGATCAAATACGGCCAAGGGGCCAAACCGGGCGACGGCGGCTTGCTGATGGCCTATAAAGTGCTCAACTTAATAGCCGAGATACGCGGCGTGCCGAAATTCGTCGACCTGGCGTCGCCGCCGACGCATCAGACCAAATACTCGATCGAGGAAGCCGTGGCCAAGATGATCCAATCTATGTCGATGGCCTGGGGCTTTAGGGTGCCTGTCTATCCCAAGATATCGGGGACGAAAACAGCCAAGGCGGTCTTAAACAATCTGGTGCGCAATCCGTACGCCGCCGCTCTCTGCATTGACGGCGAAGACGGCGGCACCGGCGCCGCTTATAACGTATCGCTCGACAAGATGGGCCACCCGATAGTATCGAATATCCGTGACTGCTATCTTGACCTGGTGGCGCAAGGACGGCAGAACGAACTACCGCTGATAGCCGCCGGCGGGATGGGCAAAACAGGCAACTTGGCGGCGAACGCCGCGGCCATGATCATGCTCGGCGCCTCAGCGGTTGATTCCGGCAAATATATCATGCAGGCGGCAGCTAATTGTCTCGGCGACGAATACAACCGCTGCAATATGTGCAATACCGGGCGGTGCCCGCGCGGCATAACCACCCAAGACCCGAAGCTCTACCGACGCCTCGACCCGGACAAAGTGGCCGAGCGGGTCATAGATATATTCAAGGCCGCCAACGTGGAGCTAAAAAAGATATTCGCGCCGATGGGTCGCAGCACTCAGCTGCCGATAGGCATGTCCGACGGCCTGAGCATCGGCGACAAAGCCATGGCGGATAGGTTGAAGATAGATTATGCGTGCTGAAATTATCGAAGGAAAAATCAACGGGCAGCGGGTCTCTTCCAGGGCACTGGAAGAGCAAATCCAGGCGGCCGTAAAAGACGGCGCCAATGAGCTGACTGTCATCGCCGACGGCCAACACGGGCTGGGCGGGCGGATTTGGCCCAACCACGGGCCGGTAAAGATAGCCATCGACGGGCCTGTCGGCCAGCGGGTCGGCTCGATGGGCATGGCCGGCACGGAAATCTTGGTCAGAGGGAGCGCTTCCGACGATGTCGGCTGGATAAATTGCGGCGCTAAAATAACCATCCTCGGCGATGTGACCAATGGCGCTCACAACGCCGGCGCTCAAGGTATCCTGTATGTCCAGGGCGGCGGCGGCGCCCGCTGCGACACCATGACCAAACGCAACCCGCGGTTTGAACCGCTCCAATCCTGGTATTTCCGCGATGTCGGAGATTCGTTCGCTGAATTTAAAGCGGGCGGCACGGCCGTCGTCTGCGGTGTCGACCCGCGTAATCCCGACAACATCCTCGGCTACCGGCCTTGTGTCGGCATGGTCGGCGGCACGATATACTTCCGCGGTCCGATTCAAGGCTACAGCGCCGGCGACGTTAAGTTAGCCGAACTGACTCCGGCGGACTGGGAATGGTTAACCACCAACATGAAGCCTTATCTCGAAGCCATCGATCGGAACGAGTACTACGATGAGCTGACCGGATCGGTTAACGATTGGCGCAAACTGATCGCCTTTACGCCGGAAGAAAAGGAAGTTAAAAACGCCGCCAAGAAGACCGACATGGAGTCATGGCGGATAAACGAATGGGAAGCGGAGGTGGGCAAAGACGGCATTTTCGGCGCCTACCTGGACCATCCCCGGACGGTCCTGCCGTTTATCACCACAGGCGATGACCGGCGCTTCAAACCGGTCTGGAACAATAACAGGTATCTCCCCCCTTGCGCCTGGGCCTGCCCTTCGGGGATCCCTTCGCAAGAGCGCGCCGCGCTGATCAGACAAGGTAAGGATGAGGAAGCGCTCGAACTTGTACTAAAGTACAGTCCCTTCCCGGGCACCGTTTGCGGTCAGGTCTGCCCGAACTTATGCATGGACGCCTGCACCCGCGGCCAGGTTGACCGGCCGCTTGATATCAAGTCTTTCGGCAGTTTAAGCCTGGATTTGCCGGCGCCCAAGAAAGCCAAACCGACTGGGAGAAAAGTCGCGGTCATCGGCGGCGGTCCCGGCGGGCTTTCCGCCGCCTGGCAACTGGCCCTAAAAGGCCATAGCGTCGATCTGTATGAAGCCGACAACATCCTCGGGGGCAAACTTGAACTTTGCATACCCAGAGACCGGCTGCCCCAGGAAGTCTTGCGCAAAGAGATATCGCGTTTCGATGAATTGGGGGTCGACGCCAAGCTGGGAACCAAAGTCGACAAAGACAAGTTCAAAGAGATTTATGACAGTCACGACACAGTAATCATCGCGTGCGGCGCCCATACGCCGCGCACTATCCCCTTTGCCGGCTCCGAACATGTCATAGGGGGCGTGGATTTCCTCAAAGACATAAACCGCGGTCACCCCGCCAAACTAAAAAACCAAGACGTCATTGTTATCGGCGCCGGCAACGTCGGCATGGACATCGCCGGCCAAGCTTTTAACTGCGGCGCCAAGACGGTCACGGCCGTCGATATCCACCCGCCGGCCGGCTTCGGCAAGGAGCGCGAGGCCGCTGAGGCCAAGGGAACAAAGATCGCCTGGCCCAAGGTGACTGAAAGTTTCGACCCAAAGAAGAAACTCATTAAGTTCAAGGACGGCAGCACCTTGCCGGCCGACACAGTGATCATCTCTATCGGCGAGACTCCGGAACTAAACTTCCTGCCGCCCGAGATCAACACCGAACGCGGCCTGATAGCGGTCAACGACTTGCAACAGACGAGCGATGTCAAGGTATTCGCTGTCGGCGACGCTACCGGCCCCGGCCTGGTCACCCACGCTATCGGCGCCGGCCGCAAGGCGGCCGAGGTCGTCCACGCCCTGATGATGGACTACGATTACGTGCCTGAGGTAAGAGCGGTCATCCCTTACGACCGGCT
>JAUXSL010000034.1 GCA_030679975.1 Actinomycetota bacterium
CCGGGCTGTTCATCCATAGATCCACGGCCATGGCCGGCGACGGGGCGCCGGCCAGATTTTCGCCGGCGCTTATCCAACCGCCGACACCGCTGCCCTTCAGACGATCGACTAATGTTTCGCCGGTTGGTGAAGAGTGAGCAAAATAGCCATTGTCGATCATGTCTTGGCTATGATGTCTGGCAGCCAGGGCTAACCGCGAGCCAAATCTCAGCAACGGTAAGCCTTGCGCCGCTCTTTGGTCATTAACCAGCCCGAGAAGGAGTTTTTCGTTGGCGCTTGGCGACGCTATCGCGGGAGAGGCCATGACGGTAAGCAACGCGGCCGCGACGATAAGCGCGGCGACAATCGATTTGCCGGACAGCAATAACGTTTTTACAAACCTCATAGTGTCAGTATCGGCACGCTGGGAGGTTTCTTGTGGTGGACTTTAGTACAGGAGTGAACAGCCGCAAGGGGAGCGTACATTTCTCGGCTCTCGGCGCAGCGAAGCCGCGCTGTGGGCGATACTGGATTTGAACCAGTGACCTCACGGATGTGAACCGTGCGCTCTAACCAGGCTGAGCCAATCGCCCTTATGGGGTCAAAACAATAATTGTCATGACTATTTTATACATTCGCGGGTCAAAAGGCTATTCATAGGGTATCTCCATATCATGACGGAGGTCAGATTCAAAAATCAAGCCGGTATTACCCTGGCGGGTCGATTGGAACTGCCGGAACTCGGCGCCCCGCCTTTTCCGGCGGTCGTTTTTGCCCATGGCTTCGATAGTGGTAAAGATAGCCCGCGCGGTCAGGCTGTCGCCGACCGTCTGCGCGCTATCGGCCTGGCGACGTTCTTAATTGATTTCACAGGCCATGGTGACAGCCAGGGGGTCAAGAGCGACGCGACGATCGAGCGACAAGTCGACGATTTAAGGTCGGCAATAGATTATGTTGTGGACGCGGACGATATCGACCCGGACGCCGTCGGGGTCAACGGCGCCAGCTCCGGCGGGTTGGTGGCCTTGATGGAGGCATTAGCGGACGCGCGTGTCAAAGCGCTGGTCCTTCGCGGCCCGCGCACCGATGGGATAATCGACTACGGACCGATGTTTAATCTTCCTATCCTCATAATCCAGGGGGAGTTCGATCCGTTGCTGGCCGGCTCAACGCTCTTTTATGAATCGCTCCAGGGCGACAAGCGCCTGGAGATGATCGCCGCGGCGGACCATCTCTTTTCCACTCCCGACCAGATGGAGCAGGTGATCGAAATAACCTCATGGTGGTTTAAGACCAGACTCAAGACAAGCAGGCGCGCTGCTTAAGGCATACTTACTTTTGGCCGATAATTAAACATATCAACAAATCAGCCAAAAGTTGTCGATGCCAAATTTAAGGTACACTTCAAAGCTATATCTAGCTGCCCTTACCTTAGGGCTGTTGCTGTGGGCGTTCTTAAGCACAGCTTCGGCGGCCGGCGAAATAAACATTACCAAGCCGGTTCCGGAAGTGGTGATTCCCGAAAGTAACGATTTTGCCACCGTCCGTTTCGCCGACCCGTGGGACATGAACAGATATACCGATCTCTCTTACGGTCAGTACATGAACCAATTGGCGAATGTTAACTTCAACGGCGGGATATTCTCAGCTCGGACGACCGGTAACGACCCGGCCCTCCACCCGCTCTTCCCCGGGTACGAGGGGGTCGTCTTTAACGGCCGGGACGGCTTCATCAATCGTATCGATACCAAGAAGTACAACCGTTTCAGTATCAGACTTTACGCCAGCCGTACCGGTTCAGCCCAATTATTCTGGTTCTACGATCAGAGGTGGACTAACTTTGGTGTCGCGACCTTTCACACCGACCCGGGCTGGCACACTTATATCATCGACCCGACGTTGAGCGGCAAGTGGACCGGACAGCCGATCGGCTTGCGATTCGACCCGACAACGCTGGCCGGCGTCGATTTCAAGATCGACTGGATGAGGCTGTACAAGCAGGCCGGCCGACGAGTCGAGCTGGCGTGGACCGATCAAAGGCCGCGCGGCACAGTTGACGTATATTTGGATACCGACACCGACCCGGCTAACGACAATATGCAGCTGCTCGGTACGGTAGACAGCCGCGGCAATAATTCCTATATGTGGGATCCGTCGGCATATCAACCCGGCTCATACTATTTCTACATCGATAAGCCCGGCTCCCCCGGAGTCTATTCAAAGCCGGTCGTCATTAACCGGACACCGCTCTTGGAGATCCTGGACCCGGACGAAAAGGGTGGGGAAGATTACGCGACGGTGGTCACCGGCGATCCGTGGGACATGGGCCAGAGGACGGATGTCTGGTATTGGGACGGGGTCAGGGACGTCAGTTTTTCAGGCGGCGTCATGGCGGGTAATCCTACCAACGGCGATAGTTATTTCCACTTGCGCGTATCCAAGCCGATCGATACCGATAAATACCACCGATTGACCTTCAGATTCCGATATGACGGCCCGTTCGATTACGGCGCCGGCACTATGAGCCGCGTCATCTGGTCTCCGAACCATGACACCATAAGCTTGTTTCAAACAGTCAACGATATCGTCACATATCCGAGCTGGCAGGAGTATTCGATAGATCTTAAGAAAGCCGGGATCGACGGCGGTTCGATCGGCTGGAAGGGGATGATGAAGGACTTCCGATTCGACCCCCTTGAGTGGCAGGCGCAGTGGCGATTCTATGTCGACTATATCCACTTGCAAGCCGACGATAGCGGCAATAAGAGGTTTACCATTAAATGGCGCGACGCCCGCAAGGCGCCCCGGCCGACCAGGGTCGGTTTGTACTATGACAAGAACCGCAGCGGCTTTAACGGTAACTTGATAGCGGCCGACCTACCGCAGATACAGGGGACCAATAGCTATGTTTGGCGGACCTCGAAGGTCCCGGCCGGCCTCTATTATGTATACGCCGTGGCTAATGACGGGGTGAGCTTATCCCGCCGTTACAGCAGCGGCCCGGTGAAGATAAGCCACTAAAGCGCGTCTGTCGAGTCGACGATCGACTCGATCTTTGGCAGGCCCAATCCACCCAACTCATCAATCGTGGTTATTAGAACTTCAACCGGCTGCGCCCGGGGGGCGGGTTCTTTTGTTGTGGGCACTTTCATAACTTCGATGGCGGCCCGGTTAATCTCTATGGATCTGGTCGGGTCGGAGCTTTCAACCTTTAAGTCGACTACTTTGACCGAGGCGATCTCTCGAGCTGTCTTGGAAAACCGCCAAAACTGTCCCTTCGCCGCTTTGCCCCGGCGGCTGAAATACGTGAAAGCCTTCGGCCAGTCCTTGGCTTGCAGGGCGGCGTAATAGTCAAGAATAGCTTTTTGGGCCTGGCTTTCAGGTTGGAGAGGTCTAACCACTGATGCCGGGACGATCTTCATATTGCTTAAGTCGATGGCGACGCGGCTGGGTTGATCGGCCTTGACGCGCACTGTGGCTTCGCCGATAAGCGGCTCGTCCGCGGTGATTCCGGGCTTGACTAATTTTACCTCGTAGACGCCGGGCTTTAGGGTAAAAAAAGCATTTGTCTTAAGCGTTTGCTTAGCGTTGTTTAAATAGATGTCGGCGCCGGAGGCCGGCTCGGAGATGATCGTCAGACGGCCGGTTTCAGCCGTCCGGGCCGAGGCCCGGCAGCCGCCGGCCAGGAGGGTAATAACGAGCAGACTGATGAGGGTTCGCTTGGTAGCTGACACTTTTTTGTATGTTACAATAACTAGCTATGATTGCAAATATTCTAAGCTTGAACACCATAACAAACTGGCTTTTGAGTTTCTTGATATTGGCGCCGGCGGTGCTGATCGCCGTGACGTTCCATGAATACGCCCACGGGGCTGTGGCGAACATGTTGGGTGACCCGACCGCCAAAGAGCAGGGGCGACTTAGTCTTAATCCTCTCCGTCATCTGGATCCGATAGGCACATTGCTATTCGTGATCTTCCGCTTTGGCTGGGGCAAACCGGTCCCCGTCGACAGCCGTCATTTTAAGCGGCCCCGGTGGGATATGGTGCTGGTCAGCTTGGCCGGTCCGGCGACCAATTTTAGTCTGGCCGCGCTGTTCGGTCTGCTTATCAAGTTTCAGGTGGTCACGATATCGGGACAGGGGGGTGGCATCGGCGACTTGCTGGGCATCCTGGTCCTGATGACGGCTCAGATAAATATTGTTCTCGGGGTCTTCAACCTGCTGCCACTGCCGCCTTTGGACGGCTCGCGTCTGGTCTCGGCGTTATTGCCGGCGCCGATGCTCAAACACTACCACGCTATCGAAGGCTATGGGATAGCCATAATCTTCATTTCCGTCTACTTCTTCCCGGGCCGTCTGTTCGGGCTGTTTGAACCATTTATAAAGTTTTTCCAACATCTGTTCTTGGCTTAAGTAGCGGGGGGTCCATTTGAAACGAGTCTTGACAGGCTATCGCCCGACAGGGCGGCTCCATCTCGGCCACATGGTCGGTAATTTGCAGAATATGCTGGACTTGCAATCAAAGTATGAATGCCATTTCTTCGTTGCCGACTGGCACGCGCTCACTACCGATTACGCCGATACCACCAAGTTGATCGACTTCAGCTACGAAATGGTTCTGGACTGGTTGGCTTTTGGCCTCGACCCGGAAAAAAGCGTTATTTATCGTCAATCCGACGTGCCCGAGGTGGCTGAGCTTGCGCTATACCTCGGTATGTTGACGCCGCTGGCCTGGTTGGAGCGAAACCCCACCTACAAAGAACAGCTGGTCGAGTTGAAGAATAGGGAGATCACGACCTACGGTTTTCTCGGTTATCCGGTCTTGCAAGCGGCAGATATATTGATAGTCCACGGCGATCTCGTGCCGGTCGGGGAAGACCAGCTGCCCCACTTGGAGCTGTCGCGCGAAATCGCCCGGCGATTTAACTCTCTCTACGGAGACTATCTGACGGAACCACAGGCGATACTATCCAAAGGCAAGCGGATGCCCGGCACGGACGGTCGCAAGATGAGCAAATCATATAATAACGCGATTTTTCTGACCGATGAACCGGATGAGATATACAGAAAAGTCCAAAAGATGGTAACCGACCCGGCGCGGGTGAGGCGCTCCGACCCGGGCCACCCGGATGTCTGCAGTGTCTTTGCCGTGCACGGGATATTCACCGCCCACGAGCTCAAGAAGGTAGAAACGGAATGCCGGGAAGCGGTAATCGGTTGCACGGATTGCAAGAAACTTCTAGCCGCCTCGATAAGTGAAGCTTTGGCCGACTTTCGCGGGCGCCGCCTCGATTTGTCGGAGCGTCCCGAGTTGGCCGAGGAAGTCCTTCAGGACGGCGCCGGCCGGGCGCGCCGGATCGCCGCCGAGACCTTGGGAGAGGTCCGGGCCAGGATGCATATATGCCGTACCAAGTAAAACTAGAGGTTTTTGAAGGCCCATTTGACCTGCTCCTGAGCCTTATTTCCCGGCATAAGGTAAACATATACGATATCTCCGTGGCTCAGATAGCCGAAGAGTACCTGGGCTACCTGGACGAGATGCGCCAGCTCGATTTGGAAATAGCCAGCGAGTTTGTGCTGGTCGCCGCGACTTTGCTGGAGATAAAGTCCGCCGGTCTTTTGCCCCGACCGCGGCGGATCGAAGAAGACGATACGATGACCGCTTTCGAGCAGCGACAACTGTTGATCGGGCGGTTGATAGAGTATCGCAAGTTCAAGAATGCCGGGCTTGCCCTGGAAAGCCGCCTCACGGCGGAGCGCCATTTTTTTACCCGGCAAGCGGCGCTGGAGCCGCAATTCGATCAGCTCCTGCCGGATTTTTTAGCCGGCATAGACGTTCAGGAGTTCGGCGTTTTAATGCGCGACCTCCTCGATCGCGAGCGTATTCGCTTGATTGACTCGAACCACATTGCTACCATAAAGATCAGCGTCGAGGCCAAACTTGAAGAGGTAATAACGCTTTTAGGCCGGGCCAAACGCTTGTTTTTTAAAGAGTTGACGAAGGAAGGCAAACGGTCCGATGTCGTCGTCACCTTCCTGGCTCTGCTCGAACTGTACAAATGCGGTCTCATCGACATCAGGCAGACGGATGTCTTCGGTGACATTGAGATCATTAAGTCAAAGATCAATTAATGGTTGACCACAATATAAAAAGTATTCTTGAATCTCTATTATTCGTCTGTGACGAGCCGTTGTCCCTCGCCCGGGCGGCGGCGGTCGTGGAAAAATCGGAAGCGGAGGTCAAGGAGGGTCTGGAAGAACTGGCCGATGATTTCCGGCGCGGCGACCGCGGCATCCAACTGCGCCGGGTGGCCGGCGGTTGGCGGCTTTATACCCACCCAGGTCATGCCCCGTATATTGAAAAGCTGGTCATCAGCTGGGACAGTCGGCGGTTGACAAAAGCGACGCTGGAGACGCTGGCGATTATCGGTTATAAACAGCCGATAACCAAGGTCTCTATCGGCGGCATCCGGGGGGTCAATTCCGACGGCGCGGTCGCTTCTTTGCTGGCCAAGGGATTAATTAAAGAAATGGGTCGGGAGAAGAGTCCCGGCTCGCCCATCCTGTACGGGACCAGTATATTGTTCCTGGAAAAATTTGGCCTTAATTCCTTGAAAGACTTGCCGCCGTTGGCGGAATTCGAACCCGATCCGATGGCGCGCGGCGAGATCGAGGCGGGGTTGGACGAAGAAGGCGCGACATAATGTCATTCCCGCGAAAGCGGGAATCCAGTGAACAGCTTACGACGATGACAACCGAACGCTTACATAAAGTCATGGCCCGGGCGGGCGTCGCTTCGCGGCGGCGCTCGGAAGAGCTGATATTGCGCGGGCTGGTCCGGGTCGACGGCCAAGTGGTGCGGGAGTTGGGCGTCAAAGTCGATCCCGGCACCAGCACCATCGAAGTAATGGGCAAGCCCATCAACCCGGGCGCCCAAAGAAACTACCTGTTGCTAAATAAACCCCTTGGCTATTTGACCACGGTTGTCGATCCTTTCGGCCGGCCGACCGTCATGAAGTTGCTCCCGGAGGGCGCAGCCGGCCTCTTTCCCGTGGGCCGGCTCGACCTGAATTCGGAAGGGCTCTTAATCATGACCGACGACGGCGATCTGGCTTATTATCTAACCCATCCGAAACATAAGGTGCCCAAGACTTATGTGGTTGTCGTCCGGGGCTTGCCGAATACCGACGCTATCTGGAAGTTGCGGCAGGGAGTCGACCTGGAAGACGGTAAAACTCAGCCGGCCACCGTGCGCATAATCGACCGGGGGATCGGCAAAGCGACGCTGGAGATAACCATCGGCGAAGGACGCAAACGGCAGATACGCCGGATGTGCCAGGCGGTCGGCCATCATGTTTTGAGTCTGAAGCGGATAGCTATCGGTCCCATTAAGCTGGCCGATTTAAAGCCGGGGCAGACGAGGCAGCTGTCCCGCCAAGAATTAGCTGATTTAAACCGGGCGGTCGCGCGTGTCTGAGCCGGCAACCGATATCGAACTGATATTATCCGCGCGCGCCGGCGATCAAGCCGCGCTCGAGGCTTTGATGAAGCGACACAAAAGCCTGGTCAAAATGAGGGCCCGCCCTTACTTTTTAATCGGCGCCGATCGCGACGACCTTATCCAGGAGGGGATGATCGGCTTGTTTAAGGCTGTTCGGGATTTCGACCCGGAGCTTAACGTATCGTTTCGGGCTTTCGCGGAGATGTGCATAACCAGGCAGCTGATAACGGCGATCAAGACTGCCAGCCGTCAAAAACACATCCCCTTGAATTCGTATGTTTCACTCGACGGCGAGGCGCTCTTGAGCGGCCGGCGGGCGGCCGATCCTGTTGAAACTGTTTTGGCGGCCGAGAGAGTCAGATATGTCCGCGAGATCACCGAAGGCCGCCTCACCCCTCTGGAGTCGACAGTCCTGCTCGCCTACATCAGCGGCAAGTCATATCGCGAAATAGCCCAAGACCTTAAGTGCGGGGCGAAAGCGGTCGACAACGCCTTGCAGCGGATAAAGCGCAAGATGGCGGGTGTGGCCGGTCAGCTTTCATGATGGCGGAATCTAGACTCACCCGCCGCTATATGGGCCGGCGCAAAATGTCCGCTGCAACGACTTGATAATTATTGAGAGCGACCTCACGAGTGCTAAATTGTTTGTATCTGCAAACCAAGCAACAAGGAGGTCGCTATGGAAACATTGTACTACTGCGGAATCGACTTGCACACAAAGCAATGTCATCTGTGCATTATCGAT
>JAUXSL010000035.1 GCA_030679975.1 Actinomycetota bacterium
TGCCGGTCAAATCGTAACATATAGGTTTTTGGGGATAGTAGTATTATGAAGTTGACCGTATCGGTTATTGAATTCATAGTCGAACTGTTCATGGGGGGTATGTTTTTATACGCGGTGTACATCTTTTGGCAACGATACCGTCGTAACTCGAATCCGATACTCCTCGTCTTAACCATCGCGTTCGTTCTTATGTTCGTCGGTCACACGATCGCGGCGGTGATCATGGAAGACCTTCTAGGCTACAAGTTTTCGGGCCCGCTTGAACCGCATCACCTTTTCCTCTTTATTACGCTCGGTTTTCTCATTTACCTAGCCCGTAAGACACAGTGGCGGGTGAAGCTGCCGAGGCCGCCAAATGAAGAGGAGAAAAAGGCGTCTTGATCTGTGTCCGAGGGGGGATTTTCACGTCCCTCGCCTGGCGCACAGGGCGCGCCTACGCCGTCCACCGGACGCCTAACGGCTCGCTCTCCAGGGGCAAAACCCACGGTTTTACCCCTGGTATCCCCTTTTCCCTGGCGCTGGATTGCGGGGAAATCCTGCTTTCCCCGCAAAAATATAACCCCTACAGCGGTTCAAATCCCCCGCCATAAAACACAAGAGCTAAATAATCCCAAAGGATTATTTAGCTCTTGTGTCCGAGGGGGGATTTGAACCCCCACAGGCTTGCGCCCACAAGGCCCTCAACCTTGCGCGTCTACCAATTCCGCCACTCGGACCTGCTAAACAATAGATATTGGATGTTTGATCAGCGGTCAAGATTATATATCAACTGGACGTAAAATAGTATCTCGGGCGGTCAGCTTTCGTTTAAGCTGTTTCTCAGAAAGGCAACAGCGGCTTCGGTGCGGGAGAAGATATCGAGTTTTCGCAGGATATTGCTGATATGATATTTGACCGTTCGCTCGGTGATGGTCATACGCTGGGCGATCTGTTTGTTGGATAACCCGTCAGCCAGCAGCGGCAGAACCTGCTGTTCCCGCTTGGTCAACTTGGACAGCGCCGTCCGGGTTAGAGACCGCGTCTCCTCTCCGGCCGCGTGACCGGCGGCGCCCAGCACGGCTTCGACCAAATCATTGATATCATCATCATAGGTGAGATGATTGAACGTACTGTCGTCATCACCCTTTTCGCGGCTGGGAAAGACGACGACTTCAGGCCTGTCTCTTTGGCTTTTCTCCCTGCCCAGCATCCCGTTTAGACCGGGGAGAACGGAATCGACCACAATGACATCCGGCATAAGTTCTTCGGCCTTGGCGACAGCATCAGGTCCGCTGGCGGCATCGCCGACAACCGATATCTGGTTTTGTAGAGTCAGGATCTTTGCTAATGCCTGTCGCATCAGCCGACGTTCGTGAGCCACGATAACAGTAACCAAGAAATCCTCCGGACCGACAATGGGGCTTCGTAACTTCTCTACCTATATCGGTTGAGTAAGAGGAAGGCTTAAGAAAAAAGGCGGCCGCCGGCAATAACTATCGCGCGATCGGCGGTCCGGCGCGCGGCCGGGTCGTGGCTAATTAAGACGACCGCCATCTTAGGTATGAGCCCCATGATGACCCGGTTGATGCCGGCGGCGGCTATCGGGTCGAGGGACGAAGAGGGCTCATCCAGAACCAGCAAATCCGGGTCAGTCGATAAAGCCCTGGCGAGGGCGACACGCTGACGCTGGCCCGCGCTCAGTTGTGAAGGGTAGCGGGAGATAATCTCCGGCGATAACCCGACCCGCTCCAGCAGGACCGGCGCGGCCGCGGACAGCCCGATGATCAGCGCCGGCTCGATAACGATCTCCCCGACCGTCAGGCGGGGGCTTAAAGACCGGTACGGGTTCTGAAAGACGATCTGGCGCCGCCCGGCCAGTTTGCCGACCGGCCGGCGATGGTTTAGCGTTTGGCCGGCGAAAGTGATCGACCCGGAAGTCGGCGCGGTCAAGCCGACCATCAATTGGGCGACCGTTGACTTGCCGGCCCCGCTGCGCCCTGTTATCGATAGTAGTTCACCCGGGTAAACATCCATATCCAGGCAATCGACGGCTTTAAATGAAACCGGTCGGTGCAAGCCGGGCTGCCGGCGTCGATATTCCTTAGTGACTTTATTGAAGACCAAAAGAGGTTCGGTCATCCCTCTAAACCCGCGCCTGCTCAACCAAACCGGCCGCGGCCAGCAGGTCCGCCGTATACTCGGCCCTGGGTCCGGCAAAGACGGCTTTGGCCTCGCCGGCCTCAACGATCAGCCCATCCTTTAAGACGACTACATCGTCCGCCAGGTCGCGGGCAAGCCTCAAGTCATGAGTTATCAACAGTAAAGAAAATCCCAGGCGGGCGCGATATTCTTTAAGCAGTTCTATCTGATCAGCGGCGGTCTCGGGATCGAGGGCGGAAAACGGTTCGTCGGCGATGAGAACGCGCGGCTCGCAGACTAAGGCCATAGCCAGCGCCGCCCTCTGCGCCATGCCGCCGCTTAACTGGTGGACATAGAGCCGCGATATCTCCCGGGCCGGCGCCAGGCCCACTCTTTCCAGCCAGGCCAACGCCTCGACTTTAGCGGCCCCTTTAGCCAGACCGCGCCTGCCCTTAAGAATTTCGCGCAGCTGGTAGCCGATCGTAAGAACCGGGTTTAGCGAGGCGGTCGGATCTTGCATCATCAAGACTAATGCCCGGCCGCGAAGAAGCCGCCAGTCGCAACCGGACGATATCCCCGGCTCTTCCCCGTCAAAGTAGACGCGGCCCGTTTTCCGGCCGGGCCAAAGTCCCATCATCGCCAAAGCCAGGGAGGTCTTGCCCGCGCCTGATTGACCGACCAGGGCCGTCGTCCGCCCCGGCGCGATGGCGAGCTCGATCTCCGTAACAATCCTGCGGCCGTCATCGCCGGGCGGCCACAAGGTCAAAGAGCTTAGCTCCAAAAGCGCCCCGGCGCCGGGGGCCCTTTTATCCATCGACGTCAAGCGACTCATGGAGACCCTCGCCCAGCAGATTAAATCCCAGACACGCCAAGACAACCGCGGCGCCCGGGCCAAAAATAAGCCAGGGGGCGACAGTTAGCCGACCGACGGCATCGGCAAGCATCGAACCCCAGGCGGGATGGGGAAGCTGGATACCGATGCCAAGAAAGCTTAAGGTAGCCTCCGTCAGCAAAGCCGTGCTCAACCCCGTCAAGCTAAATACGGCGACCGGACCGACGGCATTCGGCAGCAGGTGGCGCCGGATGATATACCAGGCAGAACCCCCGGCGACCTTGACCGCGGCCACGTAATCCTTAGCCGCTTCATTCATTACTTGAGCCCTGGTGACACGAGCTATTTGCGGCCAGCCAAAAAGCGCCAAAGCGATAAGGACATTACCCGAGCCCGGCCCGACCACCGCCATCAGGGCAATCGCGCCAAGAGCAAAAGGGAAAGCCAGGAACACGTCGGCAACGCGCATAATCACCGAGTCCGGCAGCCCGCCAAAATACCCGGCCGCGGCGCCGAGCGGCAGACCGACAACTATCATCAAAGCCGTCGCCGCCACAGCCACCGCTAATGATACGCGGGCGCCATGGGCCAGGCGGGCAAGATTGTCGCGTCCGAGAGAATCGGTCCCCAGCGGATGCGCCGGACTCGGGCCGGCAAGCACCGCTTTATAATCCTGACTGAGCGGATCATACGGGCTGACGACATCCGCGCCGGCAGCCAACAGGAACAAGGCGGCGGCGATAATGAGGCCGATTTGGAGTTTGCGGGACGAGAGCATTCTTATCCCTCTTCTCTCACCCTGGGATTGACCCAGGCTTGTGAGATGTCGACGATCAGGTTGACTAAGAGAAAGATAGTCGCCATCACCAAAGTCACGCCGATAACCACCGGGCGGTCCCGTTCCATGACGGCGGCAAATAATTGACGGCCGATGCCGGGCCAATTAAAGACGACTTCGGTGGCGACGGCGCTGCCGATCAAGAACCCGAAATGGACTCCGGCGACAGCGATGATCGGCGCCAGCGCGTTTTTCAGCCCGTGGACCAGCAAAACCCGCCGCTCGCTTAAGCCGTTGGCGCGGGCCGCGGTGATGTAATCCTTAGCGAGGACATCCAGAAGACTGCTCCGCACCACCCGGACCAGATAAGCGGCGGCTATCAGCGCCATGACCAAGGCCGGCATCAGATATGAACTAAAGCTCCCGGCGCCTGTCACCGGCAACCACTTGAGACGGACACCCAGGACCAGTTGGAAAAGAAGGCCAAGGGCAAAAACCGGCGTAGCCGCCAGCAATGTCGACGCCACCATGGAGCCGCGGTCGAAGAGAGACCCGCGCTTAATCGCGGCCAGAGCTCCGGCCGGAACGCCTATCAACATCTCTATCGATAGCGCCAGTGCGGCCAAGGCCAATGAATTCGGCAAGGTCTCGCCGATTATCGCTACCACCGGCCGCTGGGTCCTGTACGACCTGCCGAGGTCGCCCCGGCTCAAAGCCAGCAAATAGTTCGCATATTGCCCCACAAGAGACGCTTTTGTCCCCATCCGTCCCTGTAGGTTACTTAAGGCTTGCGGGCTCGGTGTCCGATATCCGGTCAGCATTCTGGCCGGATCGCCCGGCAAAACCTGGAGAAGAATAAATAAGAGCAGGGTGACGCCGATCAGAATAGGCGCCACTGCGAGCAGCCGCCGAAAGCAATAGGCAAACACGGGCTTTCCTTAGTCTTTTGTCAACCACACGCGCTCTAAAGGCGTGTAGTCCAAGCCTGTCCGGACAAATCCTTTGACCCGCGAGGAATGGACGACGCTGGTACCGACATAAGCAAACGGGACGATCGGCGCTTTCTTCAGCACGTCGACTTCCACCCGATCGTATAGCCGTCGCCGCTTGGCGGCATCCGGCTCTTTCCTAGCCTCAAGCAGCAGGCTGTCTATCTTCTTATCGGCAAACCCGACCATGTTGTCGCCGCTCTTTGAATAAAACAGCGGATAGAGAAAGGTATCGCGAAGCGGATAATCGGCCTGCCAGCTGGCGGCGAAGATAGACATATCGCCTTTGCCCATCGCCTCGATAAACGCGCCGAATTCCAAGCCCACAAGTTCCACGTTGACACCGAGCGAGCGCAGATTTTCCTGGACCGCCTGGGCGGGCTCTTCGTAACCGCGACCGGCGCCATAGATAAGTTTCAGCGTCGGCAACCCCTTACCGCCCGGATAGCCCGCCTCTTTTAGCAAGCGCTTAGCCTTAGCCGGTGAATAAGCGTAGGCATCGGATGGCCGCTTGTAATCCTGGATGGCCGGCGGGACTATGCCCCCGGCCGGCAGATAGGCGCCCTCATATATATTTGTGGCGATGGCGTTCCGGTTTATGGCATAGTTTATAGCCTGCCCCAGTTTCACCTTTCCCTTAAACGGCGCTTTGCGCAGGTTAAGACCGAAGAAATTAAGGGCCAGCTGCGGCCGCCCGACAATCGCGTTCGACCCGAATTGAGTCACAGTCGCTTTTATCTGCCCTTGCGGGATAGGCGCATAATCGAGGCCGCCGCCGGCGAAATCTAAGAATCCGGCTTGCCCGTTGTTGTATATCTTGAAATTAATGCCGTCAAGATACGGCTTAGCGGCGTAATAACGCTTGAACCGCTTTAAAGAGATGCCCTGTTCATGACGCCACGCCCCATCCATAGCAAAGGGACCGTTGCCGACCGGCCTGTCGCCGTATTTAAGCTTAACCCTAGCCACCGCTTCCTTTGGTACCGGCGAGAAGACTGGATGGCCTAAAGTCACTGGAAAATCCGCGAACGGGTAATTGAGCTTGACCTTCAAAGTATACTTTCCGACGGCGCTCAACCCTGATAGATGGGCGGCCCGGCCTGCTTGCATTTGGTCAAAGCCTTTTATCGGCGCCAGATGATAAGCGACTTCCGAGCCGGTTTTCTTGGCCGCGACCCTCTCCCAGGCATAGATAAAATCGCCCGCCGTCACTTCCCGTCCATTGTGGAACCGGACCCCGCGACGAAGCCAAAAAGTCCACACACTGCCGGCTTTGTTGGACCGCCACCGCCGAGCGACGGCCGGCTTTAAGGCCAGAGTTTTCGGGTCGTAGTCAACGAGGCCGTCAAAGAGCTGTTTAACCACCTCCGCGCCCTCGCCTTCGGTGACAAAAGCCGGGTCGATAGCAACCGGTTCGCCAAGAAAATAGTTTATTGTACCGCCATACCTGGGAGACGCGCCCTTCCCGGCCGGGCGTTTAGCCGGCCCGCAGGCGGACAAAGATAAGATCAGGAGCAGGGCGAGAGCCGGAACAAGTAAGACCCGCCTTGACCGATAAGTCGACAACCTGTTGATTCTTCCCTCCAACCAAATGACTGCTTGGCCTAATGATAAAGGCAAAATAGGTCCGATAGCAAGAAGAAGCAGGGAACTAATTAAAGGCTTAAGACCAAGGCGATGGAGGTGAAGATAAAAGTGACGGCCAG
>JAUXSL010000038.1 GCA_030679975.1 Actinomycetota bacterium
GCGTAATAAGATATCCAAATAATCGACCGGCTTCCGCGAACGAGGAAGCTACAAAAAGCGCGATCGGCGGGGTTTGTTGGTCGCGTCTACGTTCACTAAGAACACGGTGCGGAGTCCGAACGCACAAAAAAATAGAAAGGACTCGACGTCAATTGACATCAAAGTGTCGGAAATCGGTTCAGCCGTCTAAGTGTCAGCGGGGTGGGGCCCGGCGGGATAAAGCGAGCGACGGGAAGCGGTCGATCCCGCTTAGCTTCACGAAATTAAGGAAGCCCGGAGCCGTCAGGCGGCAAGTCGGATATTTTTACTAAACGGTATTGCTTTAGTTTGCTCCAAGCGCCGATGAGCGCGAGTCCGACCGCTATTGTCCAGACAGCGGCTTGCCACGGTAGACCGTAGAATCTTGTCTTGCCGGTTATTATACGCCCGGTTCGCGCATCTCTTAACCAAAGTGTGGCTCTATATGGGCCTATCGGTCGCTTGAGCGGCAGGCGAAAAGAAGCCGATTTATTAGAGTTTGGCAGAACAATAATTCCATTTAACTTGATCTGTCCCACTGGACTATTTGTTAGCGAATTTACAACAGTGATGTTGCCGTCAAGGCGGCTGTGAACGTTGCCTTTGTTTCTCAAGGCGACGTTAAATCGAACCGGGCCGCGAGAGTAAAAACGTCTATCGGTTTTAAATGTTATTAATTTAACGCGGCTGGTCATTCGTCCAGTGGGAACCGTGATATAGAAAATCGCCCCCAAACGGGAGATGCCCTTAAGCGCCGCCGAGCCACGTTTCATTTTGCGCACCGGTTTGGGGATATTACTGACAAACAAGAGTTCATAGTGGCCGCCTGCCGGTGGGTTATGCGGGGAGACTATCCGGGTGGCAAAACGGATGGCCCGGTTGCTCTTTAGTTTGAAACGCCTGATCTCGGGGCGCAACCAGCTTCGCTCATATCTCGGTCGCCAAGCGATCTGCTTATCATTGGTTCCCTCAAAACTGGTGGTTGTTATCTTAAAGCCATACCGTTTAGCCGTCATATTACGAAAACGCAGGCTGACCGTGCGGGTCTGATCCGGCATCATTACGAGCTCAGTCACGTTAGGGGATAATTCAAAGACATTAAGCACCGGCGCGTCGGAGTAATCCTCATAATAATAAGCTTGAGACGCGCTTGGCGCTGTAAGCAGCGATATAAGCATAAAAAGCATAAGCGAACGCTTAAACCAAATCAACCGGGTACCCCTTGCTTAATTTTTAAAGATAGGACCCCGCGGGTCCTATCTTTCACTGTTGAATCGCCGGCGTTAGAGAGAAGTGGCTGTGGCGGTAATCGTGGCCGTGTAACCGCCTTCGCGCAAGTACTTGCTTGAACCTACTTGAGCCCGGAATCGCGCGGTTGTCGCGGTTCCCGATGTGTCCAAAGCGCTCGTGGCAATTTGGATGGCTGAGGCGCCGGCAAAGCCGCGATACAAAGTGCCGGCGCTATACCCGCTTACGTCATTGCCGCTGGCGGTATAGCCGAATTCGGCAGCGGAAGCGGCCACGCTCCATGCACTCGGCGCGGTCGTTGAATCCATATTGTAATCGTTGAAATAGTACACCGTTGGGCTTGTGTCATTGCGCAAAGCCTCGTCTGTGCTTGCCGAAAGTTCAAGCTTATAGCCGGTGGTGTTGTTAGTGGCCACTGTCCATTCGGCAGTTCCAGTGCTATTCCCGCTATCCGTGCCTCTATCGAAGTTGCCTAAGTCTACATTGGCTGCGTCGGAGATGGTAATCCAACTGTTCATGTCGGCCGTGACCGATACATTGTCGGTTTCCGCCAGGGCCAAAGGTATGCCGGCCAAGATCAAGAAAGCGCAGACAAAGAGCCCCGGCAGACCTTTCCAAAATATTCTAACCATATGTCACCTCCTTTACAGATACTTTGTAGGCGTATGCTTTACCCTTAAAGCTTGGTCAGTAAACACTTACTATTCAGATAAAAGACCCCTCAACTCGGTCCTCACCCATATCAGGGCGGGCGGATTTTAATCTTTTATGGTGCCATTAGGCGGCATAGTGGGGTCTTGGAAGTCGAATTAAAGAACCCTGGTCTTATATTGCGCGGGTGGGGGGCCGCTTCCCTGATTGCTCTCGATTTGCTATCGTCATCTCCACATGAAAGTGCTCCAAGTCAACAAACTTTATTACCCGTTCATCGGCGGCGTTGAAAAGCACGTCCAGGACGTCGCCGAATCGTTGCGAGGCAAGATCGATCTCGAAGTCCTGGTCGCCAATACCGCGCACCGTAAGGTAACGGAAACCGTCAACGGCGTCCCTGTGACACGTATCCCCAGTTGGGGCAGGCTCCGTTCGGCGCCCGTAGCGCCCGGCTTTTACAGAGCCTTCAAGCGAATGCCGGCCGACATCTACCACCTGCACTTCCCTAACCCGTTTGGCGAGATAGCTTATCTCGCCGCCGGCTCGCCGGGCAAGTTGGTCGTCACTTATCACAGCGATGTCGTCCGCCAGAAAACGCTGTTGCGCGCCTATGGCCCAATCATCAAGCGGCTTCTGAAGCGAGCGGATGTGATAATGGTCTCGTCCCCCAATATGATAAAGACCTCCCCCTGGCTTCAACCGGTCAAAGATAAATGCGTTGTCGTACCGTTCGGCATCGATGCCGCGCCGTTTCAATCGACCGGTGAAATCGCCGCTAAGGCCGCTGCCGTCCGGCGGAAATATGGTACTCCGCTCGTTCTCTTCCTGGGACGACTGATCTATTACAAAGGCATCAAATACCTGATCGAGGCGATGAAGACTGTCGACGCTCAGCTGCTTATCGTCGGCGCCGGCGTCCTGGAAGAAGAGCTTAAAGCACAAGCCAAAGACCTGGGCATCGGCGACCGCGTCCACTTTGCGGGAGAGGCGACCGACGCCGAGCTGCCCGCCTATTTCCACGCCTGCGACCTTTTTGTCCTCCCCTCCGTAGCCAATTCGGAAGCGTTCGGCTTTGTCCAGCTGGAAGCCCATGCCTGCGGAAAACCCGTCGTCAGCACCGACCTGCCGACCGGCGTCCCCTACGCCAACTTGGACGGCGTCACCGGCTTGATCGTGCCGCCCAAAGACAGCGCCGCTCTGGCCCAAGCGATAAACCGCCTGCTAGAAGATGATGCGTTAAGGCAAAAGCTGGGAGCGCAAGCTAAGGCCAGAGTGGAAAACGAGTTTAGCCGGGAAGCCCTCGCCAAAGCCATGCTGGAAATTTATTCGCGTCTTTAGTCTTGACGAACGCGATCGTCTCGATTATTATTTACCAACTAAATGATTTAGGCGGTAAATATGTATTATGAATAAACAGCAGATCACCGAGCGCGCCGGCCGGCTTGAGAGCGCGATGCGAAGCCTAAAACAGACAAAGTTTTTGGCCAGAGACGATTCAGGGGTTAAAGACTCCGAGAAGTATATTCTCTGGATGTTGGCGACACTCAATGACGGCCGGGCCGTAACGCCTTCGGAAGCCGCCAAGAAACTGAACGTAACTCTGGCGGCCATTACGCACCACATTAATTCGCTTGAGGAGCAAAAATTGGTGGTTAGGTCGGCCTCGCCGGATGACCGACGGGTGACCTTGATCAGCTTGTCCGATACAGGCGCGGCCATGGTCGAAACCTTGAGAAAAAGCTACTGGAAAAAAATCTGCGGTCTCGTCGAATATCTCGGGGACGAGGACAGCTCGGAACTGATCCATTTGATCACAAAAATACACGAGTACCTAAAGCGGAGTAAGAAGAACGACGACTAAAGAGGCAAGATGCTGAAATTAGCAAAATATCTTAAACCATACACCTTACAAATAATCGCGATTTTTATTTTTGTATTCGGCCAGGTAATGGCCGACCTCCAGTTGCCGGACTATATGGCAAAGATCGTGAACAAAGGCATTGTCGGCGCAAACACGCGCCTGGTTTTCACAACCGGATTCGCCATGCTGATAGTCGCTCTGCTGGGGGCCGCCTGCACTGTAGCTATCGGTTTCCTGGCGGCGCGGGTCGCCACCGGATTTTCCATGGACTTGCGCGCCAAAGTCTTTGATAAAGTGGAGCGGTTTTCGCTGGCCGAATTCGATAAATTTTCGACCGCCTCTCTGATAACGCGCTCGACAAACGATGTCCAGCAGATACAGATGGCTTTCGTGATGCTATTGAGGTTGGCGCTTTACGGGCCGATTATGGGCGTAGGAGCTGTTTTCAAGGCCTCCAGGACGGCCCCTTCTATGACCTGGATATTGGGTCTGGTCGTCGCGTTGATGATGACGTTGATCGTGGTTCTCTTTGCCGTCGCCATCCCGAAGTTCAAGCGGCTGCAAACCCTCATGGACAGGGTCAACCTGGTGACCAGACAATACCTTACCGGCCTGCGCGTGATCAGGGCGTTCAATACCCAGGAGCATGAAGAAGCCAGGTTCGACGGCGCCAATGTCGACTTGACCAACGTCAGTATCTTTGTCAACCGTTTAACGGCGATCATGATGCCGATGATGATGCTCTTCTTCAACCTAACGGCGATCACGACCATCTGGGTCGGCTCTCACTTGATCGGTTCGGGAAATTTGCTGATCGGCGACATGATCGCGTTTATGCAATATTCCATGCAGGTGATCATGGCCTTTTTGATGATATCGTTCGTATTTATTCTGGTTCCCCGGGCCTCGGTCTCCGGGCAGCGTATCGCTGAGGTCCTCGCCATCGAACCGATCATCAATGACCCCGCCGACCCGCTGGCATTCAGCGAAGACCAAAAGGGCCTGGTCGAATTTAGGGACGTCACGTTCTCATACCCCGGCGCCGACACACCGGTCCTGGAAAATATCTCATTCACCGCGGAACCCGGGGAGACTACCGCCTTTATCGGCAGCACCGGAAGTGGGAAATCGACGCTGATCAATCTTATCCCCCGTTTCTATGACGTAACCGGCGGTCGGATTTTCGTGGACGGTGTCGACATCCGCATCGTGGCACAAGAGGCCCTGCGCGCCAGGTTGGGCTATATCCCGCAAAAAGGGGTCCTCTTCTCGGGGACGATAGCCGGCAACATAAAGTACGGCGCTCCGGACGCCGGGGACGAGGCGATGCGCCGGGCTTCCGGGATAGCCCAGGCCCAGGAGTTTATCGACGAACTTGAAGAAGGCTTTGCCACGCCGATCGCGCAAGGCGGCACGAACGTCTCCGGCGGTCAAAAACAGCGTCTCTCGATTGCCCGGGCGATAATCAAAAAACCGGAGATATACATATTTGACGATAGCTTTTCAGCCCTCGATTTTAAGACGGATGCCGCCCTTAGGGAAGCGCTTCACGCCGAGATAAAAGAGGCGACCGTCTTGATCGTCGCCCAGAGGATAAGCACTATCATGAACGCCGATAAGATCATCGTCCTGGACGAAGGCCGAATGGTGGGCATGGGCCGGCATAAAGAGTTGATGGAAGATTGCCCTATATATAAAGAGATCGCCTTGTCGCAATTGTCCGAAGAAGAGCTGGAGCTGGAGCGAGTATGAGCGATAAGAAGAGAGAAACTCTGCAGACGCAAAGGCCGGGCGGCGGCTTCGCAGGCCGCGGTCACATGATGCCCGGCAGCGTCGAAAAAGCCAAAGATTTCAAGGGCACCATGAAGACGCTCGCTAATTATATGCGGCCGTTTCGGGTTGCGGTAATCGTCGTCCTGATTTTCGCGATCGCCGGCACCGCCTTTGCCATCGTCAGCCCCAGAATACTTGGGAACATGACAAACCAAGTGGTGGACGACTACACCAACATGAAAGCCTACGACGCGATCACCGCGAAATTACCTAAGGGCGTGAAGTTGCCCGCCGGCACAACCGGGGCCGACCTGATAAAGAAAGCGCCGCCGGCGCTGGTTAAAAAGATACCGGCCGACAAATTGAAGAAAATCAAGGCGCTCGACTTTTCCAAGCGCCCCCAAATCGATTTTCACCGTCTCGCGGGCATCGCTTACCTGCTGATCGCGCTCTATCTGCTAAGCGCGCTTTTCAACTATATCCAGGGCTGGATAATGACCGACGTTTCGCAGAAGACCACTTACAATCTGCGCCGGGACATAGCTGAAAAGATCAAGCGCATGCCGCTTAAGTACTTTGATTCCCGAACACACGGCGATGTCTTGAGCCGCGTCACCAACGATGTCGATCTGGTCAGCCAGACGCTTGGCCAAAGCCTGACGCAGGCGGTTACCTCGGTCACGATGATAATCGGCATTCTCGCTATGATGTTCTCGATAAACTGGCTGATGACCCTGGTGACACTCGTCATGCTCCCGCTTAGTTTCGTGTTTATCGGCATAATCGTGAAGAGATCCCAGAAATACTTTTTGCAGCAGCAGCAGACCCTCGGCCAAATCAACGGCCATATCGAAGAGATGTATTCCGGTCACAATGTCATGAAGGTCTTCAACGGCGAAAAACGCTCGATCGAGATATTTCAATCGATCAACACCGAGCTCTATAGCAGCGCCTGGAAATCCCAGTTCCTCTCCGGCCTGATGATGCCGATCATGTTCTTCATTGGAAACCTCGGGTTCGTCGGCGTCTGCGTGACCGGGGGCTGGCTGGCAATCAACGGCTCCGTGCAAATCGGCGACATCCAGGCGTTTATCCAGTACGTGCGCCAATTCAATCAACCGATATCGCAAGCCGCGACCATCGCCAACATACTCCAGTCAACCGCCGCGGCCGCCGAACGCGTCTTCGAATTCCTCGACGAGGAAGAAGAGGTCCCGGAAACCGCCACGCCGGTTGAGCTGACAGCCGTAACCGGCGATGTTGAATTCGATAACGTGGTCTTCGGCTACAGCGAAGACAAAACCATCATCAAAGGCTTTAGCGCTAAGATACGGCCTGGCCAAAGAGTAGCTATTGTCGGGCCGACCGGCGCGGGCAAAACCACCATGGTCAACTTGCTGATGCGTTTTTACGACGTCAATCAGGGCGCCATTAGAATCGACGGCGTCGATATCCGGGAACTGAGGCGCGCCGATTTACGAAAAACGTTCGGCATGGTTTTGCAAGACACATGGCTGTTCAACGGCACCATCAAGGAGAACATAGGTTACGGCAACCTAGGGAGCACCGATGAAGCCATCATCGCGGCTGCCCAGGCGGCCCATGCCGACCATTTCATCCATTCGCTGCCGAACGGTTATGAAATGACGCTTAACGAAGAGGCGGACAACATCTCTCAGGGCGAAAAGCAGTTGCTGACTATCGCCCGCGCCATGCTCGCGGACCCGCCGATGCTCATTCTTGACGAGGCCACCAGTTCCGTTGATACCAGAACTGAAGTGCTTATCCAAAAAGCCACGGAGAAGCTGATGCACGGTCGGACCAGTTTTGTCATCGCGCACAGGTTGTCCACCATCAGGGATGCCGACCTTATTCTCGTCATGAATGACGGCAACATCGTGGAACAGGGTACGCACGATGAGTTGATGGCAGCGGCCGGCTTTTACGCTGAGCTCTATAACAGCCAGTTCACAGCGCCGGCAATGGCCTGAACCAAAGTCATTCCGCGTCCCCGATCGTAGTCGAGGACATGCTTGACGCGGAATCCAGTGCCACAGGCCGGCCTCAGGGCGTTGCTCCGCTCTTTTTTGTTGCCAACCAATCTGCTAATCTCGAACCCATGAAAACGGTTGAATGGGCCGACGGCAGAGTGCGGATGATCGACCAGACCTTGCTGCCGGGGACGGAAAAATTTATCGAACTTGATACCATCCCGGAAGTCGCGGAGGCGATCAAGGTCATGCGGGTGCGCGGGGCGCCGGCCATCGGCGTGACCGCCGCTCTGGGACTGGCCTTGGCTGCCGTCTCTTCAGCGGCGACGACCACAGATGAACTATTGCGGCACGTGCGCGAGGCCGCCGCGGTGCTCGGCGCCACCCGGCCGACAGCCGTCAATCTTTTCTGGGGCATCAACCGCATGCTCGCTGTGGCCAACGCCAATGCCGGCAAGACACCTGATGAATTTAAAACCGCTCTCGTGACCGAGGCCGTCGCCATCCAGGAAGAAGATATCGCCCGCAATACCCGCCTGGGAGAATACGGCGCCTCTTTAATAGACGACGGCGATAGCGTCCTGACGCATTGCAACGCCGGCGCTCTGGCATGCGCCGGATTCGGCACCGCCGTAGGAGTTATCACCGCCGCTTGGAACCAGGGAAAAAAGGTTCATGTTTACGTCGACGAAACCAGGCCGCTCCTTCAGGGCGCCCGGCTGACCTCCTGGGAGCTGACTAAATCCGGCATCCCGATGACGCTGATAACCGATAACATGGCCGGCTATTTCATGCAGCAAGGCAGAATCGATAAAGTCGTGGTCGGCGCGGATAGGATAGCCGCGAACGGCGACGCGGCCAATAAGATCGGCACATATTCCGTCGCGGTCCTGGCTCAAGCGCACAACATCCCGTTTTACGTGGCCGCGCCCAGCTCAACTGTGGACCCGACCATCCCGGACGGCAGTCACATAATCATCGAAGAACGGGCGGAACATGAGGTCACCGAGATACGCGGCAAACGCATCGCGCCCGCGGGCGTCCGGGTCGCCAACCCCGCCTTTGACGTAACACCAAACCGGCTGATTGCCGCCATAATCACCGAAGTCGGCGTGGTCGAAGCCCCGTATGCTAAGAATCTAGCGGCGGCTCTTGGGAAATAATGCTTGGTCTTAGCGGCCTGACCCTCGGCATCTTTTTACTGATCGGCCTCGGCGCTTTAAGCCGACGATTCGGCCTTCTTAAGTATGAGGACCGGAACGCCTTAAACAACATCATCATCTTTATCAGTTTGCCGGCCCTCATCTTTACCGCCGCCCGCCGGGCGCCCTTTTCACCTTCGCTACTGACCATCTCGGCGATGGCGATGGCGCTAAGCCTAACAGGAATAGCCATCGGCTATGGTCTAGCCAAGCTTCTGCGCCTTAAAGGCCCGCTTTTCGGGGCGTTCCTGCTCACCTCCGGCATCGGCAATACCGGGTATCTGGGCTACCCCTTGACGCAAGCGCTCTTTGGCCGCGCCCAGTTGGTTAAAGCGGTCTTTTATGATATTTTCGGCACGGTCTTCGTCCTTTTCACAGTCGGCATATACTTCGCTTCCAAGTACGGACGGGGAACGCAAAAAGCCTGGCGCCAAGGGCTGACTCTGGCCGCCCCCAACTTGATCGCCCTGGCTCTCGGTTTCGCCGCCTATGGGACCAGGCTCCCGGTCCCTATCGACCTGGCGATTAATTCGTTGGCCGCCTCGACTGTCGCTGTGATCATGTTGTCGATCGGCATCTCCTTAAGCAGCGGAGTCGACCGCTCACGAGCGGCGGTCGGCGCGATAACCGTGCTTAAGCTGGCGCTTATGCCGGCACTGGCTTTTGCCCTTGGCGCCGCTCTCCACCTACCGCCGATCGTTAGAGGTGTAACTCTCCTTCAAGCTTCAATGCCGATAGCGCTGATGAGCTTTGTCATCGGCGATAAATATGATCTGGACCGCGATTTTCTCTCCGGCGCCATCCTGGTCAGCACTTTACTGAGCCTTGTCACTATTCCCCTGTGGCAATCGGTTGCCCAGTTACTTAAGTAGTAGTAGCATGGCTTTATGCGCCCCTACGCTACAGCCCTGATCGAACTGGTCTATCCGCCCCGCTGCCCAAGTTGCTTAAGGCTGACTTTGGGTGGCGACTTTTGCCCGCGCTGTGCCCGCTTGCTGCCCACCATCGGCCCGAATATCTGCGGCTACTGCGGCAAGCCCGCGGCTACGGTTGTCGATGATTGCCGGGATTGCCGGGGCCGACCGCTCAATTTTGACGGCGCCCGGGCGGCATGGATTTACGAGAGCTTGGCGCGCGATGTTATCCACACGTATAAGTTCGCCAACCAAAAAAGCCTCGCTCCGGCGCTGGCGCGATACCTGGCGCCCCTCATAGAAACGCGGCCCAAAACCCCGGATGCCGCGTTTCTCATAACATGGGTGCCGCTGACCAGACGCAAAACCTGGCGCCGCGGCTACAACCAGGCAAAGCTTTTAGCCCTCAACCTTTCGGACAAAAC
>JAUXSL010000046.1 GCA_030679975.1 Actinomycetota bacterium
CAGCTCATTGGAGCAGCCCCTTAAAAGAGGACATTTTTAACGAGTTAAGGAAGAGGACATTTTTAACGAGCTTTGACATGGATGCTTCCTCACCTTGACTTGATTTTTGGGCGATGCTACAATTATTAAGTTTTGCCAGCGATGTTTGACCTGTAAGTGAACTCACTTGAACACTACCAAAGAGATCGGCTATAAAGCGATATTCTGGGCTTCCGGCGCTTCAGGGGTTGCCGCTCTAATTTATGAGGTCGTTTGGTTCCGGGCGCTTACCAACACCATCGGCGGAACTATCTATTCTTTCAGCATCCTTATGGCCGCCTTTTTAGCCGGACTGGCGATCGGCGGGCGCTGGGGCGGTATCTATGCCGGTCGAAGTAAAAATCTTTTTAAAGCCTTTGGCCTGTTACAGCTAGGCATCGGTCTTTTCGGAACCGCTGTCTTTTACATAGTAAATAGATTGGAGCCGGTTTACGGGCTGCTCTATTATAAATTAAGACTGTCTTTCGGCGGTTTTACCGTCGCCCAGATGGCCCTGGTTTTCTTTCTACTGCTGGTCCCGACCATCTTGATGGGCGCCAATTTCCCGATAGTGGTTAAGATATGGTCGGAAAGGCGCAAAGAGATCGGTCGCAATGCCGGCGATATCTATGCCATAAACACCTGGGGGTCCGTACTCGGGACAATGGCGGCCGGCTTTATCCTTGTGCCCATGCTTGGCTTGCGCTGGTCAAACCTAACGGCCGGCTTGATCAACCTTTCGTTGGCCGTTCTGGCGTTTGTATTCGCCGGCTCTCGCCAGTTAAAGTGGGTTGTCCTGCCGGCGTTTTTCTCTGTCCAACTGCTGCTGCTGTTCTCCGCCGCTCCGCCCGGGCTGGCCTTCGGGTACGGGGTGGCCGATAAGTATGACTCATTTGCCCAGTTCAAAGAAGCGGTAGCCGGATTGAAAACTGTCTTCGATAAGGAAAGCGACTATGGTCGCGTCCAGGTATTTAAAGAGCGGCTGCCCAAGGGGACTCAGTTGATCTTGGTTAACGGCGGCCGGGTTGAAGGCTCTACGGGCGCCGACGCCGGCACGCAAAGACTCGTGGCTTATCTGCCGCGAGTCATTCATAAAAAGCCGCGTTCGTTGCTTAACATCGGCCTTGGGACCGGCATGACCTTGGCGACGGCCGTTGATGACAACCGGTTGACGAGGCTGGATAACGTGGAAATTAATCGGGCGGTGTATGAGGCTGTTGAAGCAGTTCTTTATCCCGGTCTTTTTAATGACACGCGCTTAACGGCAATCGAGGACGACGCCCGGCATTATCTCGCACTGACCAAGCAAAAGTACGATATCATCATATCTGAGCCGTCTTATCCTACCTCGGAGGCGCAAGCGCATCTTTTCACCCAAGAGTTTTATAAGATCGTTAAGAACAAATTGGCCAAGGACGGGATTTTTGTTCAGTGGTTGCCCGGTTATCTATTAAACCAGCATGAAATATGGACGGCCACCAAGACCCTGGCCACGGTCTTTCCCAACCTCTATGTCTGGATGAGCGGTCCAAGTGATATTGTCTTTATAATCCCGAACTCGGATCGTCCGCTTGATCCGGCCCAGCTGGAGGCGGAACTGAAAAGTAATTATAAGGATATCGGTCGGCTTAGATTTATGGGCGGCCCCGGTCAATTGAGCGTTTTGAACGCCGATCCCTCGATCCCGATCAATGTTGACGATTTGCCGCGGATTGAGTTCTCAGCGGCGCGAAATAAGCTCACTGGGGTGAGACAAGAAATTGAAGACCAAAAAAAAGATCAGCCGTAAAGCCCCCATAAAGCAGATTAGTCCCGGGCCGTCTAGAAAGCAGATCGGGCATAAAGCTATTTTTTGGGCTTGCGGCGCTTCAGGGGCTGCCGCTCTAATCTATGAGGTTATTTGGTTCCGGGCGCTTACCAACACGATCGGGGCAACCACATATTCGTTCAGTATTTTGGTGGCCGCTTTTATGGCCGGTTTGGCCCTCGGCAGCCGCTGGGGCGGTATCTATGCCGGTCGAAATAAAAATCTTTTCCAGGCCTTTGGTCTTCTCGAACTGGGGGTCGCGGTTTCGGGCCTCGCCATTTTCTACGCGATCAATAACTTGGGACCGCTCTACGGCCGGATTTTTTATCACTTAAGACTCTCTTTCGGGGCCTTTACCATGGCCCAGATGGTCCTGGTGTTTGGCCTTTTGCTGGTGCCGACGACCATGATGGGCGCTAATTTCCCCATAGTGGTTAAGATTTGGTCGCACATCCGCGAGGAGGTCGGCCGCAACGCCGGCGATGTCTATGCCATAAATACCTGGGGCGCGGTTTTCGGTTCAATGGCGGCCGGTTTCTTGCTGATACCGATGGTCGGCTTGCAACTGTCCCACCTGGTAGCCGCCTTCATCAACGTCTCGGTCGCCGTTTTGGCGTTTGCCTTAGCCGGCTCTTGGCGGGCAGAACCGGTCTCAACCTCAGGCGGCCGGATGAAACAGCCCGCACGGCAAAGCCAACTTTAGCGTTTACTTGCTGCTTGACCGGCCGGTCGTGACTCTTCGAGCTCGGTCTTGATCCTCTGCTCGGCTTCGATACCTTTTCTGCGCCTTACTTGCGGGAGCGACGGGATTCGGTCCCACAAGAGTTATCACAAGGGAATCGAGATACTTTGCGGCGATCTTCCGGAGTTTTCTAAAGCACATAAGTCGAAGTAACCTAACTTCGTAACAATATTGAGTAAAACTTTTTCGGAGCAAGCCCAGAGCTTCAAGAAAGCCTTTATTAAAATTTGTTCAAAAAAATTTTAGCTGGGAAAGTCAGACGGCAACTAAAAGGCGCGATGCCAACTAACTCCCGACTTAGTTGACTTTGCATTAGCCAATGTAAACTAACTTTTTGATTTCTGAACTATGCTCTCTCCAATTTGTCAGCTCGTCCACGCTAACGTTTAATCGTAAATTCCACTTTGAATAGTACTTGCTTTGCGCAACACCTCTGCCGGGGTCGAGCAGGCTATAGCCTGACCCAATTCTTTCTCGCCACTTGTCGGAAAAATCTTGTATAGGCAAATCGAAGACTTCAGAAAGATAACCAAGACGCTTAAGAACAGTTGAATTGTTCAGACGCTCGGCATAAGCGGTCAAAGTTTCCAAATTGATACCGACCTCTATGCCGTTTACAAGCCCTTTGGCCGCTTCAATTATCCCGCCGCAATATTCAGAGCGATCCAAGCAATCGACAATCGTCTTTTCTTTGTCGGTTATTTGAACCTTTTTGCTGCCGAACCAAATATTCGTGAAGCCGAAAAACTTCTTTTCCGGCAGCACAACAAACTTGAAAGAAACGCCCAATGCCTCAGTTTCCGGCTTAAATCTTCGCTTGGTGGACGAGACAAAAACCGTTTGCGGAATCTGCTCGGTAAAACCCCAATAATTTAGAGCCGACCAATAAGAAATCGCATAGGGATCGACGAGATGTGAAGCGACAACAAACGCTTCTTCAGACCACTTTCGTTCCGGCCCTGCCTCAAGGGGAATGATTAGGTACTTACCCTTTTCAATTGATCGCAGCCAGCCCTTAGAAACTAAGACGCTCAAAAACTTAGCCGTGCCGTTTCTCGATGTCTTAAGAAGATCAAAAACATCATCGAATGAAAATATTTTGCGATCACTGCCGCTTAGCGTTGAAAGTATGCTTGCTTCTCTTTGATTAAGATTCTTCATAATATGATGTATATTCCTTACTAATAATAGAAAGGATTATAACACATGATGTAAGCACATTACATTGGCGGGAGCGACGGGATTAGCCCCCATCGCTCGCCTGGCGCACAAACTTGCCCCGTTATGTCCTTAAACGGGGTCGCGCCTACGGCAGCAGCCTAACGGCTCGCTCTCCGGCGCCTCACCCTCCTAACGGATGACCAACGGGGGAGCATCTCCCCCGTTGGCGATATCGGGCACCCCCGCCGGGTTCAAATCCCGACCTGTGACTGCCATAAAATAAAGCAACCGCCAAAAAGGAGGCGGTTGCTTTATTTTGCGGGAGCG
Organism: Actinomycetota bacterium; assembly: GCA_030679975.1. GTDB lineage: Bacteria > Actinomycetota > Aquicultoria > CAJVYJ01 > JAUVQD01 > JAUXSL01. The sequence continues at coordinate 4,056 of JAUXSL010000046.1, forward strand.
ACGGGATTTGAACCCGCGACCTCCGGCGTGA